>VGCA01000149.1 GCA_016870245.1 Actinomycetota bacterium | reverse complement strand
AGCCTCCGCGGCCATGTCGGAGACCGTGCACACGCAGCGCCACGACCGCGTCCTGGTCGTGCAGATCGACCGCGAAGCCAAGCGCAACGCCATCGACCCGTCGGTGACCGCCGGGATCGGCGCCGCGCTCGACGAGCTGGAGGACGACCCCGCGCTCTGGGTCGGCATCCTCACCGGCACCACGGCGTGCTTCTCCGCCGGCACCGACATGCGGGCCGGGATGAGCGAGACCGAGCGGGGCGGGCAGTACGGCGTGATCAAGCGGGTGCGGAACAAGCCGCTCATCGCCGCGGTGGAGGGCCCGGCGTTCGGCGGCGGCATGGAGGTGGTGCTCGCGTGCGACCTCGTGGTGGCGTCGACCACCGCGGAGTTCGGACTCCCCGAGGTGAAGCGCAGCCTGGTGCCCACGTGCGCCGGCCTGTTCCGGGCGCCGGTCGCGCTCCCCCGCAACGTCGCCCACGAGCTGCTGCTCACCGGCGATCCGATCAGCGCCGAGCGGGCCGAGCGGCTCGGGTTCGTCAGCCAGGTCGTCGAACCGGGCGGTGCGCTCGACGGCGCGCTCGCCCTCGCGCAGCGCATCTGCGTGAACGGGCCGGTCGCCGTGCGGGAGACCATGAAGTTCCTCAACGGCATGCGCGCCGACGAGGAGGCCCGCGGCTGGGAGCTCACGGCCTTCGCCGAGCAGGTGATCTACAACGCGGAGGACACCCGCGAGGGGGTCAGCGCGTTCTTCGAGAAGCGCCCGCCCCGCTGGACCGGCCGCTGATCCGTCGTCGCGGAGGCCGGCTCAGCCCTCGTTGCCGATGAACTCGGCGGTGCTGCCGGCCACCTGCATCGGGTCCATGCCGAGCTTGCGGTGGTCCCAGGAGCGCACGCGCACGGGGTCGACCCGGACGATCACGCGCTTGTTCATCATCATCTCGACGATCGGCCGCATCTCGTCGGTGTACTCGCCGTTGTAGCGCTCGAACACGCTGACCGCGGCGGCCCAGTACTCGGGGTCCTCGGTGTCGTCGATGATGTGCGCGCTGCCCTCGATGGCGACGCCCCGCAGCTCGTCGTAGGTGACGCCGGCCTCGATCATGCAGGTGATCTTCGGGTCGCGCAGCAGGTTCTGCACCTTCTGCGACTTCATCTTCGTCTCGAAGTAGATCTTCCCGTCGATCACGCCGTACCACATGGCCACGAGGTGCGGGTAGCCCTCCTTGCCCACCGTGGCCATCGTCACCATGCGGCTCTGCTCGACGAAGCGGGTGACCTCCTCCTCGCTCATCACGATCTGGGCACGCTGGTTGACACCCACGGCGGTCCTCCACCTCGTCTGCGGTCGGCTGTGCGGTCCCTGTGCTATCACGACGGACGCCGCCGGCGTGAACGGACGTCGGGGCGCGTCGAGGCGGAAGGGGACGGTCATGGGGTTCGGACGACGGGTGGTCACGGGTCCCGAAGGCATCGCGAGCGACGGGCCCGCCCCGCTCACGGTCGACGTCGACGGCAGCTTCGGGGTGAGTGAGCTGCTGTGGCTCGACGGCCCGGTGCGGACGGTGGACGACGGCACCGACCGCACCGACGGCGGCTTCCCCCTGGAGCCGCCGCCCGGTGGGGCGTCGTCCCGCCTGATTCGCATGCCCCTCACCGGCGAGTGGCTGCGGGTCGACGGCGACGACGACGCCGCACCCGGCATGCACGCGACCGACACCCTCGACCTCATGGTCGTGCTCGAGGGCGAGATCGTCCTCGGCACGGCCGACGGATCGGAGACCGTGGTACGGCCCGGCGACGCCGTGGTGCAGCGGGGCACCGCCCACCGCTGGCGGGTGGGCGGCGATGGCCCCTGCACCTACTGGGTGACCATGCTGCGCCCCACGCCCGGCGCACCGGATGCAGCGGCCGCGGCGCTCGGGCCTCGCGCCGGCGAGCTCGGTCGGCGACTCGTCACCGGTGGCGACGGGGTGCTCGAGTGCCCGGCGTCGGTCGGCGGCGGCATCGTCTACGACGTCTGGCAGACCGGGGCTCCGCTGCGGACCGTCGATCAGGGCGGCGACCCGGAGGGACCGTGGGCGCTCCCCACCCCGGCGGGCAGCGTGGCCCTGCGGCTCGTCACGATGCCGCCGGGACCGCCGACGGAGTCCGGCTGGCACGCCACGCCCACGATCGACATCGACCTGATCCTCTCCGGCCGGGTCGCCATGGAGCTCGACGGCGGCATCACGGTGGAGCTGGGGCCGGGCGAGTCGGTCGTGCAACGAGGCACCAACCACCGCTGGTGGGTCGTCGGCGACGAACCGGCATCCTGGGCCGCGATCATGTGGGCCCTCGCCGACGCGTGAGCCCGACGTCCACTGGAGCTCCTCCGGCGCCGCCCACTCCCACCGTCCCGACGAGCGCGCTCAGGTCGGGACGTCGGGCGTGAACTCGATGGGCGGCGCGCCCGGGAGGCTTCCCGTGCTCGAGACGACGGCGTAGCGGATGAACGCCGACTCGCGGTGGAAGTCCTTCTGTCGCTGCCGAGCGATCGCTCGCGGATGGCCCGCAGTCGCGTCGGCGTAGGCGTACGCGGCCGCCGCCTCGTCACTGCTCCACGCCGACACGGTGGCCATGAACGGCGGGCGCGCGGCGGCAGTGCCCCACAGGAATCCGTCGGCGTCGAGGGCGGCTCGTTCGGCCGGGCGACTCGCACGGAGGAAGCGGACCGCCTGCGACAGGCGAAGGCGTCCGAGCGTGGTCACGATGACGGGCCCGTCGTACTGCGTCACGCGGCTGCGAGGTACGTCGGCGGGCAGACCGGGCCAGCTCCCGAACGCGCGAAGCGGCCGCAGCACCGCGTGGAACCCGTTGCCCGCGAACCGTCGTGCGAGCGAATGCGTGCCGGCGAACGTGGCCGCGGAGGCTTCGTCGTCCCACATCCCGAGCAGCACGGCACGCCGGAGGCCGGGCGGCCTCACGCTCGCGAGCGCCGCCGCAGGGGCGACGTCGAGCCACCGCAGCCCCGGAACGTCTCCCGGTGCCGGTCGGCGGCGCATCGCCTGGATCAGGGCCCGACGCCCCACGTCGGCGACATCGAGGGTGGCGATCATGGTCCCGTCTCCGACGAACCGCCCTGCGCCTCGACCACTGACTTCAGACGGGCGAGGTCGTCGGCAAGGTCCTGGGAGCGGTCGCGATGGGCCGGCTGCACCAGCTCGAAGAACCGCTCCATCGCCCGGGACAGCCGGACGATCCGGAACGACTCCGTCACCTCCGTACCCTCGGGCGTCGGACGCAGACCGACCCGCCACTCGGTCGAATCCCGGCGCAACCCGGTGAACACGGTGTGCCACACCAGCTCGTGGGGCGCTTCGACGACGTCGACCTCGTTCAGCCGCGCCCAGCGCATCATGCCGCGACGGTTGGTCCCTCGGAAGCGCGCACCCGGCGCGAGCCCCGCGGCGCCACCCACCCATTCACAACGCCGGCACTCGCCGCTCCACTCGCCGACGCGGGTCACGTCCGAGACGACGTCCCACACCTCCGTCGCCGGCGCTTCGACGACAATGCTCGCCTGGCATTCACGCCGCATCGGCTCGACCCCCAGTCGCCTACGGTCGAGCGTATCCAACCTGCCTCGGCCGGACACCCGAGCCCGAGTCCCTTTCGCTGGGCCGGCGTTCCCTCCAGGCGAACCACGGTCCGATGACGGCCGTATCAACGGCGGGTCCGCAGAACCGGTCCGGCGGCTCAGGGAGCGAGGGCCTCCCACACGGCGCGGTTGCCACCCGGCGCCTGGGAAGCACCGAGGACCTGGAGGCAGACGTGGTCGGCGCCGGCCGCGCGGTGGGCATCGACGCGGGCCCGGATCGTGTCGGCGTCGCCCCACACGAAGATCTCGTCGATGAACCGGTCGCTGCACGACTGGATCTCGTCGTCGGTGAAGCCGAACCGCTTCCAGTTGTTCACGTAGTTCGGCAGCCCGAGGTAGAACGCCACCGCCCCCTTCGCGACCTCGCGGGCCCTGTCGGCATCGGTCTCGAGGACCACTCCCTGCTCCACGAACAGCCCCTTGTCGGGACCGAGGATCTCGCGGGCGAACGCGGTGTGCTCGGGCGTCACCAGGTAGGGGTGGCTCCCGGCGGTGCGATCCCGGGCGAGCTCCAGCATCTTCGGCCCGAGCGCGGCGATGCAGCGCTGCTCGGCCGGGACGCCCACCGCGTCGAGCCCGTCGAGGTACTCGCGCATGGTGGCCAGCGGCCGCCCGTACTGGTCGCCGATCAGCGGGCCGTGGCTGATCCCGATGCCGAGCATCACCCGAGCGCGATGGTCGGTCGACAGCCCGGCGAACCACTCCCCCACCTCGGCCGGCGGGTGGTGCCACACGTTGCACACGCCCGACGCGATCGTGACCGTCGCCGTGGCCGCGAGGAGGTTGTCGAAGGCCTCGAACAGCGGGCCGCCCACGTCGGGGATCCAGAGGACCGTGTAGCCCATCGCCTCCAGCGCCGCGGCGTCGGCCGCCGCCTCCGTCGGGTCGCCGTAGCGCAGCTCCCCCGACCACACACCCAGACCATTCAGCTGCATCGCCGGAGCGTAGCGAGCGTCCAGCCCTGCACCGACCGGTCCCGGTACCGCGGGCGGCGGGATCAGACCCGGCGCAGGGCCTCGAACTCGGAGAGGTCCACCGGGTTCGCGTCGTCGACCGACACGAAGTCGGGCTCCCGCCGGGCGCCGAGCGCGGCGAACGCCTCCATGCTGGCGGGCGCACCGAGGAGCACCTGGAACGCGGCGTTCTCCCGCGCCCGCGCCGCGGCGATTGCGTCGCGCTGGCCCTCCACGATGGTGCGCTTCGACTCCACGAGCGACGCGATCGACTTCCGGGCCAGCACGGTCGCCACCCGCAGCGTCTCGGGCAGCAGGTCGTCGGGCTCGCAGAGCTTCCAGGCCAGGCCCATCTCCACGCACTCGGCGCCGCTGAACCACTCGGAGCTCATCAGCATCCAGGTGGCTTGCTGGCGACCGAGCAGCAACGGGAACGTGAAGCTGCTCGCCGCCTCGGGCGCGACGGCGAGGTCGGTGAACGGGCAGCGCACCCGCGCCGCCGTCGACATCAGCGCGAGGTCCGCGAAGCCGATGATCGTGGCACCGATGCCGAGCGCCATCCCGTTGACTGCGCAGATGAGCGGCTTGGGGAACGCGGCGAGCACGTCGACCATCCCGGGGAACCCGTAGCGCCCGTTCTCCACCCCGCCGGTGGTGCGAGCGGCCATCTCGATCACGTCGGTGCCGGCGGAGAACGCCCGCTCCCCACCGCCGGTGATCACGACCACCGCCACCCCCGGGTCGACGGCGGCGTCGATGAGCGCCTCGGCGGTGGCGTCGTACAGCGCCTCGTTGAAGGCGTTGAGCGCCTCGGGGCGGTCCAGGGTGATCATCCGGACCCGTTCGACGTCCTCGATCCGCAGCACGGTGGCTCCTCTGGCTCGGCGGTGGAGGTGGTCGGGGATGATCGCACGTCGGTTGACCCGCCCCCGCACCGCCACTAGGTTCGTGCTCGCATCTCACGCCAGTTGCTGAAATACGAGTAACCCACCCGCTCGGCAATGATGCGGAACCACCGAGTCGGCCGACAGCCACGCGTACCGGCCGGGAACCGAGGGACCATGCAGCTCGACGACCCCCGCCTCGACTGGCTCGTCTCGGTCGACGACCACGTCATCGAACCCGCCCATGTCTGGGTCGACCGGCTGCCGGCGAAGTACCGCGACGTCGGCCCCCGGCTCCTCGACGACGATGCCTGGAGCTACGAGGGGAAGCGCCTCCCCACCTCGGGCCTCTCGGTCACTCGGGGCAAGCGCAAGGAGGAGTTCACACCGGCGTCGGTGAGCTACTCGGAGATGCACCCCGCGGCATACGACCCGATCCAGCGGGTCGCCGACATGGACCGGGCCGGGATCCTGGGCTCGCTCAACTTCCCGTCGCTCCCCCGCTTCTGCGGGCAGCTCTTCTACGAGGCCGACGACAAGGAGCTCGCCCACCTCTGCGTCCAGGCCTACAACGACTGGATGATCGACGAGTGGTGCGCGGCCGCACCCGGCCGCTTCATCCCGCTGATCATCATCCCGCTCTGGGACCCGACCGCGGCGGCGAAGGAGATGGAACGCTGCGCGGCGAAGGGCGCGACGTCGTTCGCGTTCTCCGAGAACCCCGAGCCCCTCGGCCTCCCCACCATCCACGACCCCAACCGCTACTGGGACCCGGTGATGGCCGCGGCCAACGACCTCGGGATGGTCGTGTCGATGCACGTGGGGTCGTCGTCGACGATGCCGGTGATCTCGAAGGACGCGCCGGGCCTCGCGAACCTCACCTTCGGCGCCATCCGTGCGGCAGGCACGATGCTCGCCTGGCTGTTCTCCGACATGTTCGAGCGCTTCCCCGATCTGAAGATCGCGCTGTCCGAGGGGAACATCGGCTGGATGCCGTACTTCATCGAGCGGGCCGAGCAGGTCATCGACAAGCAGCGGCACTGGGCGAAGCAGGTGTCGACGTCGTTCTACAACAACGAGGTGCAGACCGAGCAGGTCATGGCCGACCTCGACACGCTCAACGTGCGCGAGACGATCCGGAAGCACATCTTCGGCTGCTTCATCGAGGAGTCGTCGGGGCTTCGGTCCCTCGACATCATCGGCGAGGACAACGTGATGTGCGAGACCGACTACCCGCACAGCGACACCACCTGGCCCGACTGCATCGGCGTGGCCCGCAAGCTGCTCGACGACGCCGGCCTCTCGGCCGACACGCAGTACAAGATCCTCCGGGGCAACGCCGAGAGGCTCTACCGCTTCACCCCGGCCGAGCCGCCCGTCACCTCATGAGTGAGCGGAGCGAGCCACCCGAGGGCACGAACACCACACCCGGGCCCGGCCCGTCGGTCCCCATGTTCGACGGCGTGCGGGTGGTCGAGCTGGCCCAGTTCGTGTTCGTGCCGGTGACCGGCGCGCTCCTCGCCGACTGGGGTGCCGACGTGATCAAGATCGAGCACCCGGTGACCGGCGACGGCTACCGCGGCCTCGTCACGCAGGGCATCGGCGCGTCGGCCGGCTCGGTCAACGTGTCGTGGGAGATGGCCAACCGGGGCAAGCGCAGCGTGGGCCTCGACCTCAAGACCGAGACCGGTCGGGAGATCCTCCTCGACCTGCTCCGCACCGCCGACGTGTTCCTCACGAACATGCTCCCGTCGAGCCTCGATCGCCTCGACCTGGGCGTCGACACGCTGCGCGCGGTCAACCCGTCGCTCGTGTACGCGCGCGGTCACGGCTACGGCGCGCGGGGGCCCGACGCCGACAAGCCCGCGTACGACGCCACTGCGTTCTGGGCCCGCGGCGGCCTGGGCGACACGCTCACGCCGATCGGGCTCAACGAGCCGATCACGCAGCGCGGGGCGCTCGGCGACCGCAACGGCGCGGTGCAGCTCGCGTTCGGCATCGCCGCCGCGCTGTTCCGCAAGGAACGCACCGGCGAGGGGTCGGTGGTCGACGTGTCGCTCCTCGCCACCGCGATGTGGATGCTCGCCTCCGACGTGATGTCGGCCCAGCAGGGCACGTTCCAGAAGGCCCGGCTCGCCGATCCCG
>VGCA01000148.1 GCA_016870245.1 Actinomycetota bacterium | reverse complement strand
CCGCCGCAGCGTGAGCGCGAGCTCCGCGCGGGTCTGGGCCGCGACCGCGCTGCGGGCGCTCATCGGGCGTCCTCGAGGTCGGGATCGGCGCCGTCGCGGGTCTCGCTCGTGAGTCGGAGGAAGACCTCCTCGAGCGACCGGCGTCCGGTGTGCAGCTCGTCGATCTGATGGCCGTGGTCGCGCATCCACACCGCGAGGTCGGCGACGAGGCCGGGAGAGCCGGGAGCGGTCACCACGTACTCCCCCGGGCGGGCCTCCTGCACGCCGTCGGCGCCGAGGCCGAGGGCGTCGGCCAGCGCGCCGGTGTCGACGCCGGGCTCGCTCACGAACCCCACCTCGTCGCGGGCCACGGACCGGGTGAGGTCGGCGGGCGCGCCCTCGGCGACGATGCGGCCGTGGTCGACGATCGCCACGCGGTCGCAGAGGTGCTCGGCCTCGTCCATCGCGTGGGTCGTGAGCATCACGGTCACGCCCCGACCGGCGAGGTCGCGCACGAGTCTCCAGGTGGTGGCGCGGGCATGGGGGTCCATGCCCGCCGTGGGCTCGTCGAGGAACACGATCTCGGGCTTCCCGACCAGCGCACACGCGAGCGACAGGCGCTGGCGTTGCCCGCCCGAGAGTCGGCGGACCATGGTGCGGGTGGCGTCGCGCAGGCCGACGATGTCGATCAGCGCATCGGGGTCCTCGGCCTCGTCGTAGTAGGCGGCGAACAGGCGCAGCACCTCGAGCGGCCGGAGCCCCGGGTACAGGCCGCCGTCTTGGAGCATCACGCCGATGCGGGGGCGGAGCCGGGCGCCGTCCCGGGCCGGGTCGAGCCCGAGCACTCGGACCGCGCCGGCGTCGGGGCGGCGGTAGCCCTCGAGGATCTCGACGGTGGTGGTCTTGCCGGCCCCGTTCGGGCCGAGGAGGCCGAACACCTCGCCCGGTGCGATCGCGAGCGACAAGCCGTCGAGCGCCCGGAGGTCGCCGTAGTGCTTCACCACGTCGGCGACGTCGATCGCAAGGGTCGCCGGGGTCATCGGCGACGGAGACTATCGGGCGCCGGAGCCCGCATCAGCGGTCCCTCCACGCGGCGAATCGGGTCAGGTCGGCGAGGGCCTCGCGGGCCTCCGCCGTGAGCGGGGCGACGGTGAGCGCGGCGAGCGCCTCCTCGACCCGGGCCGCGATGCGGTCCTCGATCTCGCCGACGGCGCCCGACGCCAGGAGCACGTCCTGGATGGCCGCGACCTCGTCGGCCCCGAGGTCCGAAGCCCCGACCCGGGCGAGCACCGCGAGGTCGGCGCCGGCGACCCGGGCCGACGCGGCGGCGATGAGCGGGGTGAGCTTCCCCTCCCGCAGGTCGTCGCCCACGGGCTTCCCGGTCACCGTGCGGTCGCCGAACACGCCGAGGAGGTCGTCGCGCAGCTGGAACGCCTCGCCGAGCGGGAGCCCCACGGCGGTGAGGGCGTCCTGCACGTCGCTCCCGGCCCCGGCCAGCGCCGCACCGAGGTGCAACGGTCGCTCCACGGTGTACTTGCTCGACTTGTACCGCTCGATCCGGGTGGCCTGCTCCGGGTCGCGGCTCGCGCTCGCGGTGCCCACCAGGTCGAGGTACTGGCCGACGCACAGCTCGATGCGAAGCTCGTCGAACACGACCCGGGCGGCCGGCGGGATCTCGCCGAGGAGGATGTCGGCGTAGACGAACGCGAAGTCGCCCACCAGGATCGCCGCGCCCTCACCCGACCGGCGGGCGTCGCCCTGCCAGCCGAGGCTCCGGTGGCGGTCGATGGCCGCGCGGTGGATCGACGGCAGCCCCCGCCGCTCGTCGGAGCCGTCCATGACGTCGTCGTGGACGAGGGCGAAGGTGTGCAGGAGCTCCAGCGCGGCGCCCGCCGCGACCACGGCGGGGTCGCCGGGGTCGCCGCCGGCGCCCACGAAGGCCCAGTGGCAAAACGCCGGGCGGAGGCGCTTGCCCCCGGCCGAGATCAGGGTCCGCAGCGCGCCGACGGGTTCCCCGAGCTCGGGATCGACCGCCCGCCACCGGGCGAGCTCGTGATCGAGGAGGTCGAGGATGCGGGCGTCGACCCGGGCGCCCACCTCGCGGAGGCCGGGCGGGACCGGGGCCACGCGCGACGAGGGGAGCGACCCGGACACGGCGCTGATGGTACGGGCCGCCCGCCGGACCCCGGGCAGCGTCTGGACCCGGCGGGCACCGGCCATCGGCGGGACTCGCCGCCCCGGGGGCGCGGGGGCGGCCGGGGCGGGTGGTGACTTCGGTAGCGTTGAGCCGTGGAGCCCGAGTTCCTCAGCCCGGAGTGGGTCGACGCGCTCGACGCGCGCGCCCAAGAGCACGCGGCGCTTGCCGACGTGGCCGACGGCCCGGTGGTGATCGAGCAGCAGGTCCGCACCGGCACGGGCGAGGTGGCGTACCACCTCGTCCTCGGCGAGGGGCCGGCCCGGGTGGTCGCGGGGCGCGCCGCCGCCGCCGACCTGACCCTCGTCGCGTCGGAGGATGCCGCCCGCCGGATCCACGCGGGTGTGGCCAACGCCCAGTCGTGCCTCGCCGACGGCACTCTGCGCCTGCGGGGCAACCCGGAAGTGCTCACCCGGCGGGCCGAGGTGCTCGCCGGTGCGGGCGCCCTGCTCGCCGGGCCTGGGTAGCATCCGCGCGGCATGCTGCCGTTCGAGCGACTGCGCGCCCTGGCCCGCTACGACGGCGACGACCGCGCACTGGTCGACGAAGTCGCCGACTGCCTGGCCGACTTCCATGACGACCCGGCGCAGCTGGTCCTCGTGTGCCGGCGCCTGCTCGCCCACCATGCGACCAACGGGCCGCTGTGGTGGCTGTGCGCCCGCGTCGTCGGAGCGGCCGACCCGGCAGCGGCGGCCGTCGACGCCATGCGCGCGGTGGAGCGTGACCGCACGGTCGAGCGTCTCACCGCGGTGCTGCCCTTCCCCCACGACGAGCCGATCGTGGTGCTCGGGTGGCCCGAGGCCGCGGGAGCCGCGCTCGACCAGCGGCCCGACCTCGACGTCGTGGTGGTGCGGCCCGATCGGGCCGACGCCGGGATGCGGGCCCGGCTCGGAGGCGCCGCCCGGACCGTGCGCATGGTCGACCTCCCCGAAGCCATGGCCCTCGATGCCTCCCACCTGATCGTGGAGGTGCTCGCCACCAGTCCCACCACTGCGCTGGTACCGCCGGGGGTGGCCGACCTGCGCTGGGGCCTGCCCGACGCCGCGCTGTGGCTCGTGGCCCCCCTCGACCGCATCCTGCCGGAGCGCCTGTTCGAGGTGCTCCGGGAGGGGGCCGACGAGGACCGGGGGGAGGTGGTGCCGGTGGCCGACGCCGCCCGCATCGCCGGTCCGGGTGGGCTCGACACCGCGGACCGGTTCGTCACCCGCCTCGACTGCCCGCTGGCTCCCGAGCTGCTCCGGCGCTGAGTCGCGACGCCACCCCCTCGAGGTGCGTCAGCCCGGGGGCCCCGCTGTGGGACCCGGCCCCAGCTCCGGCGGCGGCGGACGGTCGCGCACGGTGCTGTCGGCGCTGATCACCGTGCCACCCGGTCCGCCCACCGTCCGCACGGTCATCCGCGCGTTCCGGGACCAGCGCCGGATCAGGTACTCCCGCACGGGCACCCGGGTCGGCGGGACGAGGAGCGCCAGACCGGCGAGGGCGGTCACGAAGCCGGGGATCAGCAGCAGCACGCCGGCCGAGAAGATCAAGAGCCCGTCGACCATCGAGCGGCCCGGGACCTTGCCCGCGGCCATGTCGGCCCGGCCCTTGCGGTAGACGGCGACGCCCTGGGCCTTGATCAGCCACACGCCGAGCAGTGACACGGCGAGGAGCAGGAACAGGGCCTCCCACACGCCGATCCACTGGGCGACCTGGACGAAGACCGCCAGCTCGACGATCGGCACGATCACACAGAGTGCGACGACCAGGAACACGCGGGCGAGGGTACCGGCCGCCGTGGCGGTTCCGGACGCGTGCGGTGGCTCAGGCCTCGAGCGCGAGGGTGGCCGGGCCCTCGACGGGGGCTGCGCCGTCGGGCGCGGTGAGGTCGATCACCGCGCCGCCGTGCTCCCGCCGGGGCGCGGCCTCGGGGTCGCCGGTGGACACCGGCCGCGAGCGGCGCTCGACGGCCGCCACACCGGGGACCTCGGTCTCGGCGACGTCGAGCTCGCTCAGCTTGCGGGCGGCGGGCATGACGCGGGCGTCGTAGGAGCCGACCGCCTCGTTGAACGCGCCGACCGCACGGTCGAGGTTGGTGCCGACCTTGCGGAGGTGGGTGGAGAACGTGCCGAGACGTTCGTGGAGCACGCGGCCGGCATCGGCGATCTGCCGCGCGTTCTCGGCCAGGCTCTCCTGCTGCCACCCGTAGGCGATCGAGCGCAGGAGCGCGATGAGGGTGACCGGGGTGGCGATGAGCACCCGGTTGGCGACCGCGTGCTCCATCAACGCGGGCTCGTGCTCGAACGCGGCGGCGAGGAGCTGGTCGCCGGGGACGAACATGACGACGAAGTCGGGCGCGTCGGGGAACTGCGACCAGTAGGCCTTCGACGCGAGCGTGTCGATGTGCGTCCGCACCTGCCGTGCGTGATCGCGCAGCTTCACGACCTGGGCGGCGTCGTCGGCTGCCTCGACGGCCTCGAGGTAGGCGTGGAGCGGGACCTTCGCGTCGATGACCGCGGACTTCGCTCCCGGCAGCCGCACGACCACGTCGGGTCGGAGCCGGCCGTCGTCACCGTCGACCGTCGCCTGCTCGACGAAGTCGCAGTGGCGGACCATGCCCGCCATCTCGACCGCGCGGCGCAGCTGCATCTCGCCCCAACGGCCCCGGGTGGACGGGTTGCGCAGCGCGGTGACCAGGTTGCCGGTCTCGGTGCGCAGCGACTCGTGGGTCTCGTGGAGCATGCGCAGCTCACGCTCGAGGCCGCCGAACGCCACCTTGCGGTCGGCCTCGAGGCGGTGCACGGTCTCGCCCACGGTGCGCACGGCCTGGGCGACCTCGCCGAGCTGACGGTCGATGAGCTCCTTGCGGCGGTCGAGCTCCCCGACGACCATCTGGCGCTCGCGGGCCATGACCTGCTGCTGGTGGGTCATTGCCTGGTCGGTCATCTCGCGGTGCTGCGCGAGGAACTGCTCCAGTGCGTGGCGGGTCCCCTCGTCGGCCGCCCGCCGGGCCAGCTCCTCGGCCGACGGGCCCGCCGGGCTCGCCGGGGAGACCGGCACCGCCGGCGTGGCGGGCTCCCCGCCCGACCGTCCCATCCGGGTTCCGACGACCACGCCGGCCACCACGGCAGCGACGAGGAGCACGGCGGCGACGGCGATCACGACGACGAGGGTGATGTCCATGGCCCCATCGTCCCAGGGGGGTGTGACACTCATGGGGATCCCCAGGGCGCGGATGGTCGGGTCGCGGCCATTACCGTCGGGGTGCGGCGCCGTGCCGCAGGGTCCCCTCTCGGAGGTCACCATGTCCGACGCCCGGCTCACCACCCCCCTCGTGCGCGAGGGCGGCCGGCTCGTCCCCACGTCCTGGGAGGTCGCGCTCGACCGCGCGGCCACCGGGATCGCCCGGGTGCGCGACACCCACGGTCCCGACGCGGTGGGCCTGTTCTCGTGCTCCAAGGCCACCAACGAGGTGAACTACGCGGCCCAGAAGCTGATGCGCCTGGCCGTGGGCACCAACAACATCGACTCGTGTAACCGCACCTGACACGCTCCCAGCGTCGTCGGTCTGGCGACGGTCTTCGGTGCCGGTGGCGGCACCAGCAGCTACCGGGAGGTGGAGGACGCCGATGTCGTCGTCCTCTGGGGATCCAACGCGCGCGAGACCCACCCCATCTTCTTCCACCACGTCCTGAAGGCGGTGCGCAACGGCGCCCGCCTGATCGTCGTCGACCCCCGGCGCACCCAGACCGCGGCGTTCGCCGACCTGTGGCTCCCGCTCGACGTGGGCAGCGACATCGTGCTCGCGCACGCCATGGCCCACGAGATCATCGCGGCCGGCCTGGTGCACGAGGACTTCGTCGCCCGGGCCACCACCGGGTACCCCGAGCTCGCCGCGGCCGTGGCCGAGTGGAGCCCGGAGCGGGCCGAGGCGATCACCCGCGTCCCGGCCCATCTGGTGCGGGCCGCGGCCCACGCCTACGCGACCGCCCCGATGGCCCAGCTGTGCTGGACCCTCGGCATCACCGAGCACCGCAGCGGCGTCGACAACGTGCTCGCGCTGATCAACCTCGCGCTGCTCACCGGGCACGTCGGTCGGTGGGGTTCGGGCCTGAGCCCGCTGCGGGGCCAGAACAACGTCCAGGGCGGCGGCGACATGGGTGCGCTGCCCAACCGGCTCCCGGGCTTCCAGGACGTCGCCGACCCTGCGGCCCGCGCCGCGGCCGAGGGGGTCTGGGGCGCGCCCGTCCCGCCGGAGCCCGGACTGAACCTCTCGGAGATGTTCGAGGCCATGGAGCACGGGACCCTGCGCGCCGTCTACGTGGTGGGCGAGAACCCGGCCCTTTCGGAGGCCGACGTCACCCGCACCCGCGCGCTCCTCGACGGCCTCGACCATCTCGTGGTGCAGGACCTGTACCTCACCCGCACCGCCGAGATGGCCGACGTCGTGCTCCCGGCCACCGCGGCCTGGTGCGAGGCCGAGGGCACGGTCACCAACTCCGAGCGTCGCGTGCAGCGGGTGCGGGCCGCGGTGCGCGCGCCGGAGGGCGCGCGCGACGACCTCGCGATCCTGTGCGCGGTCGCGCGGCGGCTGGGCGCCGACATCGGCGAGCCCGACGCCGAGGCGATGTTCACCGAGATGACCCGCGTCTCGCCGAGCCACCGGGGGATGACCTACGCCCGCATCGAGGCGCTCGGCGGCATCCAGTGGCCCTGCGTCTCACCCACCCGGCTCGAGCCGAGCTTCCTCCATGGACGCCTCTGGGCCGACGACCCGGACGAACGCGGCCGCCTCGCGCCCTTCTCGGTGGTCGAGTGGGTGCCCCCGGCCGATCCCCTCAGCGACGAGTTCCCCATCCGCCTCACGACCGGGCGCCGGCTCGACTCCTACAACACCGGGGTGCAGTCGCGGCGCTTCCGCTCGCCCCTGCGCCGGGCGGAGACCATCGACCTCTCCCCCGCCGACGTCGAGGCGCTGGGCCTCGTCGACGGCGAGCGGGTGCGGGTGGTGTCGCGACGTGGCGCGGTGGAGGCGCCGGTGCGGGTCGACGACGGCCTGCGTCCCGGCCTGGCCTTCATGACGATGCACTTCTCCGACGACGTCGACACCAACGTGCTCACGATCGACGCCACCGACCCGAAGTCGGGCACCGCGGAGTTCAAGGCGACCGCGATCCGGGTCGAGCGCGCCGGCGCACCCTGACCGGCTCCCTCCCGCCCGTCCCCGTCTCCGTCCCGCCCGCCCCGCCGCCGTCCCGCCCGGCCCGTCCCGCTGGGATCCGGGGGCTACCGTGCGCGCCGTGACGGGTGGCGCGACGCGAACGACGAAGTGCTCCGCTCCGCGCACGCACCGCACCTTCCTCGCGGCGGCCGTGGCGGTCGCCGTGGCGGCGGTCCTCCTCGGGGCTGCGCCGAGTGCGGGCGCCGCCGCGAAGGCCGGGGCCTGGACCGAGCGGACCTGCCGCACCCTCGTCGAGGTCCAGGCGGCCGGTCTCGACGCCCGCGACGCGCTCTGGTCGGTCGTCCGCGGGCCCGCGC
>VGCA01000147.1 GCA_016870245.1 Actinomycetota bacterium | reverse complement strand
GCCGACACCCACGACGTCGCCACGGTCGAGGGCGCCGAGGCGCTCGTCGCCCGGGCGACCGACGATCTCGGGTCCATCGACGTGCTCGTCAACAATGCGGGGATCATGCGCTGGGCCGGGCTCCCCGATGCCGACGCCGCGCACCTCGACGCCCACCTCGCGGTGCACGTCGCCGGCTCGTTCAACACCACGCGCGCCGCGTGGCCGCACATGGTGGCGCAGGGGTACGGCCGCATCGTGATGACCACGTCGTCGGGGATGTTCGGCCTCCCCGGCAACCTCGCCTACGCGACCGCCAAGGGCGGCGTGGTCGGGATGATGCGCAGCCTCGCGACCGCAGGTCAGGAGCTCGGCATCCGCGTCAACTGCATCGCCCCGGCCGCGTACACGCGCATGGCCGGCTCCGGCGACGACCCCGCGGCCGACGATCCCATGGCCACCTCGATGGCCCCGGAGCTGGTCGCGCCGATGGTGGCCTTCCTCGCGCACGAGGTGTGCCCGGTGAGCGGCGAGATCTACACCGCGGGCGCCGGGCGCTTCGCCCGCATCTTCATCGCCTCGACCGACGGCTACCTGCACGAGGGCGGGCCCGCGACCGTCGCCGACGTCGTCGCGCACTTCGACGAGATCAACGACGAGACCGGCTACTCCGTCCCCGTCGACCTCATGGACTGGTCCGCCCGCTTCACCGCGCACCAGCGTTGACCGCCGCCGGCGGCCGCACCCCGCTCAGAGTCCGTAGATGCGGCGGGCGTTGCCGGCGGTGATGAGCGCGCGCTCCTCGGCCGGCACGTCGGCGAACTGGCGCGCCACCGTCTCGACCGAGTGGGGCCAGGTGGTGGCGGGGTGCGGGAAGTCGGTCGACCAGAGGATGTTCTCCACGCCGATGCGGTCGCGCATGCCCAGGCCCACCATGTCGTCCATGAACGTGAGGGCCATGTTGCGGCGGAACACGTCGCTCGGGGTCATGGTCACGCCCGGGAGCACGTAGCGGCCGTCGGCCTTGCGGTCGAGCGACTCGAGGAAGCCGGGGATCCAGTAGAGGCCCGGCTCCACGAACACGATCTGCAGACCGGGGAACCGTTCCAGGGTCCCCGTGAGGATCCACCACGCGATGACCTCCGAGAGCGCGAGCGCCGGCAGCGAGGTGAAGATCGCCATCTGCGGCGTGGGATCGCGGCGGAACACGTCGTAGAGCCAGACCCGGTTGCCGAGGTGGTGGCTGATGCTGATGCCGGTCTCCTGGAGCACACCCCACAGCGGGTCGTACCCCTCGTCGTGGTAGTCGGGCAGGCCCAGCTCGCTCGGGAAGTTCGGCAGGTGCACCGACCGCGCGCCGAGCCCGGCGAGGCGCTCGACCTCCGACACCGCATAGTGGATGTCGATGATCGGCACCTGGTACGACACCGCGAGCCGGTCGGGGTCCACCGACGCGAAGTCGACGAGCAGGTCGGTGAACGCGCGGCTGATGGGCTTCCAGTCGCCCCGCACGAGGCCGTAGGCCCGGAACGCGCTCACCTCGGAGTAGAGGACCTCCGCGCGCACGCCGTCGCGGTCCATCGCCGCGAGGCGGGCGTGCGGGTCGCGATAGCCCGGGTCGCGCATGGCCTCCATGTCCCAGTCGTCGAGCGACAGCCGCTTGCCACCGCGTAGCTCGTCGTCCATTGCGGCCTGCGCGGCGATGGCGTCGTCGAACGCCTCGTGCAGGGCCGACGGCACCCGCTCGCGCACCGCGTCGAGCGAGATCGCGACGTGCGAGTCCGCGGAGATCAGCTCGTCGGCCATGGCTCCCCTCCCCGACCGGGCCGGACCGCAGCCGGTCATCCGGTCATCCGGTCAGCGTACGCAGCTCGCGCTTGAGGATCTTGCCCGACGGGTTGCGCGGGAGCTCGTCGACGAAGGTGACGGCCTTCGGGACCTTGAACTTGGCCAGCCGGTCCCGACAGTGGGCGATGAGCGCGTCGGGCTCGACGGTCGCGCCGTCCTGCAGCACCACGAACGCCACCGGCACCTCGCCCCACCGCTCGTCGGGGCGGCCGACCACCGCGACCTCGGCCACGGCCTCGTGCTCGTACAGCACCCGCTCCACCTCGGAGCTGGCGATGTTCTCGCCCCCCGAGATCACCAGGTCCTTGAGCCGGTCGACGATGTAGAGGTAGCCGTCGTCGTCGCGTACGCCGATGTCGCCCGTGTGGAACCAGCCACCGGCGAACGCCGTCGCCGTCGCCTCGGGGTCCCGCCAGTAGCCCGCGAAGACCTTGGGGCCCCGCAGCACGATCTCGCCCTGCTCCCCCGGCGGCATCGACGCGCCGGTCTCGTCCCACAGGTCGAGCTCGAGGTACTGGCACGGCCGGCCCACGCTGCCGAGCTTCGTGACCGTGCTCTCGCGGTCGAGGAAGGTGTCGCCCGACACGGTCTCCGTGAGCCCGTACGCGTCGGCGAACCAGCACGACGGGAAGGTGGCGCGCAGCCGCTCGATGAACGGGATCGGCATCTTCTCGCCGCCCGCGATGAGCACCCGCACCGACGACAGGTCGCGTGACTCGATGCCGGGCACGTCGAGGATGCCGCGGACCATCGCCGGGGCGGCCCAGACCGTGGTGATGCGGTGACGCTCGATGTCGTCGACCACCTGCGACGCGTCGAACACCCGGTGGACGATCGTCGTCGCACCCACTGCGATCATCGAGGTGGCGACGAGGTCGAGCGCGCCGACGTGGTACAGCGGGCCGCAGGCGAGGCCGACGTCGGCCGCGGTGAAGCCGAACTCGGCGATGTGCGCGTAGTTCTTCCACGCGAGGTTGGCGTGGGTGAGCATCACGCCCTTCGGGCGGCCGGTCGTCCCCGAGGTGTACATCAGCCGGTGGAGGTCGCCGCCCGCGGCCGCGACCCGGGGCGCGGTCACCCCGGCCACCGCGAGGTCGGCCAGCCGTTCCCAACCGGCGGGCGCGGCGGCGCCGATCACCACACGCCCGAGCCCCGCCACCGCGGCGCTGCCCTCCGCCGCCAGGTCGAGGAGGTCGGCGTCGGCCACGAGCACCTGCGCCTCGGAGTGCTCGAGGATGAACTGCAGCTCCGGCGGCGCGAGCCGCCAGTTGATCGGCATCGCCACCGCGCCCAGGTGGTTGGCCGCGAAGATCACGGCGAGGAACGCCGCCGAGTTGTACGCGAGGAGCGCGACGACGTCGCCACGGGCCACGCCACGCGCCGCCAACCCCGCGGCGAGCTCGGCCGACCACTCGGCCATGCGCGCGTAGGTCACGACCTCGTCGCCGTACACCGCGATCGCCTCGTGGGGCGTGCGGGCCGCGTGGTGCTCGAGCACCGCGCACCAGCTCATGTCCGGCTGCATCCGCGGCGTGTCCGGCACCTGTCCCCCGATGTCGTCGCGCCGCGACTACGGCGCGGCGTAGCCCCCGTCGACCACGATCGCCGCGCCGGTGGTCCAGCGGGCGGCATCGCTCGCGAGGTACGAGTACGCACCCAGCAGGTCGTCGGCGCTCCCCAGACCGAGCGGGTGCTTCACCGCGATCGCGTCGATCGCCTCCGGCGGCAGCCCGTCGTGGATCTGCGAGAGGAACGTGCCCGGGCACACGCAGTTGACCCGGATGCCATCGCGCGCGTATTCGACGGCGGCGACCTTCGCGAGCTGGATGACCGCGGCCTTCGTGGCGCAGTAGGGAGCGGCGTGCGACCACGCGGTCATCCCCGCCACCGACGCGGTGAGCACGATCGACCCCGAGCCTTGGGGCCGCATGACCCCGACCGCGGCCTTGATCCCGTTGACGTTGCCGAGGACGTTGACCCGGTACGAGCGGTCCCAGTCGTCGACCGAGAGGTTGTGGATGCGCCCGTTGGGGGCGAGCACGCCGGCGTTGCTGATCAGCACGTCGAGCCGGCCGAACGCGTCGATCGCCCGGGCCACGACCGCCTCCACCTGCGTCGGATCGCTCACGTCGGCGGTGAGGGTCTCGACCGCGCCGCGCACGTCGGGCAGTCCGGCGACCGTGTGCTCGAGCGCGTCGGCGCTCAGGTCGCTGACCACCACATCGGTGGCGGGCTCGCCCGCGAACCGTCGCGACAACGCGGCGCCCAGCGTGCCCCCGGCCCCCAGGATGGCGACCACGCGCCGTGCCCCGGTCATACGAGCAGGTACCCGCCGTCGACGTCGAGGACGGTGCCGGTCATGAACGCCGACGCGTCGGACGCGAGGAACAGGTACGCGCCGACGAGGTCGGCGGGATCGCCCCACCGGCCCTGCACCGTGTGGGCGAGCACCGCGGCGCCGAGCTCCGGGTGGCGCTTCCACGGCTCCACCAGCGGCGAGTCGAACCAGCCGGGAGCCACGACGTTGACGGTCACGCCGGCGGGCCCGAGATCGAGCGCGAGCGCCTTGGCCAGGCCGACCAGGCCGGCCTTCGACGCGCTGTACGCGGAGAGCCCCTCGCGCGGGCGCTCGCCGATCACGCTGCCCGTGAAGATGATGCGGCCACCGGCACCGAGCACCCGCGCCGCCGCGCGGGCCCCGAGGAACGCCCCCGTGAGGTTGACGTCGATCACCTCGCGCCACTGGGCCGCAGTGGTCCGGCGCGGCCCGCCCACGACGGGCGACACCCCCGCGTTGGCGATCCACACGTCGAGGCCGCCCCACTCCCCGACCACGGCGTCGACCACGGCCTCGTTGAAGGCTTCGTCGGTGACCTCGCCGGCACACACGAGCGACGGCCCGGGGAGCTCGCCGGCGACCTCCTTCAGGTCGGCCTCGGTGCGGGCCACGAGTGCAACCGACGCGCCACCCCGCGAGAACGCGTGGGCGAGCACCCGCCCGAGCCCACGACTCGCGCCGGTGACGACCACCCGGCGGCCGCGGACGTCGCCCACCGGCGTGAACGCCGCGGGGATGTGGATCTCGTCGGCTCCGGCCATCGAATGCTCCGTCGTGCGCGTCGACGACCGACACGCGGGGATTTGTACCGATCAGTACAATACCCTGCCGTGCTGCGCGACGCCGATCTCCTCGAGCTCCACCGGCGGATGCTGGTGATCCGCGGCTTCGAGGAGCGGGTCGCCGCCCTCTACCGCGACGGCGAGGTGCCGGGGTTCGTGCACCTGTCGATCGGGCAGGAGGCCGCAGCCGTCGGCGCGTGCCGGCCGCTGCGACCCGACGACGTCATCACCTCCACCCACCGCGGGCACGGGCACTGCCTCGCCAAGGGCCTCGACCCGCTCGGCATGTTCGCCGAGCTCATGGCCCGCGACGCGGGCACCAACCGCGGGCGGGGTGGCTCGATGCACATCGCCGATCCCACGCTCGGCATCTTCGGCGCCAACGGCATCGTCGGCGCGGGGCTCCCCATCGCGGTCGGCGCAGCCACCGCGTCGCAGCTCCGGGCCGACGGCGGCGTGGCGATCGCGTTCTTCGGGGACGGCGCGGTCGCACACGGCACGTTCCACGAGGCGGTGAACCTCGCGGCGGTCTGGGACCTGCCGGTGATCTTCTTCTGCGAGAACAACGGCTACGCCGAGTTCTCCCCCGCCGAGGACCAGCACGCGGCGTCGCTCAAGCGGCGGGCCCGCGGCTACGGGATCCCGTACTTCGCCATCGACGGCAACGACGTCGTCGAGGTGGCCACCGTGATGACCGACCTCGTGGAGGCGGTCCGGCTCGAGAGCGGGCCCGTGATCGTCGAGGCCACCACCTACCGGTTCCACGGCCACTACGAGGGTGACCCCGAGCGCTACCGCACGCAGGCGGAGGTGCAGGGCTGGGAGGCCCGCGACCCGCTGCGCCGGAGCGCCAAGGCCCTGCGCAAGCGGGGGGTCACCAAGGCCACGCTCGCCGCCCTCGCCGAGGAGGTCGACCGCGAGCTCGACGCCGCAGTCGAGGCCGCCCGCGCCCTGCCGCCGCCGCCGGTGGCGGCGCTCCACGAGTTCGTCACCCGCCCCCGGCCCGCGATCCCCGAGCCGTCGGTGCCGCCCGCCGACGCCCCGGTCTTCCGAACCATGGACGCGGTGCACGACGCGCTGGCGCACGAGCTCGCCGCCGACCCCACCGTCTTCCTGGCCGGCATCGACATCGGCGCCGGCGGCAACGTGTTCGGCCTCACCCGCGGGCTGCAGGACCAGTTCGGCACGCGCGTGCGCGACACGCCGATCTCCGAGAGCGCGATCGTCGGGCTCGGGGTGGGCGCGGCCATGGCCGGGCTGCGGCCGGTGGTCGAGATCATGTACCTCGACTTCCTCGGCGTCTGCCTCGACCAGCTGCTCAACCAGGCGGCCAAGCTCCCGTTCATGACCGGCGGGCGCGCCGAGATGGCGCTGACGGTCCGCACCCAGTTCGGCGCGGGACGGTCGTCGGGCAGCCAGCACTCGCAGAGCCTCGAGGCGATCCTCGCCCACATCCCCGGGCTCACCGTGGTGATGCCGTCGACGCCAGCCGACACCTACGGCCTGCTGCGCGCCGCCATCGCCGACCCCAACCCCGTGGTGTTCATCGAGCACCGGCTCATGTACGGGATGAAGGGAACCCAGCCACCGGCCGACCACCTCGTGCCGATCGGGAAGGCGGCCGTGGTGCGCCCGGGCACCGACGTCACGGTCGTGTCGGTGTCGCGCATGGTGCACGAGTGCCTCGCCGCCGCCGACGCGCTGGCCGAGGAGGGCGTTTCAGTCGAGGTGATCGACCTGCGCACGGTCGCCCCACTCGACACCGCGACCATCGTCGAGTCGGTGGCGAAGACCAGTCGCCTGTGCATCGCGCACGAGGCGGTGATCCCGTTCGGCATCGGCGCCGAGATCGCGGCCGTGGTCGCCGCCGAGGCGTTCTGGGACCTCGACGCCCCGATCGCCCGCGTCGGCGCCGCCGCCACGCCCACGCCCTACGCCCCCGACCTCGAGCGCGCCTGGCTCCCCGACCGCACCACCATCACCGAGACCCTCCACCGCCTCACCGCCCTCTGATGCGTCTCTGAGCGACGCTGGGCGTCGGTCCAGGGACGCATCGTTGGACCATGCGTCCCTGAGCGAGGATCGAGCCCTCGATCGGTGCCGAACCGATACGGCCGGCGCGCCGAAGCGACGCGCAACGTCAGGCCCCCGTCACGCGCCCGGGGCGCGGCCGAGCTCGCGCAGCCGCGCCTCGACCAGCGCGCAGACGAGCGACGCGGGCCGGGCGCTCAGCAGCCGAGGGCGCGAGCGATGACGACGTGCTGGATCTCGTTGGTGCCCTCACCGATCTCGAGCACCTTCGCGTCGCAGTAGAAACGGGCGACGGGCGACTCGAGCATGTAGCCGACGCCGCCGTGGATCTGCACGGCCTCCGACGCCGCGGCCACGGCGAGGCGACTGGCCTTGAGCTTCGCCATCGCCGCCTCCTTCATGAACGGCTGCCCGGCGTCGCGCAGCGCCGCGGCCCGGTAGGTGAGCCAGCGGGCGGCCTCGAGCTCGGTCGCCATGTCGGCGAGCTTGAACTGGATGGCCTGGAACTGCGAGATGGGCTGGCCGAACTGCTGACGGTCCTTCGCGTAGGCGAGCGCGAGGTCGAGCACCGCCTGCGTGAGGCTGAGCGACAACGCCGCGATCGAGATGCGTCCCACCTCGAGCGTGGCGAGGAACTGACCAAGGCCCATGGCGGGGTCGCCGACGAGGTGCTCGTCGGGCACCCACACGTCGTCGAAGAACAGCGCTCGGGTGTCCATCCCCTTCCAGCCGATGCCCCGCAGCTTCTCCCCCATGGTGAACCCGGGGGTGTCCCTCTCCACCACGAAGCTCGCGTACGACG
>VGCA01000146.1 GCA_016870245.1 Actinomycetota bacterium | reverse complement strand
AGCCCGGCGCGGACGGTGCCGGGCTCGCACCCGAGATCGTCGGCGCCGAGCCCACCCGCCCGTGCGAGACCGAGCGCGGCCGCGACGACGCCGACGGTCGCGATCCCGCGGAGGCGCCGGGGCAGCACCGGGATCACCGCTCCGGCGCCCACGGCCAGCGTGGTGACGGCGAGTGCCGTGCGCAGCGCACGACCCGCTCCGGTGGGAGCCGGGGCGGCCGATTCGTGGTTCATCCGCTTCGGATGGGGCGCGGCATGGTGGAGATGTGAGAAGGTGTGCCCCTCACCCCTTGTCGGAGGTTTCAACCTATGTCCGTCCTCGCGTCCAACCCCAGCGTCGGAGAGTTCCTGCTCTGGTGCCTCTGGGTCTTCCTGTTCGTGGTCTGGTTCTGGCTGCTGATCACGATCTTCGCCGACCTCTTCCGGCGTCATGACATCGGTGGCGTCACCAAGACGCTCTGGTTCCTGTTCGTCATCTTCTTCTCGTTCCTGGGGATCATCATCTACCTGCTCACGCAGCACGACGGCATGGCCCAGCGCAACATGCAGCAGGTGAAGGCCGAGCAGGAGCAGCTGCGCCAGATCGTGGGCACCAGCTCCGCCGACGAGCTCATGAAGCTCGACCAGCTCAAGGCGTCGGGCTCCCTCACCGACGAGGAGTACCAGGCGATGCGGGCGAAGGTCATCAGCAGCTGACCTTCCCACCACACGAGCACGACACGAGGGCCGGGAGCAATCCCGGCCCTCGTCGCGCCCGGGCGCCTCGTCGACGGCGCTCTGGACGGTCGCGGCGCTGCGGGACCGGGCTACCGCCGGCGCCGCACCCAGTTGACCAGCAGCACCAGCAGGATCGCCCCGATGATCGAGCCGATGATCCCGCTCGGGCGCAGTCGCAGCTCGCCCTCGAAGATCAGGCTGCCGATGATGCCGCCCACGAAGGACCCGGCGAGACCGGTGATGAGCGCCTCGCTCCAGTTGATCCGGGTGTCAAACCCGTTGACCACGAGCTGGGCGACCCAGCCGATGGCCATTCCGAAGACGAGCATGAACAAGAGGAGCGAGAGCCAGGGCATGGTCGGGCAGCGTAGCGAGGCCGACATCCACCGCCCGGGCTTCGGGCGCCGTTAGGGTCGATCTGCCCAGCCGGGGCGGTCCCGGGGGAACGCGAGGGGGTGTTTCGGTGACGACGATGTCGGAGCGTGAGGCGGCGCGCGAGGTCTCAGGCCTGTGGTGGGTCTTCCTGGTCACAGGGATCCTGTGGCTGATCATCTCGTTGGTGGTGCTGCGGTTCGACGACCGGTCGATCACCACCGTCGGCGTGATCATCGGTGTGGTGTTCGCGGTGGCCTGCGTCAACGAGTTCGTCACGATGGGCCTGGTGCAGACCTGGAAGTGGCTGCACGCGCTGCTCGGAGTGGTGTTCGCACTGGGCGCGCTGTGGGCGTTCATCCAGCCCGAGGAGGCGTTCTGGGCGCTGGCCTCTGTGCTCGGCTTCCTGCTGATCTTCAAGGGTGCGATCGACATCATCGAGGCGACGATGACGAAGGAGTACAACCACCTCTGGGGCCTCGGCCTGGCCGCCGGCATCATCGAGGTGCTCCTGGGCTTCTGGGCCTCGCAGCAGTACTACCCGGCCCGCGCCGCGTTGATCATCATCTGGGTCGGCTTCATGGCGCTGTTCCGCGGCATCGGTGAGATCGTCATCGCCTTCCGCGTGCGCGCGGAGCACAAGCACCTCTCGGCCACGTAGCCCACGCGACGGTCACCCCGTGGCCGTCCACGCCCGGGCTACATTCCGGGCGTGGACGGACCGGGGGCGGAAGAGAACTTCACGACGCGTCGCGATGCGCTGACCGGCCGCATCCGCTCGCTCGGTCGCTACGGGTTCGCCCGCGCGTCGGAGGAGCCCTACCGACGCCGTCCGGCCGACGCGTTCGCACTCTTCTTCGGCGCGATCGTCGTCGCCCTTCTCGCGTCGCGCTCCGACGACCCCACGAAGTTCGAGGTCAATCTCTCGGAGGCGTTCACCGACCTGCCGAGCAGCCTCCGCGGGATCGCCGAGCTGCTCGTGGACCTCGGCACCTTGTGGGCGGTCGGCATCATCGTCGTCGCGGCGCTGCTCGCTCGTCGCTGGCGCCTCACCCGCGACCTGTTCCTCGCCGGCTTCCTGGCCTGGCTCGTGGGCCACGTCATCGCGCTCGCCCTCGGCAGCGAGTCACTCGGCGACATCGTCGACGCGATCACGGACGCGTCGAGCACGGCGGCCCATCCGTTCCCGTTGGTGCGGATCGCCGTCGTCACCGCGGTGGTGGCTGCGGCGTCGCCGTACCTGGGCCGACCCGCACGGTGGCTGTCGTACCTCGTCGTTGCGCTCATGGTCCCCTCCGCGATGTACCTGGGAATCGCGACCGCAGCCGACGCGGTCGGCGGCATCGCGCTCGGCATCGCGGCGGGCGCGTTCGTGCACCTGCTGTTCGGGTCGCCGGGGGGTCGACCGACCGTGCAGCAGGTGGAGCTCGCGCTCGCCTCGCTCGCGGTCGAGGCCGACAACGTGCACCTCGCTCCGGTGCAGACGCTGGGCCGCACGCTGATGCTGGCCGACGGCCACGACGGCCCACTGTCGGTCACCGTGCTGGGGCGCGACGAGCGGGACGCGCGATTCCTCAACAAGGCGGTCCGGTTCCTCTTCTACCGCGACAGCGGTCCCACCCTGTTCCACTCCCGCCTCCAGGAGGTGGAGCACGAGGCGTTCATCCTGCTGCGCGCGCAGCGGGAGGGCGTACGTACCCCCGACTTCGTCGAAGTCGGCCAGGCCGGGCCGGACGCTGCAGTGCTCGTCACCCGACAAGTTTCCGGACGGCCGCTGGCCGAGCTGGCGACCGACGAGGTGACCGACCCGCTGCTCGCGGCGGTGTGGGAGGGCGTCGCCCGCTTCCAGCGCGCCGGGTTGGCGCACGGACGGCTCGATCCCACCAACGTCTACGTGCAGGACGACGGTGGGGTCGTCTTCGTCGGCTGGCGCAACGCGTCGGCCGCGGCGCCCCGGAACCGGCTGGGCACCGACATCGCCACGCTCCTCTACACGACGTCGCTGGTCGTCGGCGCCGATCGGGCGGCGGCGGCGCTGACCGCCACCTTCGACAAGGAGGAGCTCGCGGCCGCGGTGCCGTTCCTGCAGCCGCCGGTCGTGCGCCGCGACCTCCGCAAGAGCCAGAAGGGGGTCAAGAAGGCGTTCGGCGACCTCCGGGACCAGGTGGCCGCCGCGGCCGGCGTGGAGGCCCCCGAGCTCGAGCAGCTCCGTCGGGTGTCGCGGCGCCAGGTCGTCATGTTCGCGGCTGCGTGCTTCGGCATCTGGGCGATGATCGGCATGATCGGCGACCCTGCCGAGCTGTGGGACACGATCCAGACGGCGAGCTGGGGCTGGGTGGTCTTCGCCTTCGCGTGCTGGATCGTCGTCGAGATCGGCTATTCGGTCTCCATGCTCGGCGCCATCCCGCCGGCCAACGACGTCCCGTTCGGACCGTTGACGCTGCTCCAGGTGGCGTCGGCGTTCCTGAACCTCGTGACGTCGGGGATGATCGCCCAGTTCATCATGAACACCCGCTTCCTCCAGAAGCGCGGGGTCGAGGTTCCCACCGCCGTGTCGGCGAGTGCCGTGCCGCCGATCGCGTACACGATGGTGCAGATCGTGATCATCCTGGTCGCGTTCCTCGTCGGCCACAACAACGAGCTGTCCCTGAGCGACATCGGCGGAAGTGACTCGAGCAGCGGCGGCAACGGCATGGCCATCGTCCTGCTGTGCATCGTCGGCTTCGCGCTCGTGATCGGGCTCGTGCTGGTCGTGCCGAAGTGGCGGCACAAGGTGATGCCCACGGTCCGGACGACGGCCCACAACCTCTGGACGGTCTTCACCTCGCCCCGCAAGATCGTCTACATCTTCGGCGGGTCGATCCTCACGCAGCTGATGTACTCGCTGATCCTGTGGGCGTGCCTGCGGGCCTACGGCGGTGACCTCGCGCTCGTCGACATCATCTTCATCAACACCTTCGTGTCGCTGTTCGGCGGACTGATCCCGGTGCCCGGCGGCATCGGCGTGTTCGAAGCGGGCCTGACCGCCGGCCTCACCGCCTTCGGGGTCGATCCCGCGATCGCCGTTGCCGCGGTGCTCACCGACCGGATGATCACCGCGTACATCCCGCCGGTGTTCGGCTACATCTCCATCAACTGGATGACGAAGCACGACTACCTCTGACGTTTTGGCGTCCCTCGCGCATCAATGTGATGCGCGGGGGACGCAAGAACGTCAGGTGAGAACGATCGGCAGGCGGTCGTGACGGCGGACGAACATGCTCTCGACGTAGACGGGAGGCCGCTCGGGGTCCAGGGTGAACGTCTCCGTCGCGAGGAGCAGCTCCTCGAGGGTGACCCGGGCCTCCATCCGCGCGAGCGGCGCGCCCACGCAGTGGTGGATGCCGCGCCCGAAGCCGAGGTGGTCACGGGGGTTGGCCCGGTCGAGGCGGAGGTCGTCGGGGTCGTCGAAGTGCGCAGGGTCCCGGTTGGCGGCTGACCAGAGGAGGAGCAGGCTGTCGCCCGCGAGGAGGTCGGCGCCGCCGAGCGTGGTGTCGCGGCGCACGTATCGGTAGTGACCGGTGAACGGCGACTCGAGCCGCAGCACCTCCTCGACGAGGAGGGGGACGAGGTCGAGGTCGGCCCGCACCGCGGCCTGGAGGTCGGCGTCGTCGGCCAGCGCCCGGATGGCCGAGCCGAGAAGGCTGCTGGTCGACTCGCCGCCCGCGCCGAGCAGGATCACGAGCGTGCCGACCGCCTCCTCGGGGGTGAAGAGCCCGTCGGCGACGCCGCGGGCGACGGCGCCGATGATGCCCGTCTCGGGGTCGGGCGTCGCCCTTGCGAGCTGCTCGGCGAGGAAGAGCCCAGCCTCGGAGGCGCGCTCCTGGAGCTGGGCCATGCGGGCGAGGGTGTTGGTGCCCGCCAGCAGCTCCGTGCCGTCGAAGGCCCACGCCAGGAGGTCGTCGACGGTCACGTCGTCGAGCTGGAGGCCCAGGAGGTCGGCGAGCACCGTCATGGGCAACGGGTCGGCCAGGGCGGTGGTCGCGTCGACCCGGCCCGCGGCGACCGCGCGCTCGACGAGGTCGGCGGCGACCGCCCGGGCATAGCCCTCCACCTCTCGCATCCGCCGCTCCATCAGCGACGGGAACACCGCGCGTCGGTGCAGGGTGTGGGCGGGCGGGTCGGCGGTGGCCAGCGTCTGGATGTTGGCCCCGAGCGCGGTCATGTCGAACAGCGCAGGGGTGCCGTCGTCGGCGGTGTAGAGCAGCGCGTTGAGGTTCGACGAGAAGTCGTCGATCCGGCCGAGGGCCTCGGTGACGAGGTCCCACGTCGACACGAGGAACAACCGGGTGCCGGCCACCTGGTACACGGGCGCGTGCTCCCGGAGCCACGCCCGGAAGGGGTGGGGGTCCTGGATCGTCGCGAGGTCGAGCAACGTCCCGGGGGCCTCGGCCATCGCGGCACGATAGGCCGTCGCCGCGGCCCGATGGAGCCGACGGGGTCCGATGGGCCAGGATGCCGGGGTGACCGACACCCGACCCACCCTCGTCCGCGGTGACGACGGCGTCCGCCGCTGTTGGTGGGGCGCGTCGACCCCCGACTACGCGGCCTATCACGACGACGAGTGGGGCCGCCCCGTCGTCGACGACACCCGCATCTTCGAGAAGCTCTGCCTCGAGGGGTTCCAGAGCGGACTCTCGTGGCTGACGATCCTGCGCAAGCGGGAGGGCTTCCGGGCCGCGTTCGCGGGCTTCGACATCCCGAAGGTGGCGCGCTTGGGCGACCGCGACGTCGAGCGGCTCCTCGCCGACGCCTCGATCGTGCGTCACCGGGGGAAGATCGAGGCCACGATCGCGAACGCGCGTGCGGCGGCCGCCGTGCAGCGCGACCACGGCTCGCTCGCCGCGCTGTTCTGGTCGTTCGAGCCGCGCCGCCACCCGGCACCGAGGTCGATGGCCGACATGGCCAGCACGACCGCCGAGTCGACGGCACTGTCGAAGACGCTCAAGGGGTACGGGTTCCGGTTCGTGGGCCCCACCACCGTCTACGCGGCGATGCAGGCGATGGGCGTCGTCAACGACCACGTGGTCGGGTGCGCGGCACGGGGGCCGTGCACGCAGGCGCGAACGGCGCTGACCCTCCCGTGATCCCGGTCGAGGTCGACGAGGTCACACCCGAGTGGCTCGGGTCGGTCGTGGGGCGGGCGGTCACGGCGGTCGCGGTCGTCGACCGGCACTCGGGCACCACGGGGCGGGTCCGGGTCGCGATCGAGTGGGGCGACGCCGACGGCGACGCCCCCGAGACGTTGTTCGTGAAGCTCGCGCCCTTCGACCCGGGGCAGCGGGAGTTCGTCGCCCGGTCGGCGCTCGGCACCGCGGAGGCCCGCTTCTACGCCGAGATCGCACCGGAGGTCCCGGTGCGAGTGCCGGCTGCGTTCGCCTCGGTGTGGGACGCCGACGGGCGCTACGCGATGGTGCTCGAGGACCTGGCCGCCACGGGGTGCCGCTTTCCGCGCCCGCGCGACGAGGACATCGGCGAGTTCACGGGTCGACTGGTGGAGGAGCTCGCCCGCTTGCACGGCCGGTTCTGGGCCGACCCCCGCCTCGAGCCCGACGGCCAATGGGGCTGGGTCAACGACGGCAGCCGGGTCGCGTTCGGCCGCCCGGGGCCGTACGTGCCGATGGCGGTCGAGCGCTTCGGCGACGAGCACGGGTCGGCGTTCCGGCGGCTCGCCGGGCTGTACGTGGATCGTGGCCCCGAGCTGGCGGCACTCCTCCGGGCCGGGCCGCCCACCCTCGTGCACGGCGACGCGCACCTCGGCAACCTGTTCGTCGACGTCGCAGCAGGCGGGCGTCCGGGGCTGTTCGACTGGGCGATGGTCTGGCGGGCCACCGGCATGCGCGACGTCGCCTACGTGCTCGGCAACTCGATCCCCACCGAGGTGCGGCGGGCCGGCGAGCGCGAGTGGATCGCGCGCTACGTCGACACGCTCGCGGCGTACGGTGGCGAGCTCACCGAGGACGAGGCGTGGGCGCAGTACCGCGTGCTGGTCGCGTACTCGTGGGCGTCGGCGACGTCGACCGCGGCCATGGGATCGCTCTGGCAGTCGGAGAAGATCGGCCAGGGCGGGATGCGCCGGGCCACGGCCACGATCGAGGACCTCGACACCGTCGGTGCGATCGAGGCCGCGCTCGCCTGACGGGATGCTCAGCGCGCGCGGTGGGAGCCGGCGCGAGCCCAGCCCGCGCCGCGCACGGGGGCGCCCCGGCCGGAGCTCCACCGCAGCATCACGCTGATGCGGGGCCCGCACGCCGCGACCTTCGGCACCGCGTGCTCCCACTCCACCTGCGCGCGCCCGCCCATCACCAGCAGGTCGCCCGAGCCGGGGTGCACGTCGGTCGAGGGGCCACCGCCGGCCGGGCGCACGAGGAACGGCCGGGCCGCGCCGAGCGTGACGATCGCCACGAGCGTGCGGTCGAGGTGGCGCATCTCGGTGTCACTGTGCCACGCGACGCTGTCGCGCCCGTTGCGGTAGTAGTTCATGCCGTACGACCCCAAGCGCACCTGGTAGCGCTCGTCGAGCGCATGCCGCACCGGTGCGAGGACGGGATGGGGGAGCGGCTCGTCGTGTCGGTACCACTTCGACAGTCGGGGCTCGTCGACGATCTCGCCGTACATCCTGCGGCGGCTCTGCCGCCACGGGACAACCTCGACG
>VGCA01000145.1 GCA_016870245.1 Actinomycetota bacterium | reverse complement strand
GGCCGGCTGGACCCCGAGGAGCCGTACCGGCGGGTCGGTGCGGACGGCCCGCTGCTCCAACGCATGGGAGAAGGCCGACGGCTGGCGGGCCTGTCCGGCGACCGCGACGGGGAGCGGCAGCGGTGCCCCGGCGGTCGCGGCCTGCTCCAGCGCGTCGACCAGCACGTCCAGCCCCTTCTCGGGGACGAGCCGGCTGACCGCGAGGACATAGCCGTCGGGGCGGTAGCCGAGCGTGACGGCGGCCTCGCGCGCGACGACGTCGGGCATGGTGACGCCGTTGGGGATGCGCACGACCGGTCGTCGGGTGGCCACCCGCGCCCGCACGTAGGCCTCGAACTCCGGCGACACCGCGATGAACGCGGTCGCGGTGCGGTGGGTGATCCACGCGTTGGCCCGCAGGATGCCACCGCCGACCGCCCCCCACTTCTCGTCGAGCCACTCGAGCCGGTGCACGGTCATCACGACGGTCTTCTTGCGCAGGCGGGGGAGGAACGACCATCCGGAGTTGGAGTACGAGTGGTAGTGCACGACGTCGGCGTCGGAGCGGGCCGCCCGGGCCGACGCGCTCGCGCTGTAGCTGAACCGGTCGAGCGGGCTGCGCGGGATCACGGGCACCGTTTCCACCCGCATCCCGCGGTAGGCCGCGCCGGCCGGGGCGCGGCGGCAGTAGATGGTCACGGCGTGGCCGCGGGCCGCGAGGCGCGCGTAGACCTCCTCGATGTGCCGGCTCATCCCACCCTGGCGGGCGGGGAACTCCAGCGGGCCGACCACCGCGATCCGCACGGGACTACGCGAGGTGGGCGAAGTTCGGCCAGCGACTCACGTCGATGCCGAGGTCGAGGGTGAGCAGGTGGCGTACGTCGGGGGTGTACGCGTCGACGAGGGCGGCGCGGGTCTCGGCCGACAGGTCGTCCTTCGCGGCCCGGGCTGCGTTCACGGGGCGGTCGATGCCGGCGGGACGGAACGTCGGGTCGAGGCCGAGGAACTCGTAGATCCGGGCGAGCTGGGTGCCGGCGTCGCGCGTGCAGTCCTCGAACTGCACGAGGTGGAGGCGGTCGCGGTCGACGTACGAGAGCAGGTGCTCGAGCTGCATCCCGTAGCAGCCGAGGCGAAACGCCGTGCTCGCGCCGGCGGCACCGATCCGCTTGGTCTCGGCCTGAAGGACCACTCCCGACCGGTAGCGCTCCACCGGGTCGCGCAACGACACGAGGAGCTTCGCATCGGGGGCGGCGCGGGCCACGAGCGGCGGGACCCAGAAGTGCGACAGGTAGCCCGGCGACCACTCGCCGGCGATCTTCCCGGCCGGACGGGGGAAGTACCGGGCGTAGGTCTGCGCGTCGGCGTCGGTGAACGGCTTCCCCCAGTAGCGGTGGAAGTAGTGCAGCTCCTTGGTCGCCTCGCCCTGGACGTCGGGATGCGCGGCGATCAACGAGTAGAGCCACGTGGTGCCGGAGCGCTGGGCGCCCAGGCCGATGAAGTCCGGCGGCGCGACCGTCCACCCGTCGGGGCACCTGGGCGGGTGCCGCAGCTCGACGCGGGTGCGAAGCCGGGCGACAAGAGAGGCGAGCCGCACGCCGGGATGGTAGAGGCTCGACCGGGCTCAGTCGGAGTGCCGGGTGGCGGTGATCTCGGCCTGGCGCTCCGCGGCCGCCAGGTCGTACTCGCGCTCGCTCACCAGCACCCGGCGCTTCCAGCGCGGCATCACCCGGTCGGCCACGATCCCGATCGGGACCAGCAGCAGGCCGAAGAACGCGTCGATCCAGTAGTGGTTGGCGGTGAGGACGATCGCAGCCAGGGTGAGGATCGGGTGCAGCACCCCCACGAAGCGCCAGTGCGACTTCGAGAACCGCCACATGCCCCACGCGACCACGACGGCCCACGCGAAGTGCAGCGAGGGCATCGCCGCGAACTGGTTGGCCAGGCCGCCGTACGCACCGCCGTCGCCGTAGCTCGACGGGCCGAACACCCGGGCAGTGTCGACGAACCCGTCGAGCATCCGGGGCGGGGCCAACGGGTAGAGGGCGTGGCCGAGGAGACCGACGAAGGTGACGACCACGAGCACTCGCCGGGCCGAGAGGTAGCCGAACGGGTGCCGCACGTACAGCCACACCAGGAACGCGATCGTGACGGCGAAGTGCGCGTACAGGTAGTAGGCGTTGAGGAACTTGATGAACCCCACGCTGTTGAGCGCGAGGCGCTGCACCGCCTCCTCGTTGAAGACACCGAGCGCGCGCTCGACGTCGATCACGCGGCGGGCGTTGTCGAGCGCGACGTCGACGTCACCCCGGGCGACCAGCCGGGCACCCTTGTAGATCGCGAGCAGGGCGGCGCAGATGAGGATCTCGAGCAGGAGCGGCGCGCCGACGCGGGATCCCCACCACCGGCGGAACCCGCCGACCGCGGGCGCGTCGGCGCCGATGGGGGGCGCGCCCGCGAAGGCGGGCGCGACGGGACCGGTGATGGCGTCCCCCTCCACCGGGAGCCCCACGTGTCCGGTGCGACCGTGCATCCACCCCTCCCCGGGATCGACCCGAGTGCTCCCCGGGACCGGTCCAGGACGGCCGTTCCCCCAAGTCTGCCAACTGCGGGCAGCGGAGGCAACAGTGTTGTCGCCGCGGGGCGTCCCGCAGGCGCGGGCCCGACGTTCGGGTCGGCGCCCTCGCGGGGGTCGGGCTACCCGTCTTCCTCGGGACGGGCGGGCACCGGCGGGCGCGGCGACGTCTCTGGTGCCGGCCCGCCCGGTGGGGTCGATGGGGCCGACGGGCGGACCGGGGACGGCCGGGCTGACGCGCGGCGGGCATCGGCGGGCCGGGGCGCGCCGCCCGCGGCCGCCTGCTGCTCCTGGGCGTGGAGCGCGGCGTTGAGCATCGCGCCCGAGACGATGATCCGGCCCAGGAAGTAGGCCCAGAGCAGGATCGCGAGGGCGGCCCCGATCGCCCCGTAGGTCTCCGACTTGTTCTCGATGTAGCGGGTGAACCACACGACCGTGACGATCTGGAGCCCCTCGACGCCGAGCGCGACGAGGACGGCACCGGGGACCAGCTTGGTCCAGTGCACGTCGGCGCGCGGCAGGTAGTACTGGACGAAGGTCCAGACCGCCGCGAGTCCGACGCCGGCGAGGAGCATGGGGACCAGACCCACCAGGCCGATCTGGTCCTGGAGCTTGTTGGTGAACGCGCCGAGCAGCACGAGGGCGAGGACCGACCCGATGAGCACGACGGCGGCGAGGATCGGGCGCCGCAGCTTCGGCACCGTGGCGTGCCACGCGAGGCCATGGGTGATCCGCAGGACGCGCACCAGGCTGCGACTGGCGAGCACGAGCGCGAAGAGCGCGGCCACCAGGAGCGACAGGCGGCTCCAGAACGAGAGGCTGCCGGAGCTCTGGATCGCGTTCGCCACGAGGCCGGCCATGCCGAAGGAGTCGGCGAGCTCCCGGGGGCTCTGGTCGGCGGCGTCGCCGATGAACGGGAACGCCGTGATGAGCGCGAAGACGAACGGGACCATGAAGATGAACACGCGGAACGCCAGCGCCGCGGCGAGCACTCCGCCTCCCGAGGTGACGTCGCGCTCGAACGTGGAGAAGGCGGCGTCGATCCAACGGTTGGACGGTCGCCGGGACTCGAGGTCCCGATAGGTCGCCTCGGCCCGCCGGCGTCCGCGCTCGGCCATGGCCTTGACCCGCTCGGTGCGGCTCGAGGCGGGCTCCGGCCCGGTTGCGTTCGGGCCGGGTTCCGCATCGGTGGGCTGGGCGGCGTCCTCGGCCCAGGCCGCGGCTCCCTGCTCGCGGAGGTGGTCGAGCTCGTCGAACTGCGGGTCGTTGGGTGGTCGAGCCACCGCGCGACGCTACCGCGGCACCTCGTCGGTGCCCCGCCGTGTGCCAAGGTGTCGGGCCATCCGCCGAAGCCCAGGAGGTCGTGATGCGGGGTGCCAAGGTCCTGATCACCGGTCCGGCCGGTCAGATCGCGTTCCCTCTCGCCACCCACCTCGCGGCCGACAACGACGTGTGGGGCATCGCCCGCTTCTCGAACTCCGACGACCGGGAGAAGGTGGAGGCGGTCGGGGTCACCACCCGCGCCGTCGACCTCGGCTCGGGCGAGTTCGGCGACCTGCCGGACGACTTCGACTACGTGCTGCACCTCGCGACCTTCCAGGGCGGCGGCTCCGACTTCGACCACGCGCTGCGCGTCAACGCCGAGGGGACCGGGCTCCTGCTGAAGCACTGTCGAGCCGCAAAGGCCGCGTTGGTGATGTCGACCGCGTCGGTGTACCTGCCGAACGACGACCCGATGCACCCCTTCCTCGAGACAGACCCGCTGGGCGACGCCAACTCGCCACACGCGCCCACCTATTCGATCTCGAAGATCGCCGAGGAGGCGGTGGCCCGCACGTGCGCGCGGCTGTACGACCTCCCGGTGGTGATCGCGCGCATGAACGCGTCCTACGGCCCCAACGGCGGCCTGCCGGCGTACCACCTCGACTGGATGGTGGGCGGCCAGCCGGTGGTCGTGCGCTGGGACCCGTGCCCGTACAGCGTGATCCACCAGGACGACATCAACACGCAGGCCGAGCAGCTGCTCGCCGCGGCGTCGGTGCCCGCGACCGTCGTGAACTGGGGCGGCGACGAGGCGGTCAGCCCTCAGGAGTGGTGCGTCTACTTCTCCGAGCTCACGGGTCGCACGCCGGAGGTGGTGGTGAAGGACATGCCCGGCACCCACCGCGGCTCGATCCTCGACAACGCGAAGCGCCTCGCGATCACCGGTCCGTGCGCCGTGGGGTGGCGCGAGGGAATGCGCCGACTGATCGACGAGCGCTACCCCGACGGCGTCGACGCCGCGACCGGCGTGAGCGGTCAGGCCGGCAACCTCCTGTCGGCCTACACCCAGGAGGGGTGAGCCGACTCGCATCTGGACGTTCAGCGACCCCAGAACGGCGGAAGACGTCGAGGCCGCAGGTCAGGAGGGCGACGCTTCGACGAGCTCCTGGAGGCATTCGACGATGTAGCCGACGTCGTCGCTCGAGAGACCCTGATGGGTGGGGAGCATGAGCGCCCACTCCATCACCCGGTCGGCGTTGGGGAAGCCGTCGGCGGGGACCGAGCACGGGATCGACGCGAAGCCGGGCTGGCGGGTGATGTTGCCCGACCACACCACGCGGGTGGGCACGCCCCGCTCCTCCAGGAACTCCTGGGTGCCCGTGCGGGTGAGACCGGCTCCGTCGCGCGCCATGAACGGGTAGAGCATCCAGGTCGTGTCGACCTCGGGGGTCGTCGCCGGACGCACGAAGCGGTCCTCGTGCTCACGGAACCAGTCGTCGTAGCGGGCGAACGCGTACTTCCGGCGACGGTTGTACTCCTCGAGCTTGTCGAGCTGCACGCAGCCGTACGCCGCGCCGATCTCGCTCGGCTCGAAGTTGTAGCCCAGGTTCTCGAACACGAAGATGTTGTCGTACGCGAGCCCGTCGACGGTCGCGGAGAAGCGGTCGTCGTCACCCTGCTTCGACCCGAACAGGTACTGCTCGCTGCGCCGGCCCCAGCGCCGCAGCATCAGGCACTCGTCGAGATCGTCGGCGCCGTCGAGCGCCACCATGCCGCCGTTGCCGGCCGCGGTGATCGAGTGCGTGCGGGCGAAGCTGGTGACCCCGATGTCGCTGCGGGTGCCAGTTCGGGCGCCCCGCAGCCACGAGTCGAGGACGTCGCAGGAGTCCTCCACCACCTTCAGCCCGTGGCGGTCGGCGATGGCCCGGATCGCGTCCCAGTCGGGGCAGTTGCCCACGAGGTTGGGCGTGAGGATCGCCTTCGTGCGGGGGGTGATGCGCTCCTCGATGCGGTCGACGTCGATCACGTACGTGTCGGGCTCCACGTCGACGAGCACCGGCACGATGCCCGACTGCACCATCGGCGCGATGTCGGTGGAGAAGGTGAGGACCGACGTGATGATCTCGTCGCCCGGCTCGCAGTGGAGCAGGTCGATCGCGAGCCGCAGCGCGGAGGAACCCGAGTTCACCATCACCCCGTGCCGCTTCGACAGCAGCTCGGCGGTGCGCCGCTCCATCTCGGCCACCTTGGGGCCGAGGTCGAGCGTGGACGTCTGGAGGACGGCCATGACGGCCTCGATCTCGCGCTCGTCGTGCAGCGCGCCCGGCTTCGCGATCTCGCGACGCGGGGCCATCAGTCGACGAAGCCCTCGAGTGTCTCCCGGATCGTGAAGCCCTCCGAGGCGATCGCGTGGCGCCCCTCGAGCAGCTTCGGTGCCGCGGCCGCGAGCTCCTCGACCGTCCAGCGGTCGTCGTTGTAGAGGCGCTCGGGGAGCGTCCAGTTGGTGAACAGCCCGACCTCGCCGCCGCCGACGTGGAACACGCCGCCGTTGAACGGGCAGTCGGCGGTCGCGAGGTACGCGACCAGCGGCGAGACGTTGCCCGGGTGGAACTTGTCGAACTCGGCGGCGTCCTCCGGCGCGGCGACCATCTCGTCCATGCCGGGGGTCTCGAGGGTCAGGCGGGTGCGGGCGACGGGCGCGATCGCGTTGGCCCGAACGCCGTAGCGCGACAGCTCGAGCGCCTCGATGATGGTCATGGCCGCGATGCCGGCCTTCGCCGCGCCGTAGTTGAGCTGGCCGACGTTGCCGATGATCCCGGCGCCCGACGACGTGTTGATGATCGCGGCCTTGACCTCGTTGCCCGCCTTCACCTGCTCGCGCCAGTAGCCGGCCGCGTGGCGGGTGGGGGCGAAGTGGCCGCGCAGGTGCACGTTGATCACCGCGTCCCACTCGTCGGGGCCCATGTTGACGAGCATCTTGTCGCGCAGGATCCCGGCGTTGTTGACCAGCACGTGCAGGTCGCCGAAGGTGTCGAGGGCGAGCTGCACCAGCCGGCCCGCGCCCTCCCAGTCGGAGCACGACTCGGTGTGGGCGACGGCCTCGCCGCCCATGGCCACGATCTCGTCGACCACCTGCTGGGCCGGGGCGCGGTCGGCGCCCTCGCCGTGGGGGTCGCCGCCGAGGTCGTTGATCACGACCTTGGCGCCCTCTGCCGCGAAGAGCAGCGCGTGCTCGCGGCCGAGGCCGCGTCCGGCGCCGGTGATGATGGCCACGCGGCCGTCGAGTGCACCCATGGTGGTCTCCTCCGAGAGATGTAGGGACGGGACGGGAGGCTAGAGGTCGCGGCCGAGGAGGCTGAAGGTCTGGCCGGTGGGACCGTCGTCGGGGAGCGTCGCGAGAAAGCGGGTGAGCCCGGTCACGTCGTCGGGCTGCTTGAACCACTCGGTGGCCACACCGGCGACGATGCCGGCGATCGACGGCGGCGACCCGGGGCCCGTCGTCGCGGCGGCGCCGGCGAGGCCGGTGGCCCCGACCTTGTCGGCGAGGACGGTGTGCACCGGGCCCGGGATGATCTCGTTGACCGCGATCCGGTCGGCCCGCAGCTCCTGGGCGAGCACCCGCACCAGCATCGACACCGCGGCCTTCGCCGACGCGTACGGGCCCCAACCCGGTCCGGCCCGCCGCCCCGCGCCGGAGCCCATCACGAGGATCTTCCCGCCGCCCCGGGCCCGCAGGTGGGGGACGGCGGCCCGGGCGGTGAGGTACACGCCGTCGACGTTCAGCGTGAACGTCGACCGCCAGGCGTCGTAGTCGCCGTCGGCGACCGTGCCGTGGGGGAACGTCCCGCCCGCGTTGGCGAGCACGAGGTCGATCCCGCCGAGCTCGGTGACGGCCGTGGCGCACGCCGACTCCACCGCGGCGGGGTCGGTCACGTCGGTCGGGACCCCGATCGCCGTGCCCCCGGCCGCGCCGATCTCGGCCGCCACGGCGTCGAGCTCGGCG
>VGCA01000144.1 GCA_016870245.1 Actinomycetota bacterium | reverse complement strand
ATCGGGCCGGTGATCGCGCAGAGCGTGACGGCGTTCTTCGCCACCGAGCACAACCTCGAGGTGCTCGACAAGCTGCGCGCCGCGGGCGTCGACCTCACGGCGCCCACCGGCGCGCCGGTCGCGGCCGACGGTCCGCTCGCGGGCCGCACGTTCGTGCTCACCGGCACGCTCGACGCCTACACGCGCGACCAGGCCCAGGAGCTGATCGAGGCGCGCGGCGGGAAGGTCACCGGCAGCGTGTCGAAGAAGACGGGCTACGTGGTCGCCGGGGTCAGCCCCGGCTCGAAGTTGGCGAAGGCGGAGTCGCTCGGGGTGACGGTCCTCGACGAGGCCGGCTTCGTCCACCTCCTCGAGCACGGTCCGGAGCCGGTGGAGCCCGGGGCGGGTTGATGCGGGCCCAGCGGTTGGGCGCGCCGGCGCCGGTCGTGACGGGTCCTCTCGTGCTGGTCGACGTCCCCGAGCCGGAGCCCGGCCCGGGCGAGGTGCGCATCCGCGTGCACGCGTGCGGATGCTGCCGCACCGACCTGCACGTGGTCGAGGGCGACCTCGCGCTGCCCCGGCTGCCGGTCACGCCCGGGCACCAGGCGGTGGGTGTGGTCGACGCGCGCGGGCCCGGGTGCATGGTGCTCGACCTGGGGGAGCGGGTGGGTGTGTCGTGGCTGCACCGCACGTGCGGGCAGTGCGGGTTCTGCCTGCGGGGCGAGGAGAACCTGTGCGAGCAGGCCGACTTCACGGGCTGGACGGTCGACGGCGGGTACGCCGAGTACGTCACGGTCCCCGAGGCGTTCGTCGTGCGCTTGCCCGACGCGCTCGACGACCTCGCCGCGGCACCGCTGCTGTGCGCGGGCGTGATCGGCTACCGCGCCCTGCGCCGGGCCGAGGTGCGGCCGGGCGAACGCGTCGCGCTGATGGGCTTCGGCGCGTCGGCCCATCTCGCGATCCAGGTGCTCCGGCACTGGGGCTGCGAGGTGGTGGTGCTCACCCGCGGCGAGCACCACCGCGCGCTGGCGCGCACGCTGGGCGCGGCGTGGGTCGGCCACGCGTCGGAGCTGCCGCCGGGGGAGTGCGACCGCGCCGTGGTGTTCGCACCGGCCGGCGAGCTGGTACCCGTCGCGCTCGACGTCGTTCGTCCGGGTGGCACCGTGAGCCTCGCGGGCATCCACATGTCCGACATCCCGTCGTTCGAGTACCGGCGGCTGTGGGGCGAGCGCACCGTGCGGTCGGTCGCCAACATGACGCGGCGCGACGCGCAGGAGTTCGTCGACCTCGCCACCGAGGCCGGGATCCGCACGACGGTCGAGGTGTTCGATCTCGAAGCCGCCAACGACGCCCTCGCGGCCATCGCGGGCGACGCCGTGGGTGGCGCCGCAGTGCTGCGGGTGGCGAGCTGACGGAGCCGGAGGCTCAGAGCGCAGCGCGGAACGTCCAGGTGTAGCCCGCGGGCGTTTCGGGCCGAGGCTTGGCCTGGGGCCAGTAGAGGACGGTCACCTTGTAGTTGCCGGCCTGGTAGCGCTCCAGCTCCTGGTTCTCGCCGGGGCGCCAGCTCAGCCGGCCGAGCGGGACGACGCGATCCATCTGGTCCTCGGGGACCTCGAACGCCGGGCCGTCGGGCGGTTGGACCAGGAGCACGCCGGTGAAGTCGTCGCGCAGGTCGACGGTGATGGTGTCCTGACGGCCGGACAGCTCGCCCGGGCCGGGGATGACCGCCTCCACCGCCGACGGCGCGAGCGGCGCGTCGCGGGCGATGCCGGTGTCGGTCTCGGCCCGGCTCAGCCCGATGATCGCAAGGGTGACGACCGCGCCGAGCATCAGCACGACCGTGAGCACCCGTCCCGGGTGCTTGACCAGCGGTGGCTTCGCGGGAGCGGGAGCCGGAGCCGGCGAGGGCGTCGGCGTCGAGGTGGTCATCGTCACGAGCGTAGCGAGCGTCCGTCACGCTCGGACCCGCGGCGCCGGGGCGAGCGCGGCGGCCCGGATCGCAGACGGGGAGCGACGCGCGGCGGGCCACGGGTCTGCGGGTGGGCGCTTCCGGACCGCGAGGCTGCCGCGGTCGCGACGGCGACCGCCGGTACCGTTGGGCGGATGGCCAGCCCTGCCATCGCCGACCTGGCCGGGCGCGTCCTCGCCGGCCGGTACCGCCTGCTCGGGTCGATCGGTGCGGGCGCGGCGGGTCGTGTCTACGTCGCCGACGACGTACGGCTGCGCCGGCGCGTGGCGGTCAAGGTGCTCCACGGCGCGCTGGCAGAGGATCCCGGCTTCTTGCGCAGGTTCCGGAGCGAGGCGCAGCACGCGGCGTCCCTCCACCACCCCCACATCGTCGCGGTCTACGACTGGGGCGAGGACGGGGGCATGCCGTTCCTCGTGCTCGAGCTGCTCCGGGGCGGAAGCCTGCGCGCCCTCCTCGACGCCGGTGGTCGGCTCTCGCCGTCGCAGGCGGCCCACGTCGGACGGCAGGTCGCCCAGGCGCTCCACCACGCGCACACCCGTGGCGTGGTGCACCGCGACGTGAAGTCGTCGAACCTGCTCTTCGACGAGCACGGCATCGTGCGCGTCGCCGACTTCGGACTGGCCCGCGCCCTCGCCGAGGCGAGCTGGACCGAGCCCGACGGCGGTGTGGTGGGCACCGCGCGCTACGCGGCGCCCGAGCAGGCGAGCGGCGCCCCGGTCGACGGCCGCGCCGACTGCTACTCGCTCGCGGTGGTGCTCGTGGAGTCGATCACCGGTCACGTCCCCAACGTGGGTGACTCGCCGGTCGCGACGGTCGTCTCCCGCACGATGCAGCCGCTGACCGTGCCCGACGATCTCGGTGCGTTGGGCGACGTGCTGCGGCGCGCCGGACAGCCCGACCCCGCCCGGCGCTTCCCCGACGCCGGGACGATGGCGGCCGCCCTCGGCGCGGCGGCCCGCGAGCTGACCCCGCCTGCGCCGCTCGTGCTCCCCGGGCTAGGCGAGCCGGTCGACGACGTCGATCCCACCCGCATCGCCACCACGCGGTCCGCGGCAGCGGCCGTCGGAGCGACCGCCGCGGTCACAGCCGCGGCCCCGGCGGCGGCTTCGGCACGCCCGTCGACGATGGATCCGGTCACCGCGGTGTTCGACCAGGACACGGTGGTGGTCGACGACGAGATCGAGGTCCTGCCGCGCGGGCGTCGCGAGCGTGCGCCCGGCACCCACCGGTGGGTCCCGATGGGCGTCGCGGCGGTCATCGTGCTCGCGCTCGTCGCCGTCGGTGCCCTCGCCGCATCGACCTTCGGCGGGGGCGGGGGCGGGGGGTCGATCGTCGCGCCGAGCCTCGTGGGTCTCGACGAGGAGGCCGCGGCGGCGCGTGCTGCCGCCCTCGGCCTCCGGCTCTCGATCGAGCGGCGTGAGAGCGACGACGTCGCCGGGCTGGTGATCGCGCAGAATCCTGCAGCGGGGAGTTTCCTCGGCGACGGCGGCAGCGTGAAGGTCGTGGTGTCGCGGGGTCCGCCACCCGTCGGCCTTCCCGCCGATCTCGCCGGCATGCCCGCCGCCCAGGCACAGGCCCGGCTCGAACAGCTCGGCTTCGTGGTGAAGGTGGAGCGGGCCTACGACGAGAACGTCCCCGTCGACGCGGTGATCGGCACCGACCCCGCGGCCGGCGCCAAGGTCCCCCGCGAGTCGGAGGTCGTCCTCAGGGTCAGCGACGGGCCCGCACCCGTGCCGGTGCCGAGCGAGGTGGTGGGCAAGACCTACGACGAGGCCGCCGCGATCCTCAAGGCGAAGGGGTTCGGCGTCGCGCGCGCCGACGTGTTCAGCGACACGGTCGACGTGGGCAAGGTCGTGGGCACCGAGCCGGCAGTCGGCACCGCCGTCGCCCGGGGCTCCACCGTCACCCTCGACGTGAGCAAGGGCCCGGAGATGGTCACGGTCCCCGACCTGCGGGGCAAGACGGTCGAGGCGGCGAGCCAGCAGCTCCAGGCCCTCGGCCTCACCCCCGACGTGTCGAACTACGGCCCGGGCCGGCCGGTGCGAGCGACCGACCCCAGCGCCGGGACCCAGGTGAAGAAGGGCTCGAAGGTCACCCTCTTCCTGTAGTCGGTCGATGCCGGCGTACGATCGGGTCCGCGTCCAGGCGCCATCGCCGGACGACGGAGGACCCGTGCAACGCCCACCCGAGGCCGACGCGGCCGAGCCGACCGCGGCCGCCCCGACCGCCGCGGTCGACGTCGATCTCGACGACGAGCTCCTCGTCGACTTCGTCGGCGAGGAGCCGACCTTCGCGTGGCCGATGTGGTGGCGGGCGCGGGCCCAGGAGCGCGTGACCCGCGACCCGTCGCCGTGGTTCCTGCTCGCGGTGGTGCTCACCGGGGTCTTCGCGACCGGCTTCTCGGTCACGATCCTCGCGGTCTCCCTGCCCGAGGTGGCCGACAGCCTCGGCGCGTCGGCCTCGATCCTCACCTTCGCCATCACCGGCCCGTTCCTCGCGCTGGCGCTCGCCATGCCCGTGCTCGGGAAGATCGGCGACGTCCACGGGCACCGCCGCGTCTACCTGCTCGGCCTGTCGGGCTTCGCGGTGGCGACGGCGGCCACCGCCCTCGCGTGGGACGCACCGTCGCTCATCGCGTTCCGCGTGATCGCGGCGATCGCGGGCGCGGCCACCGGGCCCGCCTCCATGGCGATGATCATGCACGCGTTCCCTCCCGGCGAGCGGGCCAAGGCGATGGGATGGTGGTCGCTGGTCGGTGGGGGCGCCCCGGTCATCGGTCTCGTCGCGGGCGGTCCGCTCGTCGACGCCATCGGCTGGCGGGCGATCTTCGTGGTGCAGGCCCCGCTCGCTGCGGTCGCGGTGGTGCTCGCGGCGTTCGTGCTGCCCGAGACCACGCGGGGCACCGGCGCGCTCATCGACTGGTGGGGCGCGGCGCTGCTCGCGGTGGCGATCGTCGCCGGCCTGGGGGTGCTCCAGTTCGGCGGGGAGCTGGGGTGGACGAGCCCCGTCCTGCTCGCGCCCCTCGCGGTCGCGGCGCTCGCGTTCCTCGCCTTCTTGCGGGTCGAGCGTCGGGTGGCCGCCCCCCTCATCCCGCCGGCCCTGGTGCGCCGGCGCAACTTCGGCGCCTCGGTCACCTCACAGTGGTTCACCAACTTCGCCTACATGGGTGGCTACATCGTCACGCCCGCGCTGGTGCAGGAGGTGTTCGGGTTCTCGGTCGGTCAGGCGTCGTTCGCGATGGTCATCCGTCCGCTGCTGTTCTCGATCGCCGCGCCGATCGCCGGCTACGTGGCCGTGCGGACGGGCGAGCGGCGTTGCGCCCTGTTCGGCACCGCGCTCCTCGTCGTCGGCATGGCGATGTTCCTCGCCGCGTCGGTCTGGGAGATCGTCGCGCTCGTGTTCGCGGGCCTTGCGGTGGGCGGCGTCGCCCACGGCACGTCGTCGCCCTGCCTCGTGACCGTGGCGGCCAACGACGTCGCGCACGAGGACCTCGGCGTCGGCAACGCGGCGCAGCAGATGGTGGCGCAGATCGGGGCCGTCGCCGGGATCCAGGCCATGTCGGCGATCTCGGTGTCGCACAGCAGCAACGGCTTCGCCGTCGCGTACGCATTCGCGGTCGCCGCCGCGGTGGCATCGTTCCTCGCCGCGCTGCGGGTGCGCGACCGGGGTCGCGACCCGGCGCCGGCCGCGGTGGCGTCGTGATCCCGTACCGCTGGCGGGTGTTGCTGACGGTCTGCGCCGGCCTGTTCGCCAGCGGGCTCACCGTGACCGCGCTCACGACCGCGGTGCCGTTCATCCGCAACGACTTCGGCACGTCGCTCGCGGCGATCACCTGGGTGGTGTCGGCCCCGTTCCTCTTCCGTTCGATCTTCGTGCCTGCCTTCGGCAAGGTCGCCGACCGGGTCGGCCGGCGCCGCACATGGCTGATCGGCTTCGCGGTGTCGACGGGCGCCTCCCTGGCCTGCGGCTTCGCGCCCTCGGTCGGGCTGCTGATCGTCTTCCGGGCCATCGCCGCGATCGGGAGCGCGGCGGTGGTGCCCTCGTCGCTCGCGCTCATCTCGGTGGAGTTCGCGCCGGAGGAGCGGGTGAAGGCCTTCGGCTGGTGGTCGGCCACCGCCGCGCTCGCGCCCGTGGTGGGCGTGGTGCTCGGCGGGCTGGTGATCGAGGCCTTCGGCTGGCGGTGGCTGTTCTTCGGGCAGTTCCCGTTCGGCGTGCTGGCGCTGATCCTCGGGTTCGTGGTGCTGCACGAGTCGCGGGGCGAGCGGGCGCCGTTCGACTACGGCGGCACTGTGCTGTCCATCCTCGGCCTCGGTGGCGTGATCCTGGTGCTGAACCGGGGCCCGGTGGGGGCGTGGGCGTGGGGGTCGGCGGAGATGCTGGTGGTGCTGCTGCTCGCGGTGGGCTGCCTGGTCGCGTTCGTGATGGTCGAGCGCCGGGTGCAGTCGCCGATCCTGCTCGTCGACCTGTTCCGCCGCCGTCCGTTCACGGCCGGCGTGTCGGCCAGCTTCTTCGGCAACTTCGCCTACATGGGAGGCTTCTTCATCACCTCGCTGATGCTCGCCGAGCCCGACCTGTTCGGGTACCAGGCCGGGGAGGTCGCGTGGGCGGTGGCGCCCCGGGCCGCCGCGCTCGGGCTCATGGGTCCCGTCGGCGGCTACCTCGCGGCCCGGTACGGGGGTCGGCGCACGGCGACGATCGGCATGGCGCTCGTGGGGGTGTCGATGCTGATGCTGGCGTCGCTCGACGCCGGCGCCCTGTACGTGTGGATCCTGCCCGGGCTGGTCGTCTCGGGGATCGGCCTCGGGCTCGTGGGTCCGCCGTCGGTTGCCGCGGTGACCAACGAGGCGCCGTCGGCGGATCTCGGCGCCGCGGGGGCGGCGGTGAACCTGGGTGCGTCGTTCGGCTCCTCGATGGGCATCGCCGTCATGCAGGCCGTGCTGGTCGCGACCGCGGCGAGTGCCGAGGCCCCGGGGATGCACGCGTACTCGATGGCGTTCCTCGCCGGCGCGGCGGCCACGGCGATCGGCATGGTGGCGACGCTCAACCTGGAGGCGCCGAACCGGGTCGATGGGGCGGTGCGCCGCCGGCGGGCGGCCGCAAGCCGCTGATCACCTGATCGCCTGATCGCCGCGCCGCTCGTCCTCCATGTCCCACCGGCTCGGGTGGGTCGCACTACTCGGTGATGCCGAGGATCGCGGTGGCGAGGGCCGTGGCCCCGGCCGGGGCGCCACCCGTCTGCGCGGTGGTGAGGAGCTTGGCGAGGTCGCCCTGGATGCGGACCTTGCCGCTCATGAACGCGGTGAGCCCCGCCTGCGGATCACCGGAGAGGAGGATCTCGCGGGCGGTCTCGTAGTCGGTGGTGATGGCGAGGTCGGCGTCGGGGACGTGCCCGATCCCCCAGTGCCCCCGCCCGTGCCTCGCACCCACGTGGAGGTGCCGCTCGGCGCCGAAGGGCGTGTCGGTGACCACGAGGTTCATGACCAGGTCGGCGTCGGCGGGCGCCTCGGCTCCCATCTCCTCGACGAGCCGGTCGACGATCGCGAACCAGTCGTCGCTCAGGAACGGGTACTTGGCCATCGGGCAGGAGCGTAGCCAGCGCCCGCGGAGGCGGGAGTCGCCGAAGCCGTGAGCCGTAGACTCCGGCGCCTATGACCGACGGTTCCGCCGCCCTCACGCGTGCCGATGTCGAGCACGTGGCGCGCCTCGCCCGGCTCGCACTCACCGACGACGAGGTCGACCGCCTCACGGGCGAGCTCGCCGCCGTGCTCGAACACGCCGCCGACGTCGCGGCCCTCGATCTCGACGGCGTGCCGCCGACTGCGCACCCGTTGCCGCTGCGCAACGTGCTGCGGGCCGACGAGGTGCGTCCCTCGCTCGACCGCGACGAGGTGCTCGCCGCGGCGCCGGCGGCCGAGGACGGCCGCTTCCGGGTGCCCCGCATCCTGGACGCGCCGTGAGCGAGCGCGGGGAGCG
>VGCA01000143.1 GCA_016870245.1 Actinomycetota bacterium | reverse complement strand
GGTGTCTCCTGAGCCGACCGCGGCGCCCGACGACGCCGCGCTCGTCACGGCCGCCCGCGCCGGCGACCGTCGCGCCCTCGAGCTCCTGCTGGAGGCCCACGCCGACCGGATCCACGCGGTGTGCCGCCGGATCGTGGGCGACCCGCACGACGCGCTCGACGCCACCCAGGAGGCGATGATCGCCGTCGCCCGCGGGATCACCCGCTTCGACGGGACCGCCCGCTTCTCCACCTGGTGCTACCGGGTGGCGACCAACGCCGCGCTCGACGAGGTGCGCCGGGCCCGGCGCCGACCGGTCGCCGTGGAACCGTCGCCGACCCGCGGCGACCCGCGCGACCACACCGTCGGGGTCGACGCCCGTCTCGACGTCGACGCCGCCCTGGCCACGCTCGCGCCGGAGTTCCGGGCCGCGGTGGTGCTGCGCGACCTGTGCGACCTCGACTACGCCGAGGTCGCCGAGGTGCTCGGGGTCCCGCCCGGGACGGTCCGCTCCCGCATCGCCCGGGGTCGGGCCGCGCTCGCCGCGGCCCTCGGGGAACCGGAGCCCGACCCGGGTCGTCGGAAAGAGGAGCCATGACCGCGCCCCCGCCGCCCACACCCCCCACCGGACCCGACGACCGCTCGGACCCGGACCGCGACCCCCGGGTCGCGGGCTGGCTCGCGGTCGAGCCCCTCGACGACGTCACCCGGACCCGCCTGGTGGGCACGGCGCTGGCCGGGGCCGCCGCCGCCTCGTCGGCCGACACCGCGGACGCCAGGACCGCCGCCGGCGACCCGGCGGTGACCCCCATCGGCCCGCGACGCCGGAGCCCCTACGCGACCCTGGTCTCGGCCGCCGCGGCAGTGCTCGTGGCCCTGGTGGTGGTCGGCGCCGTGCTGCTGCCCGGCGACGGCGACGACTCCACCCGCACCGCCAAGGGCACGCCCCCCACCGCGTCCGCGTCCGCCGCCTCCGGACAGGCGGGCGACTCGGCCCGCGCGCCGCAGGACTCGGCCCTGGCCGAGGCCGACGCCGTGCCCCTCGCGCTGCCCTCGCTCGGCGACCTGGGCGATGTCTCCACCGAGGCGAGGCTCGCGCGTGCCGCCCGGGTCGCGTTCGCAGCCGGGCCGAACGCATCGACCACCCCGGTGATCGGGTGCGCGGTGACCGAGGCGGGGGCGCTGGGAACGCCCGCCGCGGCGGGCACCGGCACGATCGACGGGCGCCCCGCCGTCATCGTCGTCGTGGCCGGCGGGTCCGGGGCGAACGCCGCCGTCGCCGTGCGGGTCCCTTCGTGCGGACGCACCGTGTCGGCTGCCCTGCCGTAGTGCGCTCGGCGGCCGCCCGATCACCTCGCGCGCTACGCTGCCTCGACCGTCCCCGGGGGAATCGTGCGCGAAGACTGGGCATCACAGGCCACCGACACCATCGAGCAGGTCGTCGGGGTCGTCCGCGACCGGACCGTCGTCCCGGCGAGAGCCGCGTCGAAGGCGGTCGTCTACGGGCTGCTCGCCGGCTTCTTCGTCGTGGTGGCCGTGATCCTGCTGATCATCGCCTTCTTCCGCGGCGCGTTCCTCATCACGGGTCGGGTCTGGGGGGCCTACCTGTGGACCGGGGGAATCCTGATCATCGCCGGCACGTTGTGCTGGACCCGTCGCACGGCGAAGGTCGACGACACCCCTTCATGACCCCCCCCGCCGCGGGCACCGGTCGTGGCCCCGTGCGGGCCCACCGGGCGTCGGTGGCACCACCGCCAGGAGCGGACGCGATGAGCGAAGCACGCGACGTCATCATCATCGGCTCGGGCCCCTCGGGCCTGACCGCCGCGGTCTACACCGCCCGGGCCAACCTGCACCCGCTGGCGATCGAGGGCGTGGGCGCCGGCGGACAGCTCATGCTCACCACCGACGTCGAGAACTTCCCCGGCTTCCCCGACGGCATCCTGGGCCCCGAGCTCATGATGAAGATGCGCGAGCAGGCGGCCCGGTTCGGGACCGAGTTCGTGACCGCCGACGTCGACCGCGTCGACTTCTCCAGCCGCCCGTTCGGCGTCTGGGTGGGCGGCACCGAGTACCGGGCACGCTCGGTCATCATCTCCACGGGCGCCAGCGCCCGGATGCTCGGCCTCGAGTCGGAGCAGGCGCTGCTCGGCCACGGTGTGTCCACCTGTGCCACGTGCGACGGCTTCTTCTTCCGGGAGAAGCCGCTCGCCATCGTGGGCGGCGGCGACTCCGCCATCGAGGAGGCGGTGTTCCTCACCAAGTTCGCCACCAAGGTCACGATCGTCCACCGCCGCGAGGAGCTGCGCGCGTCGAAGATCATGCAGGACCGCGCCTTCGCCAACGACAAGATCGACTTCCGCTGGAACTCGGTGGTCGAGGACATCGTGGGCGACGGCCGGGTCGAGAAGCTCGTGCTGCGAGACACGGTCACGGGCGAGCTGAGCGACCTCGCGGTCGAGGGCCTGTTCGTCGCCATCGGGCACGACCCCAACACCAACCTCTTCAAGGGCCAGCTCGACCTCGACGACGAGGGCTACATCGTCACCGAGCCCGACTCCACCCGCACCTCGGTGGAGGGCGTGTTCGCCGCGGGTGACGTGCAGGACCACACCTACCGCCAGGCCATCACGGCGGCGGGCAGCGGGTGCATGGCCGCGATCGAGGCAGAGCGTTGGCTGGCCCACGCCGAGCACGTCGCCGGCGTCTGATCCGTCCCATCGTTCGACCGGCCGATTCCCGTAAGGAATGGTCGGGAATCCGGGGGTGTTGGCACCCTCGGTACACTTCGTGCCGCGCAGAAAGGACCCTCCCGTGGCCAACAACATCCTCAACCTCTCCGATGCGACCTTCGACGAGACGATCGGCGGGTCCGACACCCCGGTGCTCGTCGACTTCTGGGCGGAGTGGTGCGGTCCCTGCCACATGATCGCTCCCGTGCTCGAGGAGATCGCCTCCGAGCAGGAGGGCAATCTGCAGATCGCCAAGGTCAACGTCGACGACAACCCCAACACCGCCCAGCGGTTCAACGTGATGAGCATCCCCACGCTCCTCGTGTTCCAGCCGGGTGACTCGAGCGCGGAGGTCAAGCGGCTCGTCGGCGCCAAGGGCAAGGGCCAGCTCCTCCAGGACCTCGCCGAGTTCGTCGGCTGACTCCCGGCCGCCGTCCGACGGCCAACGTGTCCGATTCCCTGCAGCTGCAGGCCGGGAGCCGCGGTGAAGCGGTCCTCGACCTGCAGCTGCGGCTCGGCGCGCTCGATCACCGCTGCGACCCCGACGATCCGGGTGAGTTCGGGGCGGGCACCGAAGCCGCGGTCCGACGGTTCCAGGCCGAACGCGGGCTCCGGGTCGACGGGGTGGTCGGCCGGCACACGTGGGCGTCGCTGGTCGAGAGTGGCTTCACCCTCGGCGACCGGCTGCTCTACTTCCGCCAGCCCCTCCTACGCGGCGACGACGTCGCCGACCTACAACGGCGGCTGAACGCGCTGGGCTTCGACGCGCGCCGGGTCGACGGCATGTTCGGGCCCGACACCCAGCGTGCGCTCCTCCAGTTCCAACGCAGCACGGGACTCGTCCCCGACGGGATCTGCGGTTCCGACTCGGTCGACGCGCTCGCGCGGGTCGGGGGCTTCGCAGACGGTTCGGTGGCCGCGGCGCGTGAGCGCGACGCCATGCGCCACGGGCCGCACCGCCTCGAGGGGCGCCGGATCTTCGTCGCCGCCACCCCCGGCCTCGCCGTGGTGGGCGACAACGTCGCCCGTGGCCTCAACCTCGCCCGGGCCGAAGCCGTGCTCGACGCGTCCGGCGACGACGACTCCGTGCTCGCCCACTCCGCCAATGCGTTCGGCGCCGACCTCTATCTCGGTCTCGGCCTGGGCAGCGGCCCGGGTCCGCGTTGCGTCTACTTCGAGACCGAGGGATTCCGCTCGGAGATGGGGGTCATCGTGGCCGGCGCGCTGGCCGACGAGTTGGCCGGCGAGCTCCCCGTCGCTCCCGAGACCTCGGGGGCTGCCTATCCGGCACTGCGCGAGACACGGATGGCCGCGGTCGTGTGCGAGCTGGCGGTGGTCGGCAGCGCCGCGGGCCTCGCCGGCGTGGTCGGACGTTCCGGTGCCGTGGCCCGGGCCGTGGTCCGCGGGCTCCGTCGGGCGTGGGAGCGGCCCTCGCCCACCGCCCCACCGACGACGGACCGTGACTAGTTGCTACGACAATGACTTGATTGTTGTTGCAACTACTCTCCGCTCGGGACCTCGACCCGCTCCTCGGTGAGCTTGCGGTAGATCCGCTCGAGGTCCTCGAGCCCGGCAAAGTCCACCGTGATGCGCCCCTTGCCCCCGACGTTCATCGCGATCTTCACCCGGGTCTCGAGGTGGTCGGCGAGCATCTCCTCGAGCTCGGCGATCCCGGCGGGCCGCTGGCGCCGAGCTCGGGTCGACGGCTCCCCGCCGGGCGACGCCGGCTCGTCCTGGTCGTTGTGCGCACGGACGAGCTCTTCCACGGTGCGGACCGAGAGGTCCTCCTTCGGGATCTGCTTGGCCAGCTGCTCCTGGAACGCGCGGTCCGGGCTGCCCAGGAGCGCCCGCGCGTGACCCATGGTCACCTGACGCTCCCGCACCATTCGCTGGATCGATGGCGGCAGGCTGAGCAGGCGGAGGGTGTTGCTAACGGACGCCCGGCTGCACCCGGCCCTCTGGGCCACCTGCTCGTGGGTCAGACCGAAGTCCTCGATCAGCTGCTGGTAGGCCCCTGCTTCCTCCAGCGGGTTCAGCTCCTCCCGCTGGAGGTTCTCGACCAACGCCTGCTCGAGGGCCGCGCCATCGTCGGTCTCCCGGACGAGTGCGGGGATGCGCTGGAGGCCCACCCGTCGCGCCGCACGCCAGCGACGCTCGCCGGCGATGAGCTCGTAGCCGTCCCCGGCCGGACGCACCAGCACCGGCTGGAGCACGCCGACCTCACGGATGCTGTCGGCCAGCGCGCCCAGGGCCTCCTCGTCGAACTGGTCCCGCGGCTGGTACGGGTTTGGACGAATCGCCGAGATTTCGATCTCCTGGAGGCCGGGACCGCCACCGGTCGCCGGCCGAGGCTCGGTGGCCCCCGCCGGGATCAGCGCGCCGAGACCCTTACCCAGACCGCCGGGACGCGCCACGGCTGACCTCCTTCGCAAGTTCGCGGTACGCCTTGGCCCCGCGTGACGTCGGATCGAACACGACGATCGGCTGCCCGAACGACGGGGCCTCGCTCAAGCGCACCGTCCGGGGAACGACGGTCTCGTAGACCTTCTCCCCGAAGTAGGCCCGGACCTCCGACACCACCTGGTCGGCGAGCTTGGTCCGGGCGTCGTACATCGTGAGCACGATGCCCCGAACGTCGAGCCCCGGGTTCAGGTTGGCCTGCACCAGACCCACGTTGCGCAGGAGCTGGCCGAGGCCCTCGAGCGCGTAGTACTCGCACTGGATGGGTACGATCACGTCGTCGCTCGCCGCAAGGCCGTTCACGGTCAGCAGCCCGAGCGACGGCGGGCAGTCGATGAGGACGACGTCGTAGTCGTCCTTGACCTCGCCGATGGCCTTGCGGAGCCGGAGCTCCCGGCTCATGACCGGCACCAGCTCGATCTCGGCGCCGGCGAGGTCGATCGTGGCGGGGGCGACGAACAGGTTCTTCAGGCTGGTGGGCTCGATGATGTCGTCGAGCGACGCGTCGGCCAGGAGCACGTCGTAGACCGAGCCCTCCACGTCCCGGGGATTGAGGCCCAGCCCCGTGCTCGCGTTGCCCTGGGGGTCGAGGTCCAGGACCAGCACCCGGAAGCCGATCTCGGCGAGCGCCGCCCCCAGGTTGACGGTGGTCGTGGTCTTGCCCACCCCGCCCTTCTGGTTGGCGATCGCCACCACTCGGGGAAGCTGCATGGGCGGCAGCCCTCCGGCCGGGGGCTCGGGCAGCTTGCGGGTCTCGAGGACCGGGCCCGGCGGCGGATCGCCGCGCCCGGTCTCCACCAACGGAGGCTCGTCATCGTCGATCCCGTCGGGATCGACGGCCTGGGACACCAGCGCCTCGACCCGATCGCGGGTGGCCTCCGGCTCCTCGGCCTCCATATCACCCTCGGGCTCGGGCTCTCCGGTGGCGGCCTCGGGCGGGCGGGCGCTGGGTGCAGGGGCCTCAACGGCCTCGCCGCCGGCTCCGCTCCCCTCCGCGCTCCCGACGTCCAGCGCCTCGTCGACGACGGAGGGCGGCTCGGTCTCGTCCGCCGCCGGCTCCTGGGAGACGTCGCTCGTCGGGGGAGCCTCGGACTCGCTCCGTCGCTGCTTGCGTAGGCCGCGACCCTTCTTCAGCAACGTGCCTCCCGGCTGCCGCGCGTACAGATTCCGGGCGAAGGATACGCCCACCGCGCGCCCCAGGCGAGGATCCTCGCGCGAAAATCCCTCGTCCCGATCTTGGGGTCGCCCGTTCGTTCCACGTGGAACGTCCGGGCAGTCCACCTCCCTCGGCCCGGCTGGTTTCACGTGGAACCGGGGCGTCGCCGCCCTTGCCTTCCGGCGCTCCCGAGATTGTCATGCACTTGCCGAACCCGACCGGACGAGCGAGGAAGGCCGGTGGGCCGCACCGCGCCACAGGTCCGCCCGGTAGGCCCGTCGCGCCGACAAGACGCCATCGGCCCGTTCCCACTCGCCGCACGCGGGGTCCGACCGACCGATCGACCCGTGCTTCACTCGCTGTGGCCGGCGGTGGCTCAGGGCGGCGTCGGGGCAGGACCGATCGTTCGCGCGGCTCCGCCCGTCGATGGCCCGGGCCCAGCAGATCCGGGACCCGAGGTCGAGCATTGGGGCCAGCCTTCGACCGGGAAACGTCGAGTGCCCGTCACCCCGGGTGCGGAGCCTCGCGGTTTCACGTGGAACGTGGTCGTCAGGCCCAGAGTGGGCGCTTGCCCGGCACCCCGACCCGACGGGGATAGCGCGACGGGGCCGGCCCGCGGAGCCCCAGCATGACGAAGCGGTGCTCGGCGGTCGCCGGTCGATCGACGGCGAGGCCCAGCTCCCCGAGCCCCGCGGCCGGCCACCGGTCCGGATCATCGGCCGGCGGCTCGCTGACGATCAACGCCCCGCCTGCGCGCAGGAATCCCACCCCGCATTCGGCGGTCACGGCGGGCGGACCGAAGGACCGGGCCGTCACGACCTCGAACCGGCCCCGCAGTGCCGGATCCCGCCCGGCGTCCTCGGCCCGGGCGCAGATCACCTCGACCCGGTCGCCGAACCCCAGCCGAGCGCAGGCCGCCCTCAGGAACTCGGTGCGCCGGTGCATGGCGTCGAGCAGCACCGCTCGCGCCTTCGGCCACTCCAGGGCCAGCACGAGCCCCGGCAGCCCGCCGCCCGAACCGAGGTCCAGGAACGAGTCGGGGGTTCGCTCCCGTGTGGAAGCGAACCCCCGAGCGTGGTCGATCTGCGGTGTGAGCGGACCCGGTCCGAGGAATCCGAGGCGCCGGGACTCCTCGAGCACCTGCTCGAGGGTCTCGACCGGCGCAAACCCGGCCGGATCGTCCATCACCCCGCCGGGAGCAGGACGACGCGCCGGCGGGGCTCCTCGCCCTCCGACGTCGTCGTCACCCCGTCGATGGTGGCCACGGTGTCGTGGACGACCTTGCGGTCGGCGGCCGGCATCGGCTCGAGGGCCAGCTCCTGGCCGTCGGCCGCCACCCGCTCGGCGAGCTCGCGGGCGAAGCGCTCGAGCGCCGCCCGGCGCTTGGCCTGGTAGCCGCCGACGTCGACGTGGATGCGGGCGCCGTGCCCGTCGGTGCGCCGCTGCACCACCGTCCGCACCAGGTCCTCGATGGCCCGCAGGGTGGCCCCCTTCGGGCCGACCAGCAGGCCGAGGTCGTCGCCCTCCACATCGACGAGCACGACGTCGTCGTCGATGGTCACCGACACCTCGGCGGGCACCCCGAATGCGGCGACCAGCCCCCGCATGAACTCGTCGGCCACGTCGGCCTGCTCGCCGATCGGC
>VGCA01000142.1 GCA_016870245.1 Actinomycetota bacterium | reverse complement strand
TGACGCGCAGACCCCCGGCCCGCAGCGCACGCACCGCGTCGAGCACCGTGTCGGCCGCGGGATCGGCCGCCGGCGGATAGGGCCCCAGCACGACCACCCGGGTCATCCGGCCCCCTCGGGGAAGCGCTCGTCGAGGCGCTCCTCGACCCGGTCGAGCACGGCGGGCCAGGTGTACTCGCGCCGCACGTAGGCGCGGCCGCGCGCGCCGTCGGTCGCGGCATCGGGCTCGAGCGCGCGCCGGAGCGCCCTCGCGAGCTCGTCGGGGTCCGCATAGGTGGCTCCGGCGCCCGCCCGCGCGCAGTGCCATGCGCTGACGACGCTCGCCCGGTTGGCGACGACGAACGCGCCGCCCAGCCACGCCTCCATCATCGTGCGCGAGAACGACTCGTACGGCGAGGGCTGGAGCACCGCAGTCGCCGCGGCCATCGCGTCGTCGCGCTCGGCACCGTCGATCTGGCCGACGTCGAGCACGTGGGCCCGGGCGCGCTCGGGGATCCGGGCCTCGCCGGGTCCGGCGAGCACCAGGGGCAACGTGAGCCCGTGGCGCTCCACGGCCGTCGTGTAGTCGTCGAGCAGGGCGTCGAAGCCCTTGCCCGCCTCCCGGCGGCCGGCGTAGAGCGCGAACGGACCCGCGATCCCGTGTCGGGCCCGGAACCGGTCGGCGTCGGCCCCCGCCGGCTCGTGCACCCCGGCGCCCACCACCGTGCTCGGAGCCAGGTCGGGGTGCAGGCGCCGGGCGAGGTCGGCCTCGGGATCGGTGAGGAACCAGACGTCGTGCACCTCCCGGAACGCCCGTCCGTACAGCTCGAGCGACGCGGTCGGCTCGTCGTGCAGACACGGGAGCAGCACGCTGCGCTCCGGCGCGACCCGGGCGCCCGCCACCGTCGTCCAGTAGAGGTAGGGCGCGAACACGAGCGCCCGGTACTCGTGGGCGTGGTCCACGAGGTGGTCGAACAGCGCGGGCACCCGCACGTCGTCGTTGCACCACCGGTACTGCGCAGCGAGGTCGAGGGGGCGGCCGGCCGCGAGGGCCCGGTTGCCCAGCACCCGGTCGGCCCGGGAGCGCGACGCCACGCTCGGGAACCGCCGCACCGTCGCCTCCCCCGGGCGGACGGTCACCCCCGGCGGATAGTGGTCGGGCTCGAGGAAGTGGTCTCGCGTGCAGCCGGTGAGGATCTCGACGTCCCGGCCCCGCGCCGCCAGCCCGTCGGCCAACTCTCGGACGAGCATCTCGGCCCCGCCGACCAGGTCGTCGCCGAACCGCACCGGCACGAAGCCGAGCCGGCCCGTGGGAGTCCGCAGCGCCATGGGAGGACCTAGCCTAGATCCATCACCGGCTCACCCCCGGCGCCGCGCGCGCCCAGCAACCCGATCCGCGTGGCCGTCGACGTCACCTCGATGGCCGGCCCCCGCACCGGGGTGGGCCACGTCACCGCCGCGATCGTCACCCACCTGGCGGCCCGCCCCGACGTCGACCTCCTCGCCTACGCGGTCACGCGCGACCGTGCGGGGATGGGCGACCTGGCGCTCCCACCGGGCACCCCGCTGCGGGTCACCGGCGTCCCCGCCCGCGCGCTGTTCGACGCGTGGGCGCGGGTGCCCACGCCGCGCATCGACCGCTGGATCGGCCCGGTCGACGTCGTGCACGGCACCAACTTCGTCGTGCCGCCCACCCGTGCCGGTGCGCTCGTCACGGTGCACGACGTCGCGTTCGCGCAGCGGCCCGAGCTGGTGACCCCCGCCTCGCGCCGCTACGGCGGTCTGCTGCGCGCCGCGGTCCGGCGCGGCGCGGCGGTGCACGTCTTCAGCGACGTGGTCCGTGAGGCGATCGTCGACGTGCTGGGCTGCGCCCCCGAGCGGGTGGTGCGGATCCACCCGGGCATCGCCGACACCACCGCCGGTGACCCCACCGCCGGGAAGCGTCGCGCCGGAGCCGACCGCTACGTGCTCGCGCTCGGCACCGTCGAGCCCCGCAAGAACTACCCGCGCCTGGTGGCCGCCTTCGACCGGGTCGCGGCCGACGATCCGACGCTGACCCTGGTGATCGCGGGCGCCGATGGGTGGGGCGCGGCCGCGCTCGACGCGGCGATCGCCGGCGCCACGCATGCGGCCCGCGTCACCCGCCTCGGCTACGTCTCCGACGCCGACCGGGCCAACCTCCTCGCCGGTGCGATTGCACTCGCGTACCCGTCGCTCGACGAGGGCTTCGGCCATCCTCCGCTCGAGGCGATGCGGGCCGGCGTGCCGGTCCTCGCGGCGCGGGCCGGGTCGCTGCCCGAGGTCCTCGGTGACGCCGCCCGACTCGCCGACCCCACGGCGGTCGACGACCTCGCTGAAGGCCTGCGGACCGTCGTCGCCGATCCCGACACGCGGGCCCGGCTCGTCACCGCGGGGGCCGCGCGCGCCGCGCGCTACACGTGGGCCGCCACGACCGACGCGCTGGTCGCGTGCTACCGGACGCTGGCGCCGAGCCGGCCCTTCGCGACCGACGCCGGCTAGGCCACCTGGCGGTCGAGCCAGCCCATCAGCGACGCGATCGCCCGGGGATCGTGGCGCAGCTCGTGGCCGGCACCACCCACCATGCGCAGCTCGCCGCCCTCGCCCGCGGCCTCGACGAGAGCACGCGCGTCGTCGATCGAGACGACGGTGTCGCCGGTGCCGATGCACACGAAGAGCGGCCGGGGCGCGATCCGGGGGGCCGCCGCCAGCACGTCGACCCCCGCGACGCCCCGACTCCACGCCGCCACCGACGCCGGGAACCCCGGCGTGCGGATCATGCCCACCCGGCGGGCGAACTCGAGCAGGCGCCCGGGATCCCGGCCCCAGTCCCTGAACGTGTTCGGCGCGGCGAGCACCGCGCAGCCGCGCACCCGCGGATCGGTGGCCGTCGCGATCACCGCCAGCGTGCCTCCCTCGGCGATGCCCACCACCCACACCCCACGGGTGTCGGGCCGGTCGTCCAGGAACGACACCGCGGCCCGGATGTCGGCGAGCCAGCCGGCGATCGAGAAGTCGCCGCCCGACGCCCCCGTGCCCCGGCAGTTGAACGCCAGCGCGTGCCAGCCGCACTCCTTGGCGATCCGCTCGGCCAGCTCGGGGAACGTGGCGGCCGACGCGGCCGCTCCGCGCGGGCCCGTCGGGAACCCGTGCACGATGGCCAGGGCCGGCGCGTCGCCGGGTCCCGGCGGGACGGCGAGATGCGCGGCGAGGTCGATGCCGTCGGAGGAGATCGTCGCTTCCAGGCCGCCAGTATCCTCCAGACCGTGACCGCGACCGAACTCGAACCCCCCACCGGCCGGGCCCTCGCGCTCAAGGAGTGGGCCGTGGTGGTGCGGGCGCTCCTCGCCGGCGAGCAGATCCTCGACCTGCGCAAGGGCGGCATCAAGGAGGACGGGCGGCACTTCGCGCTCAAGGCCACCCGGCTGTGGCTCTACCCCACCGTCGAGCACCAGGAGCGCGACCTCGTGCGGCCGGCGTACCAGCGCTGGATCGACGACTCCGAGCGTGACGCGCCGCCCGAGCGGGCCATCCGGGTCGAGGGCTGGGCCGACGTCGTGGGGGTGGCCAAGCTCACCGAGCCCGACGACCTCGCCAAGATCGACGGCAAGTTCATCTGGACCCCCGAGTACGCGGCCTCGCGGCTGAGCTGGAAGAAGCGCGACGCGCTGTGGGTGCTGGCGCTGCGGGCGTACCGGCTCACCGAGCCGATCACGGTGCCGTTCCGGGACGACTACGGCGGCTGCACGTCGTGGGTCGACCTCGCCGAGCTTCCCGACGACCCCGCCTCGCTCCCGTCGGAGCCCGCGCTGAGCGACCGCGCGTTCGAGGCCCGGTTCGGCTTCGCGGCGAACGACCTGCCCGACGGGCTCACCGAGCCCGTCGTCGACCCCTCGGCCTGATCAGGCCTCGGCCGCGGCCCGGGTCGCCCGGTCGGGGCGGTACCCGCGGTTGCGGGCCTCGGCGAGCGTGTCGGGCCCGAAGCACGCGAACGACTCCGCCGCCATGATCGACTCGACCGCGGCGGCGATGTCCTCGTCGTCGTCGATCAGGTCCAGGTCGTAGACCTTCTGGGTGCGCTTGTCACCCAGGTACCGGTGCTCCTCGAACCGCGTCGGCTTCGGCATGCGGGCAACCTACCTCGGCCGCCCCGCCGGGCACGACAGCGGCCGGGGTCGAGGACCCCGGCCGCTGCAGGTTGACTCACGTGGGTTGGGATGGGCTCCGGGGGTTCCCGGGCCCACACACCGTCTCGTTTGGCGCACGGGTGGGACCAGCTCCCGCCGAGTCGGTGCCGGTGCGGCGGTGGAATTCCGCCTGGTGGTCCGGCTGAGTGCCTTGGCCTAGCGGCCGCGCACCTCCAGGGTCCCATGTTGATCATGCATGTGTTGGACCACCTCCTTTCCCTGGTGGCGCCATTACAGCACGCGTGCAGACCCCGCGTGACGCTTTTCCGCACCTGTCACAGAACGTTCACCGACGCCCCCACGGTCGCCGCCGGCGGTGGCGGGGGGTCGGCGAGGGAGCGTGAGGGAAGCGGAGCGAGCGCAGCGAGTGAGCACTCCCTGCAAGCGGACGAGGCGATCACCGGTCGCCGCCGGCGCAACGCCGCGCGTCAGACGTCGGGATCGGCAGGGGCGCTCACCGCGCCGGTGGCGGCGAGGTACTCGAGCAGGATCTCCACCACCGGGTGCACCTGCTCGGGGATGAACGTCTCGCCGTCGGCCGCGGCCCGGCTGATGATGTAGTCGACGAGCTCCGGGGCGCCGACGACCGCGGGCGGGTGCGGCCCGCTCCCGTTGGACCCACTGCTCGCGACGCCCTCGCGGTCGAAGTACTCGACCTGGTAGCGAAGGATGCGACGCACGTCGGCGGGCGTGAGGGTCGCGGCGACCACGTCGGGCAATTCCTCCACCACCCACTCGTACGCCTCGTCGAGCGAGAACGTCACGGGCGGGGGCTCGGTGGTGAGCCGCCCCGCCTCGCGCACCACGAAGAAGGCGGCGATGGCGAAGGCGATGCCGAGCACCAGGAGTGCGACGACCAGGACCTCCACGGATCGGAGGCTACCGGCGCACCGACGGCCGCCGGCCCACGCGGAACAGCAGCACCGCGGCGCCGGTGAGCATCAGCACGCCGAACGCGAACAGCAGCCCGTCGGCCGGGTCGTCACCGATCCGCTCGATCAGCGACGCCGTGGGCTCGGCCGCCTCACCCAGCGCGCCGAGCAGCGCCACACCGACGACGAGGAGGTGCCGGCCGCCGGGCGGTGTCTCCAGGCGGCCCAGGCAGCCGCACGAGTCGATCGGCAGCCCCCGCACGAGGGCCGTCACGATCACGAGCGCGAACCCGGCGTACGACAGAGCCACCGCCAGTGCGATCACTTCGTTGGTGACCGCGAGGGCCAACGCCCCCAGCGCGGCCTCGGCACCGGCGAGCACCCGGACCCGCGTGTCGTCGACCACCACGCCCAATGCCCGCAACGCGCCCACCGTGCCGGACGGGTCGACGAGCTTGAGCGCGCCGGCCACGACGAGCAACAGCGCGGCCATGCCGAAGCAGAGCGCGGTGAGCGTGCTCCACACGGCGCGCTCCCGGCTCAGTCCGGGGTGCGACCGGTGGGCGACGCGTGCGGCACGAGCCGGTCGCCGTCGGCGCTAGATGCCGATGCGCTGCGCGAGCAGCTCGCGGTGGTACGTCGCGTCGCCGAGGAGGATCTCGGAGCTCTTCGCGCGCTTGAAGTACAGGTGCGCGTCGTGCTCCCACGTGAACCCGATGCCCCCGTGGATCTGGATGTTCTCGGCCGCCGAGTGGAAGTACGCGTCGGACACGTAGGCCTTGGCGAGGCTGGCCACCACGGGCAGCTCGTCGTTGTCCTCGGCCGCCGCCCATGCGGCGTAGTAGGCCGCGGACTTGCCCGACTCGACCTCGAGCAGCATGTCGGCGCACTTGTGCTTGATGGCCTGGAACGAGCCGATGGGCCGACCGAACTGCACACGGACCTTGGCGTACTCGACCGCCATCTCGAGGCACTTCTGCGCGCCGCCGATGCTCTCGTTGGCCATCGCCACCGCGGCCTGGTCGAGCGTCTTCGACAGGGCCGGCCAGCCGGCGCCGACCTCGCCGAGCGGGGAGGCGGACACGCCGTCGAAGTCGAGGCGGGCCTGCTTGCGGGTCTGGTCCATGGTGGCGAGGGGCGTGCGGGTGAGCCCCGCGGCGTCGCCGTCGACCACGAAGAAGCCGATGCCGTCCTCGCCGGAGGTCCCGGCCTGGCGGGCGACGACCACGATCGTGTTCGCGGTGTGCCCGTCGATCACGAAGTGCTTCGTGCCGCTCAGGGTGTACGCGTCGCCCGAGCCGGCCGCCTCCATGGTGATGCCGGCCGCGTCCCACTTGCCGTTGGGCTCGGTGAACGCGAGGGCGGCGATGGTCTCGCCGGCGGCGATGCCGGGGAGCAGCTCGGCCTTCTGCGCGTCGGTGCCGGCGTTGAGGATCGCGTTGGCGGCGAGCACGACCGACGAGAAGTACGGGGCGCACAGGAGCACCCGGCCCATCTCCTCGAGCACGATGCCGAGCTCGATGAACGTGAAGCCCTGGCCGCCGTACTCCTCGGGGATGGCGAGGCTCTGGAGGCCGAGCTCGTTGGCCATCTGGCTCCACACCGCCGGGTCGTAGCCGTCGGTGGTCTCCATCAGCCGCCGCACCTCGGGCGACGACGACTTCGTCTCCATGAACCGCCGCACGGCGTCGCGCAGCTGGTCCTGCTCCTCCGAGAAGGCGAAGTTCATGGGGTTCCTCTCTGGCCGATCCACGGGCCCGGATCCGGGGCGCCGGGCCCGCAACCTACCCGCCGGTCACGGCCCCGGGCCAGGTGGGGCGGCCTCGGCGGGCGGACGGCCGGCGGAGCCCGGGAGGACGGCGGGAGGACGCGGGAGGAGGGCGGCCCCGGAGCGCGGTCTACCCTGCAGGCATGCCCCGCCGCGCGCACTTCGAGGACTCCGACGTGCGGGTCGACAAGCTGATCGTCGGCCCCTTCGAGAACAACGTGTTCGTCGTCCGGTGCACGAGCACCGGCGACGCCGTGATCGTCGACGCCGCCAACGAGCACGAGCTGCTGCTCGAGGTGTCGCGGGCCACCGGGGTGCGCCGGGTCATCACCACCCACGGCCACTGGGACCACATCCAGGCGGTCACCGCGCTGCGTGACGCCGGCATCGAGGTGGGCATCGCCCAGGCCGACGCCGAGATGCTCCCGAGCTACGACTTCGTCATCCCCGACGACGACGTGATCCAGGTGGGCGACCTGCGTCTCCGCACCATCCTCAACCCCGGCCACACCCCGGGGTCCACGTCGTTCCTGCTCGAGGACCACCCGGTGCTGTTCACCGGCGACACCCTCTTCCCCGGCGGCCCCGGCAACACCCAGACCCCCGAGGGCGACTTCGAGCTCATCCTCGAGTCGATCGACCGCCGCCTGTTCGCCCTCCCCGGCGACCTGCTGGTCTTCCCCGGCCACGGCCTCGACACCACGCTCGCCCAGGAGCGCCCCCACCTCCAGGAGTGGGCCGACCGCGGCTGGTAGGGGTTTGGACGTTTTGTGGTGCCAGTCAGGGTCCCCAAGACGTCCACACCGAGACGCACGATTCAGCGCCTTGCTCGACATGAAGTGTGTGGACGTCTTGGGGTCCCTGCCACCACAAAACGTCCAAACACATCACGTGACGCTGCGGTAGACCTCGAGGTGGGCACGGCCGCTGGCCTCCCACGTGAACTCGGCGGCGCGGGCGATGCCGGCGGCGCCGAGCGTGGCCCGGGCGCCGTCGTCGCGGAGGAGCGCGCCGAGCACGTCGGCCCAGGCGACGGCGTCGCCGACCGGCGCGAACACCGCCGCGTCGCCCGCGACCTCCTGGAGGACCGGGAGGTCGGACGCCAGCACCGCCGTACCCTGCGCGGCGGCCTCGACCACCGGGAGGCCGAACCCCTCGTGCCGGCTCGGGAGGGCGAACACGTCGGCGCCGCGGTACAGCGCCCGGAGGCGGTCGGCGGCGACCGCCCCGGCGAACACCACCCGGTCGCCGAGGGCGTCGGCCCGGCGGG
>VGCA01000141.1 GCA_016870245.1 Actinomycetota bacterium | reverse complement strand
GAGGGTCACCGCACCATGCTCCCACGACGGAAGCCCGCCCGAGCAGGTGCCCTCCCGCGGCCCGGGCCGCCACCCTTGGTCACACGCTCCGGACGGGTCCACGTCGGGAGGGTCGCCCCGCCGTCGGCGGGGCGGTCGACCGGCTCAGGCGAGGGTGCCGCTGATCAGGGCGGGCTGGACGCTGCGGGCCACGCCCGGCGCCTCCTCCTCGGTGACGACGAACCGCGTGACGCCGGCGTCGGTGGTGAACGCCATCACGCCGGGCTCGCGCCCCATGACGCCGGCCGAGACGATCGCGCTGCCCGGGGCGTCGCCCATCACGGCCCACAGCTGGTAGGTGCGCCCGCGGGGCAGCTCGGGCATGGCGTCGGTCATGAAGTACCCGCGACCCTCGGGGGAGACCACCACCTTGGCCATCATCGCCCCGTCGCCGGCGGCCAGCTCGGCGGTGCGGGAGCCCGGCTCCATCGTGGCGGCCAACGCGGCTCGCTCCATCGCCCGCTTCTCCATGCCGACGGCCAGCTGGTCGATGCGTTGGTCCTGATCGGCGATGCGGGTCCCGGCGAACACGCCGACCGACACCGCGATCACCAGCGCGAGCGCGGCGGCGATGCCGAGCCACGGACGCCGGCGGCGGGGGGACGCCGCCGGCGTCGTGGCGTCGCGCCGGGCGGCGAGGTCGACCACCTGCGCGCCCGCGCCCTCACGACCTTCCCCACCGAACCGGAGCATCGGCACGGGGGCGCCGCCGTCGGCGGCTCCCTCGTCGACCGGATCGCCGAGGTGGGACTCGATCCGCGACCACAGGTCGACCGATGGCGCCTCGGCCGACTCGGCCAGCAGCGACGCGGTCTCGATCAGCTCGTCGGCGTCGCGGCGGGCGGCCGGCGACCGGGCCAACCAGGCCTCGACCTGCGCGCGCTCGTCGCCGTCGACCGCGTCGAGCGCATAGGCACCCAACAGCTCGGTGAGCTCCCCGGGGGTCAGCGCTCGTGCCACGGCCCCTCCGCTCCCACGAGCCCCGCGTCCTTGAGCGCGTCGCGCATGCGCCCGAGGCCGGTGCGGATCCGGCTCTTCACCGTCCCCTCGGGCTGGCCGAGGATGTCGGCGACCTCCCGGTAGGAGTGACCGCCGAAGTAGGCGAGCTCGATCGCCTCCCGCTCGTCGCCGGTGAGCGCGCCGAGCGCATCGCGCACGTGCTCGTGCAGCGTGAGCTCCCACACCTCACGCTCGAGGTCGTGGTCGACGGGCACCGCGCGGCGGGCGTCGCGCTCCTCGCGCACCCGTCGGGCCGACTCCGCCCGCACGACGTCGACGCTGCGTCCGTGCACCTGCGCGAGCAGGAACGACCGCAGCGCGCCCCGGGCGGGGTCGAAGCGCTCGGGCTCGTTCCAGAGGCGCAGGAACACCTCCTGCACGATCTCCTCGGCGAGGGTGCGGTCGTTGCAGATCCGCTGGGCGAGGCCGAACGCCGGGCCCGCGTGGCGCCGGTAGACCTCCTCGAGCGCCTCGGACCGGAAGCGGCCGATGGCCACCACCAGGTTGGCGTCGCTCGCGGCGCGCAGCTCGTCGGGGTGCATCACGTCGAGGGTTCGGAGCCGGGGTCGGGTTCGGATGGCGGCCTCGGCCCCGATCGGTAGGCCCGTGTGACCTCCGCCACGACCACCCGGTAGTCGGCGTACCAACGCTCGGACCCGAGCCGCTGCGCGCCCCGGTGGTCGGCCACCGCCTTCCACGCCCGGGCGTCGGCCTCCGTACGCCAGTACGACACCGTGATGCCGAGCCCCGTGGCCGGGTCCCGGACGCCCTCGTGGGCGAGGTACCCCGGCTGCCCGGCGGCGAGGCCGTCCATCGCGGCCGCCGCCGCGGCGTAGCCCTCGGGGTCGACCGCCGCGCGCAGCGACGTGAACACCACGGCCACGTAGGGCGGCTCGGGCAGTGGGGCCAGCGCAGGCGCGGGCACCGGGTCGGACGTCACCCCACCAGTGTGGCCGAGGCCGGCGACACTCCCACCGGATGGCTCCGCGGCGCTCAGTCGTCGAGGGTGAGCGCGGCCACGAACGCCTCCTGGGGGACCTCCACGCGTCCGATCTGCTTCATGCGCTTCTTCCCCTCCTTCTGGCGGTCGAGGAGCTTGCGCTTGCGGGAGATGTCACCGCCGTAGCACTTGGCGATCACGTCCTTGCGCTTCGCCTTCACCGTCTCGCGCGCGATGATCCGGCCGCCGATCGCGGCCTGGATCGGCACGTCGAAGAGCTGCCGCGGGATGAGCTCGCGCAGCTTGTTGGTCATGCGGCGGCCGTAGTCGTAGGCCTTGTCCTTGTGCACGATCGTCGAGAACGCGTCGACGGGCACCGCGTTGAGCAGCACGTCGACCTTCACGAGCGCGGAGCGGCGGTAGCCCGACGGCTCGTAGTCCAGCGAGGCGTAGCCCTTCGTGCGCGACTTCATCTGGTCGAAGAAGTCCATGACGATCTCCGCGAGCGGGAGCGAGTACACGAGCTCGACCCGGTCCTCGGAGAGGTACTCCATCTTCGTCATGTCGCCGCGGCGTTGCTGACACAGCTCCATGAGCGTGCCCACGAACTCGGTGGGCGTGAGCATGGTGACGGTGACGTACGGCTCCTCGATGAAGTCGGTGTCGTTGGTGGGCGGGAGCGACGACGGGTTGTCGACGATCTCGACCCGTCCGTCGAGCAGGTGCGCCTGGTACTCGACGTTGGGCGCCGTCGCCACGAGCGACAGCCCGTACTCGCGCTCGAGGCGCTCGCGGGTGATCTCCATGTGCAGCAGGCCGAGGAAGCCACAGCGGAACCCGAATCCGAGCGCGCCGGAGGTCTCGGGCTCCCAGGTGAACGACGAGTCGTTGAGCCGCAGCTTCTCGAGCGACTCGCGCAGCTCGGCGTACTCGTCGCCGTCGACCGGGTAGAGCCCGCAGAAGACCATCGGCTTCGGCTCGCGGTAGCCGGGCAGCGGCTCGGCGCGGTGCGCCGCGTTGGTGACCGTCTCACCCACGCGGGCCTCGCCGACGTCCTTGATGCCGGCGATCAGGTACCCCACCTCACCGGGGCCGAGCACCGGGACCGGCGTCATGTCGGGGGTGCGCACGCCGATCTCCTCGGCGTCGTGGGGGGCGCCGGCCTGGAGGTAGTAGAGCTTGGAGCCGGAGACGAGCTTGCCGTTGAACACCCGCACCGAGCTCACCACGCCGCGGTAGGGGTCGTAGATCGAGTCGAACATCAGCGCCTGCAACGGCGCGTCGGGATCGCCGGTCGGCGGGGGCACCCGGGCCACCAGGGCGTCGAGCAGCGCCTCCACCCCCTCACCGGTCTTGGCCGAGATGCGGAGGATCTCGTCGGCCGGGATCCCCAGGACCTTCTCGATCTCCTCGCCCCGTCGGTCGGGCTCGGCCGCGGGCAGGTCGATCTTGTTGAGGGCGGCGACGATGGTGAGGTCGGCCTCGAGCGCGGCGTAGCAGTTCGCCAGGGTCTGGGCCTCGATCCCCTGGCTGGCGTCGACGAGGAGGAGGGCGCCCTCGCAGGCGGCCAGCGACCGGGAGACCTCGTAGCCGAAGTCGACGTGACCCGGCGTGTCGATCAGCTGGAGGACGTGGTCCTTCCACTGCAGCCGGACGTTCTGGGCCTTGATGGTGATGCCCCGCTCCCGCTCCAGGTCCATCGTGTCGAGGTACTGGGCGCGCATGTCGCGGGGGTCGACCGCGCCGCACCGCTCGAGGATGCGGTCGGCCAGGGTCGACTTCCCGTGGTCGATGTGGGCGATGATCGAGAAGGAGCGGAAGCGCTCGATCGGGGGCACGCCGGCCATTCTCGCCGCTCCGGAGCGCAGACCCGGCACCCTGCTAGCCTTTCCCGGTTCCCGAGAGGCGTCTTCTCGGAGCGCTGCGCCGGTCTCCGGTCACTCCCCCCGCCCCGACGGCGCCGCGAAGCGACCACACACCAGGAGCTCCCACCACCCGTGGCCAACATCAAGAGCCAGAAGAAGCGCAACCGCCAGAACGAGGTGCGCCACGAGCGCAACAAGGCCGTGCGCTCCGAGCTGAAGACCCGGGTCAAGGTCGCCAACAAGGCCGTCGAGACCGGTGCCGAGGACGCTCCCGAGGCGCTGCGCCTCGCGCAAAAGCGGCTCGACAAGGCCGGCGTGAAGGGCCGCATCCACAAGAAGCAGGCGTCGCGTCGCACCTCGCGGCTCATGAAGCGCCAGGCGAAGGCGGCCAAGGCCGAGGCCTGAGCCCCACTCCGTTCTGCTCGCGGCCGCCGTCTCCTAACGGCGGCCGCCACGCGTCCGGCCCCCGCCACCCCGCCGGGTGGCCTGGCCCCCCGACCGACCGTTGAGCGCGGCGAGGCGGGCCACGAGCACCTCCATCACCGCGTCCTCGGGGATCGCGCGGGCGCCCTTGAGGTCGAGGTCGGCCTGGGCGATCAAGGCGTAGGCCTCGCGGATCCCCTCGGGGCCGAGCCGCCGGGCCTGGTCGAGGGCCTTGCGAGCCGGGAACTCCTTCACCTTGCCGCCGAGCGCGGCGATCGCGTCGTCGACGTTGCGGACGTCGGGCGCGTCGAGCCGGGCGCTACGCCGGACGTTGTTGTGCAGCATGGCGAGCACCTGGAGCGGATGCATCGGCTTGGGCTGCTGCGGACCGCTCGCCGTCAGCACCCGTTGCAGCACCTCGAGCGCGCGGGCGATGTCGCCGGCCTCGATGGCGTTGGTGAGCTCGTAGGGCGGTACGCCGCCGGCCTCGCCGAGGTAGGGCGCCACGTCGTCGGCGGAGAGCGCCGCACCGGGCCCGAACGTCGAGCCGAGCAGGTCGACGATCCCGGGGATGCGGCCCACCTCGCCGCCGACCCGTTCGAGGACCGCCCGGGCGGCATCGGGGCGCAGGGTGACGCCGGCCTCCTCGAGCGCCGCGTGGAGTACGTCCTCACCCTTGGTGCGGGCGGCGCCGTGCTCGGAGACCCCGGCCTCCTTCCACGCCTTGGACAGCGCGGGGGGCACGGTGCCGCCGCCGGCCACGAAGACGAGGTCGGTCGTGTCGAGGAGGTCGCCGAGGCACGCGACCAGCGGGCCCACGTCGCCGGCGAGCAGGTTGCCGACCTCGCGCAGCACCACCACCCGGCGCGCGGTCATGAACGGCGGACTCTGCGCGGCGTTGACCGTGGCGGCCACGACGGCCTCACGGGCCTCGGCCCCGCCCGGCTCGCCCTCGGTGCCCCGCCCGGGGACCGTCAGGTCCTCGACCGTGAGGCTGCGGTCGTCGTCGCCCACGAGCTCGGCGACGACGGCCTCGACGACGTCGGCCCGCAGGATGGGGTCGTCGCCCTTGACGAGGTGGACGCTCACCGGTCCTCGATCCGCGGGTCGGTGGGGTCGGCTTCGGCGCGGCGGGCCAGGATCGCCTCGACCATCCGGCACACCTTGACCGACCCGGCGACGTCGTGCACGCGCACCACGCGACAGCCCTGCATCACGCCGTAGGCGACCGAGGCGAGCGACGCCTCACGGCGCTGGTCGATCTCGAGGTGGAGGAGGTCGCCGATGTAGCGCTTGTTCGACGCGGAGAGCAGGAGGACGAACCCGTGCCGGGCCAGCACCGCGCTCTCCCGCAGGAGGACCGCGCTCATCGCCGGGGTCTTCCCGAGGTCGAGGCCGGCGTCGACGCAGATCTGCTCGGGCGCCAGACCGGCCGCCACGGCCCGGGCCGCCCGCTCGACGAGGAACGCGTCGACGTCGGCCACCAGGTCGTCGTACACCGGCGCGGGATCGGGCACCCGGGGCTTGAGCCGGATGTGGGTGGCGACGACCGACGCCCGATGCTGCGCCGCGACGGTGAGGTAGTCGGGATCGCCGAACCCGCTGATGTCGTTGCCGACGACGGCGCCCGCCGCGCACGCGGCGTCGAGCACGCCGGCCCGCCACGTGTCGCACGAGATGGCGACGTCGAACCGGGCGTGCAGCGCCTCGATCGACGGGATCACGCGCTCGAGCTCCTCGGCCTCGGTGACCTCCGGACCGGGTCCGGCCTTCACCCCGCCGACGTCGAGCAGGTCGGCCCCCTCGTTCACGAGATCCTCGGCCCGGCGGAGGAACGCGTCGAACGCGTACGTGGCCCCCTGGTCGTAGAAGGAGTCGGGGGTCCGGTTGAGGATGCCCATGACGAGCGTGCGGCACGACAGGTCGTGGACGACGTCACCGAGGCGGTAGCGCCAGGCCGGGTTCGGGCGGACGGGGGCGCGCACGGCGCCATGTTGCCCGACGCACCGACCGCACCGCGAACACGCCGCCGGCGACGACCAGCACGGGTGTCGCGGCGAGGAGCTCGGCCGGCCCCACGGCGAGCGGCACCGCGGCCGACGACCGGGCGACGAGCAGCACCGCCGTTGCGCACACGTACGCCGGGAACGTCACGAGCGCAGCCACCGGTCCTCCTGCGATCCCGCCGACGACGCCGCCGAGGAGCCCGAGCGCGGTGAGGGGCCCGGCGACCGGTGCCACCAGGAGGTTGGCCGGGACCGACACCAGGGGCACCCCGTCGAACACCAGGACCAGCAGGGGCGCCACCGCGAGCTGCGCGGCCACGGTGACGCCGAGCGCCTCGGCCACCGGTCGGGGCCCCGGCACCCGGTCGGCGATCGGCCGCGACCACAGCGCGATGCCGACGCTCGCCGCGCACGAGAGCGCGAAGCCGATCGAGTGCAGCAGGAACGGGTCGACGAGCAGCAGCACCGTGACCGCGAGGGTCAGCGAACGGAGCCCGGCCGTGGGTCGACCGACGGCCAGGGCGGTCATCGAGCACCCCGCCATGGCCGACGCCCGCAGCACCGACGGCTCGAAGCGGGTCATCGCGGCGAACACCACGACCACACCCACGCCGAGCGCGAGCCGCAGGGCCCGGTGCCCGCGCCGCAGCAGTGGGCCGGCGAGCGCGAGGACGAACGCGACGTTCTGGCCGGAGACCGCGACCAGATGGCTGAGTCCGGCGGCCCGGAAGTCGGCGACGACGATCGGGGGCAGGTCGGTCGTGTCGCCGAGGAGGAACCCGGCCAGCAGCGCGCGTTGGGGCTCGGGCACGGTGCGGGTGCCCGCGAGCACCCGATCGCGCAGCCACCCGGCGATGCGCATCAACGGTGACCGCGGCGGGCCGACCCCGAGCACGTCGTCGGCCGCGAACGCACCCACCGCGTGCTGCCACCGGGCCCGGGCCTCGAACCGGTCGAGCGGTCGGAAGTAGCCGGCCAGGCGCACCCGGTCGCCCGCCCGCAGCACCGCGAGCCGTCCGGCGGCGGCGCCCGACGCGTCGACCACGACGATCCGGCGCTGGACGCGGGCGAGCGCCCGGGAGTTGAACCGGGTCGCGTCGGGGTCGGTGGTGAGCGTGGCGTCGATCGTCGCATCGGCACGGTCGGCCACGGCGGTGGTGAGCGCCGAGCGACGCTGGCCGTCGAGGGCACGCGCGGTCGTGGCCCAGCCCGCGAGCAGCGCACCCAGGCAGAGGACCGCGAGGATCGCCGCGCCGCCGTGCCGGGACCAGGCTCCCCCCACCGCGACGAGACCGGCCAGGAGCGCCCCGGCGAGGGGGAGGTGGGCCGGCGACGGTCCGACACGCTCACCCACCAGGATCCCCAGCGTGAGTGCGGCCAGGACGACACCCGGCCCGATGCGGCGGCCCCTCACACGGTGACGCGGGCGCGCAGGTCGGCGAAGCGGGCCTCACCGATGCCCCGCACCTCGCGCAGCTCGTTGATCGAGCGGAACCCACCCCGACGGTCGCGCTCGGCGATGATCGCCCCCGCGAGGGCGGGCCCGATGCCGGGGAGGCTCTCGAGCTGCGCGTTCGTGGCCGAGTTGAGGTCGATCAGCGCGCCCGGGTCGGCGACCGGGCCGGCCGCGGCGCCCGGATCGGCGACCGCGGGCGCGCCGGCCTTCACCACCATGACCCGCTGCCCGTCGACGAGCCGGGCCGCCAGGTTGAGCCGGTCGAGGTCGGCCTCGGGGGTGGCGCCACCGGCGCCCTCGACCGCGTCGATCACGCGCGCCCCCTCGGGCATGAGCAGCACGCCGGGGCGGACGACCGCGCCCGCGACGTGCACC
>VGCA01000140.1 GCA_016870245.1 Actinomycetota bacterium | reverse complement strand
CGACATCCGGATCACGGCGCGTCGGGCTGCCCGTGATGCGGTGAGCCACGCCTCGGCTCGCTCGCCGCACACTGCGGCGGGGGCGTCGCCGGCTTCGTCGGCCACGGCCACCATGGCCGCGATGGCTGCCCGGAGCGCCGGAGGGGTGTCGGTCGGGACGTCGGGGTGCCGGGCCGGGGCCACCGCGCCGGCGAGCGCGGCGGCGTCGCGGGCAAGCACCGCCGCTTCGGCGTCCTCCAGCGCCCGGTAGCAGCGCTCGGCCGTCTCCTCGCCCGGCAGCGTGCCCGCGGTGTGTGCCGTGCTCAGCGTGTCGAACACGTAGGCGCTGCGATGGTCCAGCTCCGACCGGAGGTACCACCGCTGTCCCGGGTCGTGCAGGAACTTCCAGATGTCGTTGATGACCATGTCGTCGTCGCGCTCGAGGAACGCGGTGGTCGGGAGCCCGTAGCGGAGCTGGTGACGGCGACGGTCGATCGATCGACCGTCGCCGAGCACCAGGGGCTGGGTGATCTGGTGCAGCGGGACCCAGAGGTTGACCAGCATCAGCCCGGCGTCGTGGTTCGGCCCGTCGGGAGAGTCGTGGCGCAGCAGCGACGGCGCCCGGCCGTCCATCAGCTGGGCGAGCGGCGTGCCGTACACGTCCTGGTCGGCGTGGACCGACGTGGCGGCGCCGTGGTCGTTCATGCCCGTGGGCTGCGGGGCCACGACGGAGAGGCCGTTGGGACCCGCCGAGCGCATGATGAGGCCCTCGTCGGCGATGTGGAGCACCTGGAGGGTCGCACCGCCTGCGCACCGCAGGGTCAGGCCTTTCAATGCGGCGCGGATGGTCGCCGCGTCGGCCTCGGTGATGCGGCCCGCATCGGCGACCCGGGCGAAGGTCCCCTGGAGCTCCTCGAAGGGCGACAGGTCCACGGTGTCGAAGCCGAGCTCGAGCAGGTCGGACCGGGTGGTGGTCCCCTGGGCCAGGTCGGTTGCCGGGCACGAGTGGCGCTCGACGTGCTCGCCCCCGTAGGGAGCCCCAGCCCGCGGGCCGGCACGGAGGAGCCCCGGGTGATCGACGTCGGGCATCGCATGCGAGGCCGGCATGAAGCCCAACGTCACCGTGATCGTCGCACCGTTCGGCGGCATCGCCACCCATGCTAGATCCGCCGAGCCGGCGGGGGCACGGGAGGCTGTGTTTCCGTCATCCGGACCTCGCCGTGTCGGCCCGGGTCGATGATCAGGTCCCGGCGAGCTCCGGCGGGCGGTCGGCGGGGTCCTTGTTGATCGGGCTGGTCCAGACCTCGCTCGGCCGATCGGTGCCGATCACGACCCGGGCCCGGGTGCCGGCGAGGCTGCGGTGGAGCCAACCCGCCGGCGCGCGAAGGTGGCACCCGGGCGCCATCGTCGTCACCTCGCCGTGCTCGTCGGCGAACGAGCCCGCGCCACTGATGACCCAGACCACGGCGTCGAACTCGTGCCAGTGGAGGGTCTCGTCGACGTCGTGGGCGTCGTCGAACGCCAACCCGTGGAACCCGAGGGCCTCGACCTGGGCCAGCGCCTCCGCCTCGGTGATCGGTGCGCCGGTCGTGAACTCGTACTCCATCGACGTCGTCCCTTCGTCGGGTCCGTGGGCCGTGCGGTCCGGTAGCCGGGTGGCCGCCGCCGGGCGGGCTCCCGGCCCAGTCAATCAGGTTCGGCGCCGAGCGGATCGTGGGAGGGGTGTGATCGGCGCGTGAGCGTCGCCGAGCCCGCCATCGTGATCGTTCCGAGAAGGAGGCAACCTGAGCGTGGGCGGTGGGGAGCCGACGGTCAGAGCGTGCCGAACTCGTCGTCGGCCGGGCGGAACGCATCCCGGAGCCGCAGGTCGCCGTCCGGTCCGGGGAGCGATGGCTCGGCCCCGGGCACGAGCACCGAAGTGTGGCGCCCGCGGATCCAGCCGCCCACCGGGCCGGGGTCCTCGGCCAGCACGGGGCCCGCGCACGCGCCGATGATCACGCAGATCGCCGCACCGGTGAACCAGGTGACGAGGGACAGCGCGACCCCGAAAAAGCCGAACTGCTCCTGGTTGCGCTCCACGACCTCGTTCATCCACACCCGGGCGGTGAGCGTGTAGATGGCCATGGTGAGCCCGGTCGCCACGCCCCCGGGGAGCAGGGCCCGCCAGCGGACCTGGCCCATGAGCATCAACCATGCCGTGAACCACCACAGCGTGACCACGAGCACCACCAAGGCGCCGGTCAGCAGGGGGCCGAGCGGCCCCTCACCGCCGATCTCCCGCACCGCACCGGTCGCGGCCATGAAGAGCAACATCGCCGCGAGCCACCCGATGCCGCGCGCGTACACGCCCACTGCACGTTGACGGGGCCGGCGCCACGCCCGGAGGTAGACGCGCTGGAGCGCGGTGGTGAACGACGCCGCGAAGAGGACCGTCAGGAGCAGACCGAGCACGCCGGTTGCCCGGCGGATGTCGTCCGACGACGCGAACGCCTCACGTGCGTTCGCAAGGGCTTCGCCCCGGATCCCGAGGCGGTTGGTGAGCGCGGTGTAGATCGCGTCTCGAACGCTCTCGGGCACGAACGAGGCCACCACGATCACCAGCGGGAAGAACGAGACGAAGGCCTTCCCCGCGAGCGCGATCCCACGGTCGACGAACTCGATCTCGACCATCCGCTCCCACACGCGCCACAGCAGCGTGCGCTCTCCGAGCTCTCGGAGCCGGGCGATAAGGGCTCGGGCGCGGACGATCACGCCATCGGCAGAGGCACCGGGGTCGGTCATGCCCCACGATGCCATACGCCTGTGGGCGACCCCGCCTCCGGGAGAGCACCGCCGTCGGTAGCCTCCGCCGAGCACGCCGGCACCGCCGGGTGGATGGGGGGACATCGACATGGCATGGGACTTCCGCACCGAGCCCGAGTTCCAGGAGAAGCTCGACTGGATCCAGCGGTTCTGCGAGGAGAAGGCCGAGCCGCTCCAGTACGTGTTCCCGCACGCGGTGCGCCTGCCCGACCCGGCGGTGAAGGCCTACGTGCGCGAGCTCCAGCAGGAGATCAAGGACCAGGGGCTGTGGGCGCTGTTCCTCGACGAGGAGCTCGGCGGTCCCGGCTTCGGTCAGCTCAAGCTGGCGCTGGTCAACGAGATCCTCGGCCGCTACCCGGCAGCGCCCCAGCTGTTCGGTGCGGCGGCGCCCGACACCGGCAACATGGAGATGCTCGCGGCGTACGGGACCGAGGAGCAGAAGCGGCGCTGGCTCGACCCGCTGCTCAACCAGGAGATGTTCTCGGCCTATTCGATGACCGAGCCCCAGGGCGGGTCCGACCCCGACCTGTTCCGCACCCACGCCGTGCGCGACGGCGACGAGTGGGTGATCAACGGCGAGAAGTGGTTCACCTCCGCCGGCCGCCTCGCCGACATCCTCTTCGTCATGTGCACCAACGGCATGTTCGTGGTGCCGCGCGAGACGCCCGGCGTGGAGATCATGCCGGAGCCCCGCAACCACAACCACATCGTCTACACCGACGTGCGAGTGCCGTCCGACCACCTGCTCGGCCCGGAGGACGGCGCGAAGGTGCTCGCGCAGCGGCGTCTCGGTGGCGGTCGCATCCACCACGCGATGCGCACGATCGCGCTGTGCAAGCTCGCCCTCGACATGATGTGTGAGCGCGCGCTGTCGCGTGAGTCGCACGGGAAGATCATCGCCGACCATCAGATGGTGCAGGAGAAGATCGCCGAGAGCTACGTGAAGCTGAAGATGCTCCGGCTCTACGTGCTCGAGACCGCGTGGAAGATCGACCAGACCTCCACCGAGGAGGCCCGCACAGACATCGCGGGCGTGAAGTTCACGATGTCGCGGGTACTGCGCGAGATCTCGTTCGACGCTCTCCAGATCCACGGGTCGCTCGGCACCACCCACCTCACCCCGCTCCAGGACATGTACGCCGCCGCGCCCACCATGGGGTTGGCCGACGGCGCCGACGAGGTGCACAAGGCCACCGTGGCTCGCCGGGTGCTCAAGGGCTACCGCCCCCACGACGGCTACTTCCCGCGGGAGTTCGTCCCGTACAAGAAGGAGCAGGCCTGGGAGCGCATGCAGCCGGTGCTGGCCGAGCGCCCGGAGCTGGCGGCCGCGGCTGACAACTGGAAGCGCTACTTCGACAAGCGCCGCTGAGCCGGGTGCTGGGGGTCGAGGAGGAGCGCCGTCTCGCGCGGCGTGGCGATCTGGCGGGGCGCCCGCGGTGCCGTCCGCGCGCGGTCGTCTCTACACTCCGCGGTGTGACCGTCGACGCGCTGGACCTCATCGCCTCCGACCGCTACGGCGACCGGGGGATCCCCTACGCCCAGTGGGCCGAGCTGCGCCGCTCACCGCTGCAGTACATGGAGCCCGAGGGCTACGAGTCGTTCTGGGCGATCACCCGCCACGCCGACATCATCGCCGTGTCGTCCGACCCCGCGACGTTCTGCAACGGCGAGGGCATCGTGGTGCTCAACTCGCACCAGCTGCGGACGGAAGCGGAGGGCACCAGCGCCATCCGCCAGATGAAGACGATCATCGAGATGGACCCGCCCGACCACCGGCGGTTCCGCAAGGTGGCCAGCGGGTTCTTCACCCCGCGAGGGATCGAGCGGCTCGACACGATCGTGCGCACCAGCGCGCAGCAGGTGGTCGACGGGCTCGGGCCCGAGGGCGAGGCCGACCTCGTCGCCCAGGTCGCGCAGCGCCACCCGCTCCGGGTGCTGTCGACGATCCTCGGGATCGAGCCCGACCAGGAGGAGCGGCTGCTCGAGCTCACCCAGCAGCTCTTCGCCGCCGACGACCCCGACCTGCGCCGGGAGGCCGACAGCCGCCAGCAGGCCATCGAGGAGCTGGGCATGGAGTTCTTCACCATGTTCAACGCGATCATCGAGGACCGGCGCGCCCATCCGCGCGACGACCTCGCCACGATGCTGGCCACCGCCACGCTCGACGACGGCGAGCCGCTCGGCATGCTCGAGACCCTCGGCTACTACCTGATCGTGTTCACGGCGGGGCACGACACCACCCGCCACGCGCTCACGGGTGCGCTCGACGCGTTCATGGACCACCCGGAGGAGCTCGCACGCCTGCGCGACGACCGAACGCTGCTGCGCACCGCGGTGGAGGAGGTCGTGCGCTGGAGCGCGCCGGTCAACTACATGAAGCGCACCGCCACCCGCGACGTGGAGTTCGGCGGCGCGCAGATCAAGGCGGGGGAGCGGCTCGCGCTGTTCTACGCGTCGGCCAACCGCGACGAGACGGTGTTCGACGACCCCGACCGCTTCGACATCGGGCGCGACCCCAACCGCCACCTCGGGTTCGGCTGGGCCGAGCACTACTGCCTCGGCTCGCACCTCGCCCGGGCCAGCATCACCGCGCTCCTCGACCAGCTCGCCGACCGGGTGGAGGTGCTGGAGCGCGCCGGCGACGCGAGCCAGGTGGCGTCGGCCTTCGTGGTGGGCCGCAAGACGCTGCCGGCGCGCTACGTGATCCGTCCGGCGGCTTGATCGCAGGGCGACGCAGCGCCGGCCGGCGCGTCAGTCGGAGGTCGGCGCCTCGGCCACGGCCTTCACCCGCTCGAGCGTGCGCAGCATGTCGCGTTGGTTGCGGCGCTGGCGGAGGAAGCCGCCGAGCGGATACCAGATCGCCGGGAGGATCGTGCCGGCGAGGCGGAACGACTCGGTCACGTCGGTGCCGCCGTCAGGGCCGGGGCGGAACTCGTAGCGCCAGGTGTTGACCGGCTTGTCGCGCATAACGACCGCGAACTCGAACACGTCGCCGGGCACGCACTCGGTGACCTTGCAGGTGGTCCAGTAGACGGGTCCGCGCTCGTTGCGCTTCACGTGCCCCCGGTACGTCGCGCCCACGGCCGGTCCGGTCGCGCCGTCGAGCCACTCGGCCTCGAAGACCTCGGGGCTGTACTCGCCCATGCGGGTGATGTCGCTGATCAGCTCCCACACGTGGAGCGGCTCGGCGTCGATGTGGAGGGTGACGGCTGCGTGCATGGGGCGACCGTACCGCGCCCGGGCGCGCTGGCCGGCGGGGCTACTCCTCGCCGGGTGCCACCGGGGCGCAGACCTCGAGCTCCATGCCGTCGGGGTCGCGGAAGAACAGCGACCACGTGTCGTCGCCGAGCACCTGGATGTCGCCGACGTCGCAGCCGTAGGCCACGAGCCGCTCGCGGGCGGTGTCCACCTCGGCGCGGCCGGCGACCGAGATCCCGAAGTGGTCGACCGGGCCGCGGGCGCCGATCGCGGTGCGGTCGCCGACGATGCTGTCGGGCGGCACCTCGAAGATGTTGAGCGCGCCGCCGCCGCCCAGGTCGATGATGGCCATGCGGGGATGGTCGGGGCGGGCGGTGATCTCGAGCACGACCGGCGCGTCGAAGACCGTGCCGTAGAAGTCGATCAGCCGGTCGAGATCGGGGGTGACGGTGGCGACGTGGTTGACACCGGTGCTCAGGGGCATGGGGTGGACTCCTGCTTCGGGTGCGGCAACGGTAGGCCGTCGGGAGCCGGCGTAGGCGGGCGCCCCCGCGCGCCCCGGCGTTGCGCGACCTTGCCGAGGATGCCGCCGATCGGCTCCCGTCGGTGGGCGGTGGTCTCGCGGCGCGCTCAGCCGGTCCGGCTCAGCCGGCACCCTCGGCCGCGTAGAGGTCCCAGTCGCCGGGCACGCCCTTGAGTGCGTGGCGGCCGCGCGGGGTGAAGGTGTGGGTGGTCGGATCCACGATCGTGGGCACCGTCGCCGACACCAGGATCTCGCCCGACGCGGCCTTCGCCATCACCCGCGCGGCGACGTGCACGCCGAGTCCGGCGATGTCGTCGTCGCGGTGCTCGATCTCGGCGACGTGCACCCCCGCCCGGATCTCGAGGCCCTCGGCGAGCAGCGACCCGCGGATCTCGGCCGCCGCCGCCAGTGCCGCCGTCGCCGTGGGGAGCACGGCGAGGATGCCGTCGCCGGTCGTCTTCACCACCCGGCCCCCGGCCCGTCCGACGGCCCGTGCGGCTGCGGCGTCGTGGCGGTCGAGGACGCGGCGCCACCGCTCGTCGCCCGCGGCTGCGGCCCGTTCGGTCGACGACACGAGGTCGGTGAAGAGCACCGCGCACAACGTGCGGGTGGGCGGCGGCAGGCGCACCTCGCCGGTCACGAACCGGGCGATCTCGGCGAGGAGCGCGTCGACGTCGGCGCCGATGGCGAGGTCGTCGTCGCCGGGAAGGTCCACGAGCATCGCGCCGTCGATCGAGCCGGCCACCCGTCGCACCACCTCGTGCGGCCGGGTCTGGTTGCGGGGCCGGGCGAGCACGAGCGTCGGCGTCCGCACGAGGTGATGCTCGATCGGGCACGACCGCAGCTGCTCGTAGACCGCCTCGATCATCCGACTCGCGGTGGCCGGGCTGGCGCCGGCTCGGCCGGCCCGTTCGAGCCAGGCCCGGAACTCGGGGTCGCGGGCGCGTGTGGGGAACGACCACCCGATCAGGTCGACCTCGTCGCCGCCACCGTCGCCCGTGGTCACGTGGCGCATCGCGTCCCAGAACTCGTCGTGCCACTCGTCGCCGTCACGGCTCGGCGAGGGGGCGGGGGTGAGGAGCACCAGCCGGTCGCAGCGGTCGGGGAAGCGGATCGCGAACCGCCGGGCGACGCCGAACACGTCCCACGCGAACACCACCGGCCGGGTCAGGCAGGCCGCCTCGATCACCGCCGCGAGGTCGTCGCTCCACTGGTCGACCAGCGGTCGGTCCCAGTCGGTGATCGGGTCGGACAGGCCGATCCCGCGCCGGTCGAACACGACCGTGCGACCGATCGCGGCGAGCCCGTCGAGCAGGCGGGCGCCGACCGGATCCTCGGGAAGCGTCTCGAAGGGGAAATTGAACCCCGACACCATGACGATCTCGACGTCGTCGGCTGGGTCGCGGGCTCCGCCGACGGGCCCGTCGAGGACGCGGTACGCCACGTGGGTGTCCCCCGACCGGGCGTAGCGGACTTCGCCTCCGTCGCGTGCGTCGGACATGGACGGTCCCTTCTGTGTCTGGACGCGTTCCGTTGCTCTGGCGTCGGAGAACGTCCAACCACTCAACAGCGGTAGACGCGCTCGGCGTTGGTGGCGAAGAGGGCGTCGCGCTCGGCGTCGGTGCAGTCGGCCGTGAGCGCGTCGAACGTGGTGTACAGGTC
>VGCA01000139.1 GCA_016870245.1 Actinomycetota bacterium | reverse complement strand
GCGCCGACGCCGGTGGCCGGAGTCGGGCCGGTGGCCGGAGTCGGGCCGGCGCCCGGAACCCCCACCCTGCCGCTGTACCCCGGTGTCGTGCAGCGCGGCCGCCATGCGGTGGCCGAGGCCAGCGGCGCGGTGCTCGCCGCCGCGCCCGACCATTGGACCGACGGGTGCCCCGTGCTCACCGAGGACCTCTGGGGCGACGACGGGCCCCGGGTGACGCTCCGGACCTACCTCGACCCCGTCAGCGGGCGCGCGCTCCACGTCGAGGCCGTCGCGGGCGACGCACCCCGATCGTTCTCGGTCGAGCCCGCCCGGTGGCGGGACTGAGCCCACCACCGCGATCCGGATCCGCTACGCGCGCACCCAGCGGGGGAGATGCATGTCGCCCACGGGGGCGAACACGACCCGGACCCGGTCGCCGATCTCCACCGAATGAGGGTCGACGCTGTTGAGGGGCGCCTCGGCCGACTCGACCACGTTCCCGACCAAGCGCAGGTTGGGGTCCTCGTCGAGCTCCACCAGCACCACGTTGTAGGGCGCGAACTCGGAGTAGGCGGGCAGCAGCGGCGGGTGGGGGATCGTCACCGACCACACGGTGCCGGTCCCCGACACCGGCACCCACTCGTAGTCGAGCGTGCGCGACACGGGGTCCATCGGGCGGGGCGGCCAGCAGTAGCGGCCCGAGGCCGTGAACCGCTGCATCCGCAGCTCACCCTGGGCGCACCCCTCCCAGAACGGCTGGGTCAGCTCGTCATCGTCGACGGGGAGCAGGAAGTCGGTCATGACTCCCGCTCCTGGCCCGTCGGGCCGGGCCGCTCGGGCCACGCTCGCATCCCGGCGGCGTCGTTTGACACGCTGTGCTCGCTCATCGAGACATCTCCTACTTCCGCAGGAGGAGCGCGCTCGTGGGCACGCCCTCACCGCTCGTCACGAGGCTCACGTCGGCGTCGGCCACCTGAGCCGTCGACGTGCCCCGGATCTGGCGTACGCCCTCGAGCACGAGGTTGAACCCGTGCACGTAGGCCTCCGACATCCCGCCGCCCGCGGTGTTGGTGGGCAGGCGGCCGTGGGGCCACTCCAGCGCGCCGTCCTCGGTGAACGTCGCGCCCTCACCCCGCTCGCAGAAGCCGTAGCCCTCGAGCGAGAGCGGGATCAGCGGGCTGAACGCGTCGTAGAGCTGCGCGACCTTCACGTCGGCCGGCGCGAAGTCGGAGTACTTCCACAGCTGCTTGGCCGCCGCCCACGACGGTCCCATCAACGGGTCGTCGTTGAAGTAGTTGGTCATCGTGTTGTGCTGGGGCGGGATGCCCTGGGCACCGGCGTGGATGTAGGCCGGGACCCGCGGCAGGTCCCGGGCCCGCTCGGCCGAGACCACCACGGCAGCGAGCGCGCCGTCGGTCTCGAGGCAGTTGTCGAACAGGCACAGCGGCTCGGAGATCCAGCGCCCCTCCATGTACTGCTCCCGGTTGAGCGTCTTCGTGTACATCGTGGCGTTGGGGTTCTGGTTCGCGTGCTTCCGGAACGCGAGCGCGACGTTGGCCAGGTGATCGCGCGTCGCGCCGTACTCGTGCATGTAGCGCCGCATGAGCAACGCGATCTCGTCGACGGGTCGCAGGAGGCCCCACGGCCGGCTCCACGTCCCGTTGTCGTCGATGCGTTGCGCGACGTTGGCCCACGGGCGGCTCGCCTTCGACGCGCGCTTGCGGGCCCGCCAGGCCACCACGACTTCGGCCTGGCCGGTCGCCACGGCCATCGCGGCCTGGGTGACCACGCCGCAGCCCGCGCCGCCGCCGTAGCCCACCTGGGTGAACCAGGTGATGTCGCCGAGGCCCACCGAGCGGGCGATCTCGACCTCGCGGTTGGGCTCCATCGTGAACGACGCGAGGCCGTCGACCTCGCTCGGGGCGATGCCGCAGTCGTCGAGCGCCATCGAGACGGCCTGGCAGGCGAGAGAGAGCTCGGAGTCCTCCAGGCCCTTGCCGAACGCGGTCTGGCCGATGCCGACGATCGCGGTCCGGTCCTTCAGCGGAGTGACGGACGACATGGCTAGTACCCCTTGAACTCGGTCGGGCGGCGCTCCCGGAAGCTGGCCACGCCCTCGGCGGAGTCGGCGGTGCCGGTCACGAGCTCGACGATCATGGCCTCCTCCTCGAAGAGGGTGGCACGATCGACGTCGAGCGAGCGGTTCAACAGCCGCTTGGCGTAGCCGATCGTCTTCGTGGGGCCCTGGGCGAGCCGCTCGGCCCACTCCCGGGCCGCGGTCTCGAGCTCGCCACCGGGCACGACCCGGTTGACGAGGCCGATGCGCTCGGCCTCGGCCGCGGGAAGGTCGTCGCCGAAGAAGACCAGCTCCTTGGCCTTCTGGAGGCCGACGTTGCGGGGGAGCAGATAGGTCGGACCGCCGTCGGGGATCAGCCCCCGACGCACGAACACCTGGATCAGCCGGGCGTGCTCGGCGGCGATCACGAGATCGCAGGCGAGCACCATCGCCACGCCGCCGCCCGCGGCCGTGCCGTTGACCGCGGCGATCACCGGCTTCTCGCAGTCGAGGATCGAGCCGATGAGGCGCTGGATGCCGGTGCGGATCATCCGGGCTCCGTCCCCCGAGATCCGCTCGGGGGCACCCTCGGGCTTCGGAGGCGGCACCACGCCGCCGGCGCGCAGGTCGGCGCCGGTGCAGAAGTGCTTCTCGCCCGCCGCGGTCAGGACGACCGCGCGCACGTCGTAGTTGGTGTTGGCGTCCTCGAGATGATCGATGATGCGGTTGCGGACCGCCGGGGTGATCGCGTTGCCGGCGTCGGGCCGGTTGAGCGTGAGCCAGAGGACCTGGTGCTCGATCTTCGCGAGGAGCTCCTCGTCCACGGTGGGTGCGTCGCTCACTGCTTCCTCCACTCTTCTCTTCGTTGTCGGTCGGGTCACGAGCGCGTGACGATGAGGGCGTCGAGGGCCACCGCACCGCGGGGCCGCACGACCAGGGGGTTGATGTCGATCTCGGCGATGTCGTCGGCGAGGTCCTGGGCGAGGCGCCCGACCTTCACGATCACGTCGACGAGGGCGTCGACGTCGGCGGGCTTCGCGCCGCGCGCGCCTTCGAGCATGGCGTAGCCCTTCAGCTCGCGCAGCATGCGGTGGGCCTCGCCGGCACCGAAGGGCGGCACCCGGAAGGTGACGTCCTTCAGGACCTCCACGAACACACCGCCGAGGCCCGCCATCACGACCGGGCCGAACAGCTCGTCGCGGCTCACGCCGACCACCATCTCCACGCCGCCCGACACCATCTCGCACACGAGGATGCCCTCGAGCTCGCCGGTCCTGCCGATGGCCGTGCGCGACCGGCGGTCGAGATCGGTGTAAGCCGCACGCACGTCCTTGTCGGAGGCGACACCCACCTTCACGAGGCCGAGGTCGCTCTTGTGCGAGAGCGCGGCCGACGACGGCTTCATCACCACCGGGTAGCCGATCGCCTTCGCCGCGCGCACGGCCTCGGCGGCGCTGGTGCAGAGCACGTCCCGAGAGGTCTTGATGCCGTACGCCCGCAGGACCTCCTTCGACGTGTGCTCCGACCACGCCTCGCCGCGCCGTGCGTCGGCCAGGATCCGCTTCGCCTTCTTGGCTGCCGGAAGGGGAGTGGTGGGTGCGTCGGCGAAGGGCGACTCGAACCGGCGCACGAACTCCCAGTAGTCGAAGTACGCCTTCACGGCGTCGACGCAGTTGCCGAAGGTGCGGAACACCGGCAGCCCGCCGTCGAGCATCTTGAAGTAGTAGTGGTCGTCGGTGCCCGGGGGCGCGCCCCACACCATGAAGATCGGCTTGTCGGTGGTCTTCGCGACGATCGCGCAGTCGCGTGACAGCCCCTCGGAGAACATGTCGACCGCGCCGGCGACGGGCACGATCAGCGCCGCGACCTTCGGGTCGGCCACCAGCGCCTCGAGGATCTTCAGGCCCCGCTCGTCGCCGATCGGCGGTCCGCCGCAGTCGACCGGGTTCGACACCTGCAGGTACGACGGGATCAAGCCGTCGTGCAGCCGTTGCTGCGTGGCCTTCGTCAGCGTGGGGAGGTGGAGCCCGGCCGCCGCGGCCATGTCGGCCATGTGCGCCGAGGTCCCGCCCGACGGCGAGTAGATGCAGACGCCGTCGCCGGTGGGCGGCTTGGTGCGGGCGAACGTCATCGAGGTCTCGAGCAGGTCGTCGAGGCCGTCGACCCGGGTGACGCCGAGCTGGCGGAACGCGGCGGACACCACGGAGTCGGCGCCGGCGAGGTGGCCGGTGTGGGCCTTGGCCATCGCCCGGCCGGCGTCGGTGCGGCCGACCTTCACGACCACGAGCGGCTTGCGCAGGCGCGCGGCGTGGTCGGCGGCGAGCATCAGGGTGCGGCCGTCCTTGAAGCCCTCGATGTAGGCGGCGATCACCCCGACCTCGGGCTGGTCGGCGAAGTAGCGCGCGAAGTCGGCGTACTCGAGGTCGACCTCGTTGCCGGTGGGCGCCCAGTGCGACATGCGGATCCCGATCTCCTGGCCCTGGAAGATCGGGCGGCCCTGGTGGCCGCTCTGGGTGATGAGCGCGAGCGCCGGTCCGGCGAGGTCCTCGCGGAAGTCGGAGAACGCGTTGAGGTTGGTGTTGGGCCCGAGCAGGCGGGTGTCGCCCCCCTCGACGAGCGCCCGGAGCCGGGCCTCGAGCTTCTCGCCGTCCTTGCCGACCTCCGAGAAGCCGGCCGCGAAGATCACCGCGAACCGTGCCCCGGCGCGCTGGGTCTCCTCGAAGCTGTCGACCGCGGCGCCGGTGAGGATCGCCACGAGGTCGACCGGCCCCGGGACCTCGGCGATCGTCCGGTACACCCGGGTGCCGCACACCTCGTCGGACGTGGGGTGCACCGGGTAGAAGGCCGAGCCGTACTTGTCGGAGAACGCCTTCAGCGCCGTCGTCATCAGGGTGTTGCCCTTGCCCGGCTTGTCGGAGGCCCCGATCACCGCGACCGACCGTGGGCGCAAGAAGGCGTCGAGGTCGACGTCGCGCAGACGCAGCGGCCGCCCCGTGACGTCGAGCGGGAGGGTGCTTCGGTCGGGCATCGGGACTCCGGGTCGGCGGGCGCCCAAGAATGACACGACAGTCAGGTTTGGGGCCAAGTGGTGCGAGACCGTTGGTACCGTGCGGCGGTGACACCCGACGCGCCGTCCTCGATCGTCGTGGTGGGCGCCTCGCTCGCCGGCCTGCGGGCCGCCGAGGAGCTGCGCCGCCTCGGCTTCACGGGCACCCTCACCCTCGTGGGCGCCGAACCGCACCTGCCGTACGACCGCCCGCCGCTGTCGAAGGACTTCCTCGCGGGCACCACCGACGCCGACGCGCTCGGCTTGCGCCGCCAGCCGTACGACGAGCTCGACCTCGACCTCCGGCTCGGCGTGCGGGCCACCGGCCTCGACCCCGCGGCCCGGATCGTCTCCACCGACGCCGGCGACCTCCCGTACGACGGGCTCGTCGTGGCCACGGGCGCAACCGCCCGCCGCCTCCCCGACCAGCCGGACCTTCCCGGGATCCACGTGCTGCGGACCCTCGACGACGCCACGGCCCTGCGGGCCGACCTCGCGTCGGCGTCGCGGGTGGTCGTGGTGGGCGCGGGCTTCATCGGCGCGGAGGCCGCGGCCACCTGCCGGACCCGGGGCCTCGACGTGACGGTGCTGGAAGCCCTGCCGAGCCCGATGGTCCGGGGGGTGGGTCCGCTGATCGGCGACACGCTGGCCGGGCTGCACCGCGACCGTGGCGTCGACCTGCGCACGAGCGTGGGGGTCGCGGGATTCGAGGGGACCGGCCGGGTCGAGCGGGTGCGGCTCGCCGACGGCTCGGCGCTCGACGCCGACGTCGTGCTGGTGGGGGTGGGCGCGGTCCCGGTGACCGACTGGCTGGGCGACTCGGGGCTGACGATCGACAACGGCGTGGTGTGCGACGCCACCCTCCTCGCGGGGCCGGGCGTGGTCGCGGCCGGCGACGTCGCCCGCTGGCCCAACCCTGCGGCGGGCGGCGACCTCGTGCGGCTCGAGCACTGGACCAACGCCAGCGAGCAGGGCGTCGCCGCGGCCGCGCGCCTGCTGGCCGCCGACGACGCGGCGGTGCCGTTCTCGTCGGTGCCCTTCGTGTGGTCCGACCAGTACGACGTGAAGATCCAGGTGGTGGGTCACGTGAGCGGCGACGACACCGTCGAGATCGTCGACGGCTCGCTCGACGAGCGGAAGTTCGTGGCGATCTTCGGCCGGGGCGACCGGCTGACCGGCGCGGTCGCGTTCAGCCGGCCCCGGGTGCTGATGCAGTACCGCCGACTCCTGGTCGACGGAGCCACCTTCGCCGACGCGCTCGAGTTCTCGAAGCAGTGACGGAGCGGCCGCGGCTGGTCACGCCGCGCTTCGCGCTCGTGGTCGTCGCCGGCATCTTCTACTTCCTGTCCATCGGGGTCGTCATCCCCGAGATCCCCCGGTTCGTGAAGCACGAGCTCGACGGCGGATCGCTGGCCGTGGGCGTCACCGTGGGTGCGCTGTTCGTCGGCGCGGTGCTCCTCCGACCCCTGGCCGGGCGCATCGGCGACCGGTACGGGCGCAAGCTCCTCATCGTGACCGGCGCGGCGACGGTCGGCGTCTCGATGATCGGCTATGCACTGGCCGACTCGTTGCTCACGTTGATCGCGGCCCGGGTGGTCACCGGGCTCGGTGAGGCCGCCTTCTTCGTCGGCGCCGCGACGATGATCACCGACCTCGCGCCGGTGGAGCGGCGCGGGGAGGCGATCTCCTACTGGTCGGTCGCGGTCTACAGCGGCTTCGCGTTCGGGCCCGCCATCGGCGAGACGGTCCAGCGGGAGTGGGGCTACACCACGCTGTGGCTCCTTGCCGCCGCCTTCGGGTTCGCCAGCGCGGCGCTCGGCTGCTTCACCCGTGAAGTCGCGCGCGTGCGGCACGACGGTCCGCCGCAGCCGCTCATCAACCGGCGTGCCCTCGCCCCCGGCACGGTCCTGTTCGCAGGGTTGGTGGCGACCGCGGCGTTCGGCGCGTTCATGCCCCTCTACGGTCCCGACGTGGGGATCGACGACGTCGCGATCGTGTTCACCGTCTTCGGCCTCCTCGTGCTCGCCATCCGCGTCTTCGGTGCGCGGCTCCCCGACATCCTCGGTGGGGCCCGGGCCGGCACCGTCGCGCTCGTCGCGACGGGGGTGGGGATGCTGTGCATGGCGGCGTGGCCGAGCGTCGCCGGGCTGTTCGTGGGCGTCGTGATCTTCGCCGTCGGCTCCGCCTTCCTGTACCCGGCGATGATGCTCATGGCGCTCGAGGGCAGCACCGAGCAGGACCGGGGCTCGGCCGTGGGCACCATCAGCAGCTGCTTCGACCTGTCCCAGGGGCTCGGCTCGCTGCTGGTCGGCGTCGTCGCCGCGCTGACCAGCTACCGCGGCGCGTTTGCCGCGTCCTCGGTCGCGACGGTCTTCGGCGTCGTGGTCCTCTGGCAGTGGGTGGTGCCCCGGCTGCACCGGGCCCGGATCGCCGACGCGGCGCAGGCGCCATGACGTCGCTCCTCGTCACCAACGACTTCCCGCCGAAGGTCGGCGGGATCCAGTCGTACCTCCACGAGCTGTGGCGCCGCCTCCCGCCGGGCGACACGCACGTGCTCACCACCACGTACCCGGGCGCCGGGGTGTTCGACGGCCGGCAGACGTTCGCGGTCGAGCGGTACCCCGAGCGGGTGCTGCTCCCCACCCGCGCGCTCGCCCGCCACGTCGATGCGCGCGCGGCCGCGCTCGCCGCCGACGTCGTGTTCCTCGACCCGATGCTCCCGGTCGGGCGGATCGGGCGCCGCCTCGAGGCCGCGCCGCACGTCGTCGTCGGACACGGGGCGGAGATCACGGTCTACGGCAGGATGCCGGGGAGCCATCTCGTCGCCCGCGACGTGCTGCGCGGTGCCGCCGGGCTGGTCGCGGCCGGCGAGTACGTCGCCCGGATCGCCGCCCGGGTCGCCGGGCGGCCGCTGCCCACGCTCGTGGTCCCTCCGGGCGTCGACCCGCAGCGGTTCGTCCCCGTCGACGACGAGGTCCGGCGCGCCACCCGGCTCCGCTTCGGGCTCGACCCCGACCGGCCGCTGGTCCTCGGGGTCAGCCGCCTCGTGCCCCGCAAGGGGTTCGACGTGCTGCTCGAGGCGGTGTGGGGCCTCGACGACGACGTGCAGGTCGCGATCGCCGGCGGCGGTCGCGACCGCGATCGGCTGGATCGGCTCGCCGCCCCCCTCGGGCCGCGTGCGCATCTGCTCGGCCGGGTCCCCGACGCCGACCTGCCCGCCCTCTACGGGTGCGCCGACGTCTTCGGCATGCTGTGTCGCGAT
>VGCA01000138.1 GCA_016870245.1 Actinomycetota bacterium | reverse complement strand
GCGGCCGCGGCGGCGATCAGGGTCGCGGCGCCCGGCACCGGGCCGCCCGGGCCCGACGGTCCGGACGGCGGGGAAGCGATCGGCCCCGGGGGTCCGGGGGAGGGCGCGTCGGTGGCGGTCAAGCCTCCGATTCTAGTCGGCGCGCCACAGGGCGGCGTCAGCCCACCATGAGGGAACGATGAAGCGGTACAGGGCACGGCGGTCGGGCAGGTCACTCCCTGAGCGCTCTGGGCGGTCCGCGGTTCCGTCGCGGCGCCTGCGGTGCTACCGTCGTCGGAGTCAGCGCTTCGACCGAGTTCGGTCGACACGTGTTCGCAAGGCAAGACCTGCTCCACACGCTTCCATCCAGGCGGCGTCACGGGGATTGGTTCGACCCTGTGAGACGCGCACCGGCAGCCGGAACCCTCCGGACCGGGGACGACGCCCTCCGGACGCTGACCCGGGCGGCGAAGAGCAAGGAAGCAAAGGAGCAAGACCATGGCTACCACCACCGGCACCGTCAAGTGGTTCAACGCCGAGAAGGGCTACGGGTTCATCGCCCGCGAAGGCGCCCCCGACGTGTTCGTCCACTTCTCCGCCATCCAGGGCGACGGCTACCGCAGCCTCAACGAGGGCCAGCGCGTCGAGTTCGACGTGGCCCCCGGCCGCAAGGGCGAAGAGGCCCAGAACGTCCGCCCGCTCTGAGCGGATCCCACACACGCCGCGAGGGCCGGGACCTGCGGGTCCCGGCCCTCGTCGCGTCCTGAGGCCGTCGCGTCCGCCCGGGCGGCGGCGTCAGTCGCCGAGCTGACCCATCCGGTCGTCGCCGAGGCGGCCGCGGTACCAGTGGGTGAGGTCGGGGAACCGGCGCAGCGACGTGCCGCCGTCGACCGCGATGCACTGACCGGTGGTCCACGAGGACTCGGGTCCGCAGAGGTAGCGAATCGCGCCGGCGACGTCCTCGGCTTCGCCCGGCCGGTCGATCGGCTGCTGCACGAGGTAGGCGTCCATCACCGCGTCGTCGGCGAACATGCCGGTCGTCGCGTCGGTGCGGGTGAGGCCGGGCCGCACGGCGTTGACCCGGATGCGGTCCCCGCCGAGCTCCTCGGCCGCGCAGCGCACCAGCATCTCGAGCCCGGCCTTCGCCGCGCAGTACGCGGCGAACATGGGGGCGGCCTGCGTGGCCTGCATCGACGACACCGCGACCACCGACCCGCCCGCGCCGCTGCGGATCATCGCCTGCCCGGCCTTCTGGAGCACCAGGTAGAACGACGTGATGTTGCGGCGGAAGGTGTCCTCGAGCGTGGCGACGTCGTAGCGCAGCACGGGGGAGAGCGGCCCGCCCCCGGCGATCGCGACCGCGGCGTCGATCCGGCCGGTGGGCTCGGCGGTGAACGCGACCGCGTCGGCCACCGCGTGCTCGGCGAGCGAGTCGCACACGGTCCAGCGCACCGATCCGCCGCCGGCGTCGGCGACCGGCGCGAGCCGCTCGGCCTCGGCCGCCAGGCGCTCCTCGGAGCGGGAGGCGATCGTCACGTGGGCGCCGTCGGCGAGCAGCATGCGGGCCGTGGCGCGGCCGATGCCGCCGGCGCCGCCGACGAGGAGGGCGGTGGTGCCGGTCAGGGAAGCCATGCGGCGAACCTAACCCAGGCGGCCGCCGTCTCGGGCGGGCCGTGGCGGTCCCGGAACCGACGTCCGGGCCCGTGGGACCTTCGGCCCTTTCTCCTGAAGGCGGGGGGTCGGCGCTGGCGGCTGCGGCGGGCGTGTGGCAACGTCGAGTCCGACGCGCGCCGCCGGTGTCCGACCCGGCCGTCGCCCGAAGGGGGAACCATGCAGATCGAGGATCTGGTCCTGATCAGTGTCGACGACCACATCGTCGAGCCACCCGACGTGTTCACCGGCCGGGTGCCGAAGAAGTACGAGGACCTCGCCCCGAAGCTGATCATGCGCGACGACGGCACGGAGGCGTGGGAGTACCTCGGCAACCTCTCGCAGAGCGTCGGCCTCAACGCGGTGGTGGGCCGCCAGCCCGAGGACTACGGGCTCGAGCCCACCGCGTTCAGCGACATGCGCCCCGGCTGCTACGACGTGCATGCCCGGGTGCGCGACATGGACGCCAACGGGGTGCTGGCGTCGCTCAACTTCCCGTCGTGGCCGGGCTTCGCCGGGCGCCAGTTCCAGATGACGCCCGACAAGGACATGGCGCTCGCACTCCTCCAGGCCTACAACGACTGGCACATCGACGACTGGTGCGGCCAGTACCCGGGCCGCTTCATCGCCAACTGCCTCGTGCCGGTGTGGGACCCCGAGCTGATGGCGAGGGAGGTGCACCGCGTCGCGGCCAAGGGCTGCCATTCGGTCACCTTCTCGGAGAACCCCGCGCACCTCGGCCTGCCGAGCCTGCACTCCGACGCCTGGGACCCGTTCTGGGCTGCGTGCGAGGACACCCAGACCGTGGTGCAGATGCACATCGGCTCGTCGTCGCAGCTCGTGGTGACCGCCGAGGACGCGCCGATGGACGTGCTCATCGCGCTCCAGCCGGTCAACCTCGTGCAGGCCGCGGCCGACCTCATCTTCTCGCCGGTGCTGCGCAAGTTCCCGACGTTCAAGGTCGCGATGTCGGAGGGCGGCATCGGCTGGATCCCGTACTTCCTCGAGCGCATCGACTACACGTACGAGCACCACAAGGCGTGGACCGGCCAGGACTTCGGCGACAAGCTCCCGAGCCAGCTGTTCCAGGAGCGGGTGGTCACGTGCTTCATCGAGGACCTCTCGGGCGTGAAGAACCGTCACGACGTCGGCCTCGACTCCATCACCTGGGAGTGCGACTACCCGCACTCCGACTGCACGTGGCCCACGTCGCCGGAGCGCCTGATGAAGAGCCTCGACGACGTGCCCGACGACGAGATCGACAAGATGACGCACCTCAACGCGATGCGGATCTACAGCTTCGACCCGTTCTCGGTGATGCCGCGCGAGGAGAGCACGGTGGGCGCGCTGCGGGCGAAGGCCACCGACGTGGACACCGGGTACCACACGGTCAAGAAGACGCGTCGCGAGACGGGCACGACCGCGGCGATGCTGCGCGACCTCAAGACCGAGGACGACGGCGAGACCCCAGCCGGGTAGCTCACGCCTGGTCGGGGGTGAGTGGACCGCGGGTCGCGCGCGGCGCCACGAAGGCCTCGATCGCGGCGAGCACGTCGTCGGCGTCGGGCACCACGCGGAAGAAGTCGCGACTCGGCACCGACACGTAGCCGCGCACGACCGCGTGGTCGATCCAGTCGAGCAGCCCGGCCCAGAAGCCGTCGGGGTCCACAAACACCGTGACCTTGTCGTGGATGCCGAGCTGGGCCCACGTGAGGACCTCGCCGACCTCGTCGAAGGTGCCGAGACCGCCCGGGAGCACCACGAACGCGTCGGCCAGCTCGAGCATCACCTGCTTGCGGTGGTGCATCGAGTCGGTCTCGACCAGCTCGACCGATGCATGGAGGTCCTCGGGCGAGAAGAGGCCGGTGGGCACCACGCCGATCACGCGGCCGCCGGCGTCGAGCACGGCCTGGGCCATCGCGCCCATGCAGCCGGTGCTGCCGCCGCCGTAGACCACCGGTTGGCCGTTCGCCGCCAACACGGCGCCGACCCGGGCGCTGAGGGCGAGGTCCTCGTCGGGAACTCCGGCGGCGGAGCCCGCGAACACGCAGATCATGCTGGCGAATCTACGGCCGGTCGTCGGGCGGCCCGAGGGGGAAGAGGCCGGCGGGGCGATCTGGTCGCGTTCGGTCGGGCTGGCCTACGCTCGGGGCCATGTGCGGATGCATCGTCTTCCTCGCCGCAGCGCTGTCGCCGCGGCTCGCCATCTTCCTGGTCTGGTTGTTCGACAACCCGCGCATGGACGCGGCGTTCAACTCCTTCTGGGTGCCGCTGCTCGGCTTCTTCTTCCTGCCGTGGACGACGCTCGCGTGGGCGGTCGCCTACGCGCCGGTCCAGGGAGTGACCGGCTTCGGCTGGTTCATCGTGATCTTCGCGTTCGTCGTCGACATCACCACCTACACCGGTGGGGCTCGGGCCCGTCGGCAGCAGGCGATGGCGTAGCCGCACGAACGCGGGGCCCGCGCGGCCCCACCCTCGGGCGGAAGGGTGACCCGCGTGCGGGGCGGGTGGCCGGCGTGGAAGAATGGAGAACGATGTTCTCCGAACCCGCCGTCAGCGAGGGGGCGCCGCTCTCGACCGCCCGGGCGCGGTCGATGGAGCGGGCCGCCCGGCTGGTTGCCGCGGCCCGCGACCTCGCCGACGAGCGCCACAGCTCGGCGTTCACCGTGCACGAGGTGGCGGCCCGGGCCGGCTCGTCCCTCAAGGGCTTCTACCGCTGCTTCACGAGCAAGGACGACCTGCTCGTGGCGCTCCTCGCGGAGGACTCCGCGCTCGGCGCGACGATCCTCGCCGACCGGGTGGCCACCGAGCCGACCCACGCCGGCCGCCTCCACGCGTGCGTCACCGGGCTGCTCGACCTCTGCACCCTGCCGGGCGCGGAGGGCTACGCGCGGGTGCTCGTCTCGGAGCACCGTCGGCTCTCGCAGGAGCGGCCCGACGACCTCGCGGCCGCCCTCGCGCCGATCGTGCAGCGGATCGGGGCGACGATCGCCGCCGCGGCCGCCGCCGGCGCGGCCGTGAGCGACGACCCTCGGCGCGACGCCGAGACCGTGTTCTCCCTCGTGCTCGACGGCATACACACGGTGTCGTTCGGCCGGGCCGCCGCCGACGAGTGTGCCGCGCACCTCTGGCGGTTCTGCGGACGCGCGCTGTGCGTGCCCGATCTCGATCCCGATCGCGGGTGCGTGCCCGGCGATCTCCCCCAGCCAGGAGGCACCCCATGACCGACGTCGCGTCGATCCTCTTCACGCAGGAGGCGGCCGACCGGCCCCACGAGACCTACGCCCGGATCCGCTCCGAATGCCCGGTCTCGCGTGAGGTGGGCTGGGTCGGCGGTGACGGGCACACCGTCTACGTCAGCCGCTACGAGGACGTCATGTGGGCGTTGCGGCACCCCGAGGTGTTCTCGTCGGCGCCGGGCGCGGTCAACGTCGGTCAGGAGCATCCGCTCATCCCGCTCCAGGTCGACCCGCCGGAGCACGCGAAGTACCGGCGCATGCTCGACCCCGAGTTCTCACCCGCGCGGATGAAGGCGCTCGAACCCGACGTGCGCGCCCTCGTCAACCAGCTCGTCGACGGGTTCGCCGAGCGGGGCACCTGTGACTTCCACGAGGAGTTCGCCACGCCGCTGCCGTCGGCGATCTTCCTCCGGCTGATGGGCATGTCGCAGGACGACCTCCCGCAGTTCCTCCAGTGGCGCGACGACACCATCCGGCCCGACACCGACGACATGGAGGAGGCCCGGCGCATCCGCGACCGCGTCGGTGGGGAGATCCAGGCCTACTTCGACCGGGCGCTCGACGAGAAGGCGGCCAACCCCGACGGCGGGCTCATGTCCCGGATCGCGGTGGGCGAGGTCGACGGGCGCCCGCTCACCCGGGGCGAGCAGCTGGGCATGTGCCACCTGCTGATGCTCGGTGGGCTCGACACGGTGACCGCCACCCTCGACTGCATGATCGCCTACCTGGCCACGCACACCGACCGGCGCCAGGCGCTGCTCGACGACCCGACGCTGCTCGACGCGGTGGTCGAGGAGCTGCTGCGCACCGAGACGCCGGTGGTGATGGTGCCGCGGATCATCGCCCAGGACGCCACGATCGGCGGCGTGGAGGTGAAGGCGGGCGACACCGCGGTGATCCTGATCGGTGCGGCCGACACCGACGGCGACGAGTTCCCCGACGCCGAGTCGGTCGACCTGGCCCGCGAGAAGAACCGGCACGTGGCGTTCGGCGCGGGTCCGCACCGGTGCCTGGGCTCGCACCTCGCCCGGATGGAGCTGCGGGTGGCGATCGAGGAGTTCCACAAGCGGATCCCCGAGTACCGGATCCAGGACGACGTCGAGCTCCACTTCTCGCCGGCCATCCGCCAGGCCGTCGACCTCCGCTTGGAGTGGTGACCCGGCACTGACATCATGGGCCAATGCCTGGTCGTGTCACGCTCCTGAAGCCGGCCGGCCGTGCCGGTCGCCTCGTCGCCCTCGCCGACCTGCCGTTCACGTTCGAGCGAACGCTCATGCCGCGTGCGACGTCGGACCAGGCGATCATCACGGGGCTGTCGTTCAGCATCAACACGGCGATCGCCGAGCTGGTGCAGGAGTCGGTGCAGGCACTCTCGTGGGTGGCCGCCGGCCGCGCCGACCGGTCGACCCGTCATCGCACCACGCTCGGCCTCGACGCCGTGGCGATGGTCGCCGGCCTCGCCACCCAGGCCCTGGTCCCCCTGAGCCACCGCGAGCCGCTGACCCGGGCCGGGGTGCGCACCGGCGGCTACTGGCTGGCCCAGTCGGGCGCGGCGGGCGCGGTGAGCGTGGGACTGGTCGAGATCGCGCAGGCGAAGCGGGCCGGACGGTCGCGGTGGTTCCCCGCCGCGGTCGCCGCGGCCGGCGCCGCCGTGATGGGCGTCGAGGTCGCGCGTCGGCTCAAGGGCCAAGGTGCGGCGTCGGTGGCCGCCGGCGCGTCCGACGCGGTGGAGGCCGTCAACGCCACCGTCGACGTCCCTGGTCCGGAGGACCAGCGGCTCAAGGCGTTGGGCATGGGGCTGGGCACCGCAGCGGCGCTGACCGGCGTCGGCATCGTCGAGCACAAGGTCGCCGACGCGGTCGGGGCCGCGGTGGCCCGGGTGCTCCCGGGCCACGAGGCGATGTGGCGCCCGGTCGGGCACCTGGCCACGCTGGCCGCGCTCGGGTACGGGGCGAAGACCATGGTCGAGCGCACGCTCGGCAAGATCGAGCACGGCGAGACCGGGTTCGAGGCCGCGTTCGACATCCCGCCGCCCAACCCGCTGCTGTCGGGCAGCCACGAGAGCCTCGTCGACTTCTCCACGCTGTCGCGCCAGGGCCGCCGGTTCGTGTGGACGGTCACCACCCGCGAGCAGATCGAGGCCGTCCTCGGCGAGCCGGCCCGCGAGGAGCCGATCCGGGCCTACGTGGGCCTCGCCAGCGCGGGCGGTGACGACGAGGCGCGGGTGAAGCTCCTGATCGACGAGCTCGACCGCACCGGCGCGTTCGACCGCGGGTGGCTGATGATCATGTGCCCGACGGGGAGTGGCTACCTCAACTACGCGGCATCCGGCGCGTTCGAGGTGCTCACCCGGGGCGACTGCGCCACCTGCTCGATCCAGTACTCGGCCCGTCCGTCGGTCCTGTCGCTCGACCGGGTGCGTTACGGGCGGCGCGCCTACCGGGCGTTCTTCGCCGCGCTGGGCGAGCGCCTGGCGCGCATCCCGGAGGGCGAGCGTCCGAAGGTCGTGCTGTTCGGCGAGAGCCTGGGCTCGTGGGCGAGCCAGGACGCGTTCAAGGACCGGGGCACGAACGGCCTCGAGGAGACCGGCATCGACTACGCGATCTGGATCGGCACGCCGTACTTCTCGAAGTGGAAGGAGCGGGTGCTGTTCGACGCCCGGGCCGACGTCGACCCGTCGACCATCGCGGTGGTGTCGGGCATCGGCGAGTGGGAGGCGCTCGCACCCGCGGCCCGCGAGCGGGCGCGGTACGTGATGGTCACCCACCACAACGACGGCGTCGCCCTGTTCGGTCCGCCCCTCGCGATCCAGGAGCCGTCGTGGCTGGCCGACCGCGAGCAGCGGGCGGTCGAGGTGCCGGCCGGGATGACGTGGATGCCCACCACGACGTTCCTCCAGGTCCTGGTCGACATGAAGAACTCCACCAACGTCACCGCGGGCACGTTCGACGACACCGGTCACGACTACCGCGGCTCGCTGGTGCCGATGTTCGACGCCGTGCTGCGCATCGGTGCGGCGGCGGGACAGCTCGACGCGCTCCAGCAGTTCCTCGAGGACCGGGAGCTGCAACGGACCCGGTGGATCGACGAGCACGGCGGGCTCGGCGAGAGCATGGCGGCCCGGGTGGTCGAGGTGCTCTACCGGGAGGCCCGGGAGCGGGGCGAGGACCCCGACGCCCGCCTCCAGGAGGTCGTGGCCCGCATCGCGGCCGAGGACTTCGCCGCGGCGGGCGGAGCCGGCGCCCGGGACGCTCAGGCCTGAGCACCCCGGCCCTGGACCCACCAGGAGGCCAGGTAGCCCGCCTGGTTCACGGCGGCGTGGACGAGCGCGGGCGCGACGACGCTGCGGGTGCGGAGGCGCAGCGCGGCGAACCCGGCCCCGGCGACGGCGGTGGCGGCCACGGTGCCGACCACGTGGGTCGGGCGTCCGCCGACCCGGTCCGCGAGGTCGGCCCCGGCCGGGTTGTGCGCGTGGGCCTCGAGCGCCGGTAGGACGTGCCACACGCCGAACGCCAGCGACGAGACGGCCACGGCGCCGGGTGTGCCGATCACGGGTCGCCACGCGCCGAGGACGGCCCCCCGGAACAGGAGCTCCTCCGCGAGCGC
>VGCA01000137.1 GCA_016870245.1 Actinomycetota bacterium | reverse complement strand
CCACGGCAACAAGGGGGTCATCTCCAAGATCCTCCCGGTCGAGGACATGCCCTTCCTCGCCGACGGCACCCCGGTCGACATCGTGCTCAACCCGCTCGGTGTCCCGTCCCGGATGAACGTGGGGCAGGTGCTCGAGGCCCACCTCGGGTACGCCGCCATGCACGGATGGGGCGACAAGGCCCGCCCGGCGGCCACCGCGCGCAAGACCCGGCCCGTGACCGACCCGGCGGTGTGGGTGTCGAGCCCGGTGTTCGACGGCGCGCACTGGGACGAGGTCGAGGCCTCGGGCAGCCAGGGCACGATCGAGGCCCTGTTCACCCGGCTCAACCCCGACGGTGCCGACGGCAGCCGGCTCGTGAGCGTCGACGGCAAGGCCCAGCTCTACGACGGCCGCACCGGTGAGGCCTACGACAACCCGGTGACCGTCGGCTACATGTACATCCTGAAGCTGTCGCACCTCGTGGACGACAAGATCCACGCCCGGTCGACCGGCCCCTACTCGATGATCACCCAGCAGCCGCTGGGCGGGAAGGCGCAGTTCGGTGGCCAGCGCTTCGGCGAGATGGAGGTGTGGGCGCTCGAGGCCTACGGCGCCGCGTACGCGCTGCAGGAGATCCTGACCATCAAGTCCGACGACGTCCTCGGCCGGGTCAAGGTCTACGAGGCGATCGTCAAGGGCGAGAACATCCCCGAGCCCGGCATCCCCGAGAGCTTCAAGGTGCTCATCAAGGAGATGCAGGCGCTCTGCCTCAACGTCCGCGTGATGAACGAGGCGGGCGAGGAGGTCCAGATCCGCGAGCTCGACGAGGACGCGTTCCGGACCACCGAGTCCCTCGGCATCGACCTCTCCCGTCCGGAGCGCGGCTCCGACGAGGAGGACGCAGCCCGAGAGACCGCCCGCTTCTGACCGCACCGCGCCCGCAGCGAACGACGACGACACCCCGCGAAACGAGGCCCTTGTGCAGGACGTGAACGAGTCCGCCCGGATGACGATCTCGCTGGCGACGGCGGAGCAGATCCGCGCCTGGTCGCACGGTGAGGTGAAGAAGCCCGAGACGATCAACTACCGCACGCTCAAGCCGGAGAAGGACGGGCTCTTCTGCGAGAAGATCTTCGGTCCGACCAAGGACTGGGAGTGCTACTGCGGGAAGTACAAGCGCGTCCGGTTCAAGGGCATCGTCTGTGAGCGCTGCGGCGTCGAGGTGACCCGGTCCAAGGTCCGTCGGGAGCGCATGGGCCACATCGAGCTCGCGGCGCCGGTCACCCACATCTGGTACTTCAAGGGCGTGCCGAGCCGGCTCGGCTACCTGCTCGACATCGCGCCGAAGTCGCTCGAGAAGGTCATCTACTTCGCCGCGCACCTGATCACCTGGGTCGACGACGAGAAGAAGCACAAGGACCTCCCCGAGCTCGAGGCCGAGATCCGCGCCGAGATCGCCGACGTCGAGAAGGACCTGGAGCTGCGGCTGCGGGCCCGTGACGAGGAGTACGAGAAGGAGCTCCAGGAGATCGAGGAGCGGGGCGGCAAGAAGGTCGACCTCGAGCGGGCCGAGAAGGGCCGCAACCGCGACTTCGAGGACCTGCGGGCCCGCATGGAGGCCGAGCGCGACTTCCTCCAGGCCGTGTGGGACACCTTCAAGGCCCTCGCCCCGAAGCAGCTCGTCGACGACGAGCGCATCTGGCGCGAGGTCACCGACCGCTACCAGGAGTACTTCGCCGGCGGCATGGGCGCCGAGGCCGTCAAGGACCTCATCTCGCGCCTCGACATGCCCGAGGAGGAGCTCTTCCTCAAGGAGACCATCGCCACGTCGAAGGGCCAGCGCAAGGCCAAGGCGATCAAGCGTCTCAAGGTCATCTCCGCGTTCAACAAGCTCGGAGAGGACGGCCGCCCGATCAACTCGCCGATGGGCATGGTCCTCGACGCGGTGCCGGTGATCCCGCCCGACCTGCGCCCGATGGTGCAACTCGACGGTGGCCGGTTCGCGACCTCCGACCTCAACGACCTCTACCGCCGGGTCATCAACCGGAACAACCGGCTCAAGCGCCTCCTCGACCTCGGCGCCCCCGAGATCATCATCAACAACGAGAAGCGCATGCTGCAGGAGGCCGTCGACGCGCTGTTCGACAACGGCCGCCGCGGCCGCCCGGTGACGGGGCCCGGCAACCGGGCGCTCAAGTCGCTCTCCGACATGCTCAAGGGCAAGCAGGGCCGGTTCCGCCAGAACCTGCTCGGCAAGCGGGTCGACTACTCGGGCCGTTCGGTGATCGTCGTCGGACCGCAGCTCAAGCTCCAGCAGTGCGGTCTGCCCAAGCAGATGGCGCTCGAGCTGTTCAAGCCGTTCGTGATGAAGCGCCTCGTCGACCTGGAGTACGCCCAGAACATCAAGTCCGCGAAGCGGATGGTGGAGCGGGCCCGCCCGCAGGTCTGGGACGTGCTCGAGGAGGTCATCAGCGAGCACCCGGTCCTGCTGAACCGGGCCCCCACGCTGCACCGGCTCGGGATCCAGGCGTTCGAGCCGGTCCTGGTCGAGGGCAAGGCCATCCAGATCCACCCGCTGGTGTGTGCGGCGTTCAACGCCGACTTCGACGGCGACCAGATGGCCGTGCACCTGCCGCTGTCGTCGGAGGCCCAGGCCGAGGCCCGGCTGCTGATGCTGTCGGCGCACAACATCCTGTCGCCGGCGCACGGTCGTCCGATCGCGGTCCCGACCCAGGACATGATCATCGGCGCCTACTACCTCTCCGAGCACGTGGAGGGCGCCGCGGGTGAGGGTCGGTCGTTCTCGTCGCTCGACGAGGCCCGCCTGGCCTACGACCAGCGCCTCGCCGCGCAGGACGAGATCGTCGACGGCGTCGCCGTCCACGCCAAGATCAAGGTGTGGATGCCGGTCGACCGGTTCCCGGAGGAGCTCTTCCCGGCCCGCATGGTGTGGGACGAGGGCGCCTGGGCCTGGACCGACTCCGGCAACGCCTCGATCGTGATCAAGCGTCGCGACGACCGCGTGCTGGTCGAGACCACCCTCGGGCGGCTGCTGTTCAACGAGGCGTTCCCGAGCAGCTTCCCGTTCGTCGACAAGGTGCTGAAGAAGCGGGACCTCACCGACGTCATCGGGGATCTGGTGGTCAACTACTCGCGGGCCGAGGTGGCCACGAGCCTCGACAACCTGAAGGACCTCGGCTTCGAGTTCGCGACCCGCTCGGGTCTCACGATCTCGATCGCCGACATCCGCACGCCCGCGGCGAAGAAGAGCCTCCTCGACCGGTTCGAGGCCGAGGCCGAGCGGGTCGAGCAGCAGTACGACCGCGGCATCATCACCGACGACGAGCGTCGCCAGAAGGAGATCGAGATCTGGACGGAGGCCACCGACCAGGTCCGGGACGCCATGCAGGACGAGCTGAAGGTGTCGAAGTTCAACCCCATCGAGATGATGGTGGGCTCCGGCGCCCGGGGCAACGTCATGCAGGTGCGGCAGATCGCCGGCATGCGCGGCCTGGTGGCCAACCCGCGTGGTGAGATCATCCCCCGTCCGATCAAGTCGAACTTCCGCGAGGGCCTGTCGGTCCTCGAGTACTTCATCTCGACCCACGGAGCCCGCAAGGGTCTGGCCGACACCGCCCTCCGGACCGCCGACTCCGGCTACCTGACCCGGCGTCTCGTCGACGTCGCCCAGGAGCTCATCGTGCGGGAGGACGACTGCGACTCCCCCCGGGGCATCTGGATCGACGAGGTCGACCTGGAGCCGGAGCCGTTGCGGCCCTTGATCCACAGCGCCTCGCCCGTGCCCTTCTACCGTCGGGTGCTCGAGACCCGGCTCGTGGGTCGCTGCCTGGCCGAGGACGTCACCCTCGCCGACGGCGAGGTGCTGCCCCGCAACCTCGAGCTCAAGGACGAGCACGCCGAGCAGCTGGCGGCCGACCCCGGGTCCGACCGGGTGCGGGTCCGCTCCGTGCTCACCTGCGACTCGATCGAGGGCGTGTGCCGGGCGTGCTACGGCACGATGCTCGCCACCGGCAACCTGGTCGAGCGGGGCGAGGCCGTCGGCATCATCGCCGCCCAGTCGATCGGTGAGCCGGGCACGCAGCTGACCATGCGGACGTTCCACACCGGTGGCGTCGCGGGTGAGGACATCACCCACGGCCTCCCGCGTGTCGTCGAGCTCTTCGAGGCCCGCACGCCGAAGGGCGCGGCCACCCTGGCCGAGTCGTCGGGTGTGGTGCGCCTCGGCGAGAACGAGAAGGGCGAGCGGCTCGTCACCGTGGTCACCGACGACGGCGCCGAGGAGGAGCACGTCGTGTCGCGGCGGGCCCACCTCGCGGTCCGCGAGGGCCAGGAGGTCGCCGCCGGTGAGCGGCTCGTGGGTGACGAGAAGTCGTCGCTCGACCCGAAGAAGATCCTGGAGGTCCGGGGCATCCGGTCCACCCAGGAGTACCTTGTCGACGAGGTGCAGAAGGTGTACCGGGAGCAGGGCGTGTCGATCCACGACAAGCACGTCGAGGTGATCGTCCGCCAGATGCTGCGCAAGGTCGCGGTGTCGGAGCCCGGCGACTCGGCCTTCCTGCCCGGCGAGCGGGTCGACGCCCGCAAGTACGCCGACGAGAACCGCCGCCTCGTCGAGCAGGGCAAGCAGCCCGCCGAGGGCCGCCCGGAGCTCATGGGGATCACCAAGGCGTCGCTGGCCACCGACTCGTGGCTGTCGGCGGCGTCGTTCCAGGAGACCACCCGGGTGCTCACGGAGGCCGCCATCGAAGGCCGCTCCGACAGCCTCTTCGGGCTCAAGGAGAACGTCATCATCGGCAAGCTCATCCCGGCGGGGACGGGCATGCTCGAGTACCGGGAGATCGAGACCGAGGCGCCCGACTACGAGCCGCTGCCGTTCTACTCGTCCGACACCGACCAGGACCTCGACCTGGCGGAGTGGCTGCGCGACACCTCGTCGCCGGCCGCCCCGGTGGCCGAGGGCGAGTCGGTCTTCTCGGCCGGCCTGCACCTGGTGACCGAGCCGCCGGCCGAGCCGCTCGAGGAGACCGGTACGGGCGACGCCTAGTCGAGGACGCTCCTCCGGTCGGGCCGGCTGCGGGTCGCCTCGCAGCCGACCGGGCCGGAGGGCTAATCTCTTTCTTCGGCCTCGACGCCCCCGTGGGGGTGCGGGCCCGGCGGGGGCCCCGCACGGGCGCCTTCCGCTCTCCAGGTTCTTTTCTGTTCCGCAACTTCTCCAGAGGAAGCCAACGCGCGTGCCCACGATCCAGCAGCTCGTCCGCAAGGGGCGGGAGTCGAAGTCGACGAAGTCGAAGACCCCGGCGCTCAAGGGTGCCCCCCAGCGCCGTGGCGTCTGCACGCGCGTCTACACCACCACCCCGAAGAAGCCGAACTCGGCGCTGCGCAAGGTCGCCCGGGTCCGGTTGTCGTCGGGCATCGAGGTGACGGCCTACATCCCGGGCATCGGCCACAACCTGCAGGAGCACTCGATCGTGCTCGTGCGCGGCGGTCGGGTGAAGGACCTGCCGGGCGTCCGCTACAAGATCGTGCGCGGCGCGCTCGACGCGTCGGGCGTCAACAACCGCAAGCAGGCGCGTAGCCGCTACGGCGCGAAGCGAGAGGGCTGATCGATGCCGCGCAAGGGTCCTGCTCCCCGTCGTGATCTCGTCCCCGACCCCGTCTACCGGTCGGTCGTGGTCACCCAGCTCGTCAACAAGGTGCTCCAGGAGGGCAAGCGGTCGGTCGCCGAGCGCATCGTCTACGACGCCCTCGCCGACATCGAGAAGAAGACCGGGGGCGACCCGATCCCGGCGCTCAAGCGCGCGGTCGAGAACGTCCGCCCGGCCCTCGAGGTCCGCAGCCGTCGGGTCGGTGGCGCCACCTACCAGGTGCCCGTCGAGGTGCGACCCCGCCGGGCCACCACCCTCGCCATTCGCTGGATCGTGGGGTACTCGCGCCAGCGTCGCGAGAAGACCATGGCGCAGCGGCTCGCCGCGGAGCTGCTCGACGCCAGCAACGGCGTGGGCGCGGCCATCAAGCGCAAGGACGACCTGCAGAAGATGGCCGAGTCCAACAAGGCGTTCGCGCACTACCGGTGGTAGTGGCCGTGTCTCGCCCCTGATCCCGAACCACCCGTGGAGCCGCGTTCTCGCGGCTCCACCCGCGCGTGCGAACGCCGCCGGCTCCCCGCCCGTCGCCGTTCGTGCACCCCATCGTTACCCCCGCGAGAAGACGACCGACGAGGATCTGAACCGATGGCCGACGACAAGGCACTCATCCGCGACGTACCCCTGAACCGCGTGCGCAACATCGGGATCATGGCGCACATCGACGCCGGCAAGACCACCACGACCGAGCGCATCCTGTACTACACGGGCCGCACCTACAAGATCGGCGAGGTCCACGAGGGCGCGGCGGTCATGGACTGGATGGTCCAGGAGCAAGAGCGCGGCATCACCATCACGTCGGCGGCGACCACCTGCAAGTGGCGCGACACCTGGATCAACATCATCGACACCCCCGGCCACGTCGACTTCACCGTCGAGGTCGAGCGCTCGCTGCGTGTCCTCGACGGCGCGGTTGCGGTGTTCGACGCCGTCGCCGGCGTGGAGCCCCAGACCGAGACGGTGTGGCGCCAGGCCAACAAGTACAACGTCCCGCGGATGTGCTTCGTCAACAAGATGGACCGTGTCGGGGCCGACTTCTTCCGCTGCGTCGACATGATCAAGGACCGGCTCGACGCCACGGTTGGCCTCGTGCAGCTCCCGATCGGCGCCGAGAGCGAGTTCCAGGGCGTCATCGACCTCCTCGACATGAAGGCCCTCGTCTGGTCCGACCAGATGGGCGAGAACTACGACACCGTCGACATCCCCGCCGGCATGGTCGACGACGCCGAGACGTGGCGCCAGGAGCTCATCGACGTCGTCAGCCAGTTCGACGAGAACGTGCTCGAGAAGTACGTGGGTGAGGAGGAGATCACCGCCGACGACCTCCGCGCCGCGATCCGCGCCGCCACCCTGTCGGGCGAGGTCGTGCCGATCCTGTGCGGTACCGCGTTCAAGAACAAGGGTGTGCAGCCCCTTCTCGACGCCGTCGTCGACTTCCTGCCGAGCCCGGTCGACATCCCGCCGGTGGCCGGCACCAGCATGAAGAACGAGGAGGACGTCCTCTCGCGCAAGGCCTCCGACGACGAGCCCTTCGCGGCGCTGGCCTTCAAGATCATGAGCGACCCCTACGTGGGCAAGCTCACCTACTTCCGCGTCTACTCGGGCAAGCTGTCGGCCGGCGCCGGCGTGCTCAACGCCACCAAGGACAAGAAGGAGCGGGTGGGCCGCATCCTGCAGATGCACGCCAACCACCGGGAGGACAAGGACGGCGTCTTCGCGGGCGACATCGTCGCCGCGGTCGGCCTGAAGAACACCACCACCGGTGACACGCTCTGCGACCCGGGCAACCCGATCGTGCTCGAGCGGATGGAGTTCCCCGAGCCGGTCATCTCGGTGGCCATCGAGCCGAAGACCAAGGTCGACCAGGACAAGCTCGGCAAGGCGCTCGCCGCGCTCTCCGAGGAGGACCCGACGTTCCAGGTCCGCACCGACGAGGAGACCGGTCAGACGATCATCTCGGGCATGGGCGAGCTGCACCTCGACGTGCTCGTCGACCGCATGACCCGTGAGTTCTCGGTCGCGGCCAACGTGGGCAAGCCCCAGGTGGCCTACCGCGAGACGATCACCCAGGCCGTCGAGAAGGTCGAGGAGCGCTACGTCCGCCAGACCGGTGGTCGGGGTCAGTACGGCCACGTGGTCATCAGCCTCGAGCCCACCGGTCCCGGTGGCGGCTACGAGTTCGTCGACAAGATCGTCGGCGGTGTGATCCCGCGTGAGTACATCCCCGCGGTCGACGCCGGCATCCAGGAGGCGCTCGAGGGCGGCGTCGTGGCGGGGTACTCGCTCGTCGACGTCCGGGCCATCCTCACCTTCGGGTCGTACCACGACGTCGACTCGAGCGAGATGGCGTTCAAGATCGCCGGCTCGATGGCGCTGAAGAAGGCCGTCCGGCAGGCCAAGCCCGTGCTCCTCGAGCCGATCATGCGGGTCGAGGTCGTCACCCCCGAGGACTACATGGGCGACGTCATCGGCGACCTGTCGTCTCGCCGGGGCAAGGTCGAGGGCATGGAGCAGCGTGGCAACGCGCAGGTCGTCCGGGCCCAGGTGCCCCTCAGCGAGATGTTCGGCTACGCTACCGACCTCCGTTCGCGCACCCAGGGTCGCGCGACGTACACGATGCAGTTCGACTCCTACCAGCAGGTGCCGGAGTCGATCGCCGAGGAGATCATCAAGCGCGTGCGGGGCGAATAGCCCGCAGGTGCCGAGGTCTCACCCACTCTCCCCATCAACCACCGCACGATCAAGGTAGGAAGCACGTCATGGCGAAGGCGAAGTTCGAGCGTACGAAGCCGCATTTGAACATTGGGACGATTGGTCATATTGACCATGGGAAGACGACGTTGACGGCGGCGATCACGCGGGTGTTGTCGGAGCAGAATGATGGG
>VGCA01000136.1 GCA_016870245.1 Actinomycetota bacterium | reverse complement strand
GGGCGGCCACCGCCGCCACGATCGCGGCGCTGCCGCGGCGCCCGTGTCGCGCCGCCTTGCCCTGACCGATCGTGTGCCTCATCGCCACGTCGTCCCCCATGTCGAGCTCCCGCTTTGATGCCCGCAACCCGGCGGCGGATCCGCCGGTTCGTCCCTGCAAACGGGATTCTAGGCCGGGAAACTCCCCCGTGGGGGCCGGTCGTGACGGCGGTCACCGCCGATGTGCCCGCCGTCACCATCCGGGCGGTGGCCGGCACGGACGTTCACGGGGTGGTGCGGGGTGCGTCGCCCCCCGCCAGCAGGGTGGCGGCCCGCAGGGCCGTGGCGACGATCGTGAGGGTGGGCCCGTAGCCCGTGGAGGTGGGGAAGACCGACGAGTCGGCCACCAGCACGTTGTCGACGTCCCAGCAGCGCTGGGTCGGGTCGCACACCGTGATCCGGGCGTCGGTCCCCATCCGGGTGGTGCCCATGACGTGCCGGGAGGTCGGCGTCGGATCGGCACCGGCGCGCAGATGGTCGCGCAGCGGGGGCGAGGTCACCCAGAAGGTCGTGTGCGCGCCGGCCTCCTTCATGACGGCCTCGAGCCGTGGCGCCCAATGGGTCGCGCACGCCGCGTCGTGGGCGTGCGGCGAGTAGGTGACGCGCCCGGCGGGGCGGCCCCACACGTCGCGCACCCGGGGGTCGTCGTCGATGCGGTTGGTGGCCTGCGGGAGATCCTCACCCTGCATCGTGAACGCGGCCATGCAGTCGCGCATCGGGGAGTCGAGCATGAGCCGGCTGTGCATCTCGCCGCTGGGGAGGTGCATCGCCTCCATGATCGGCATGCCCGCGCCGCCGTGCTCGACGATCCCGCCGCGGAAGTAGGGCAGCCCGGCATCGCGGGCGGCGGCCATCGCGAGCTCGTCGGGCACGATCGGATCGTCCATCAGGTGCGTGACCGCGCGCCCGCGGTGCGCGTGGAGTCGAAACGGGAACAGTCCGAGCACCAGGGTCTGCAGGTGGTACATCAGGAAGCGTCCGACGATGTCGGGGTTGCCGATGCCCGAGCGGGTGAGGAGCCGCGGCGTCTCGAACGCGCCGCACGCGACCACCACGGCGGACGCGGTGACCTCGTGGAGGTCGCCGGCGGCGTCGAGGTAGCGCACGCCCCGCGCCTGACGCCCGGTGGCGTCGAGGACGACCTCGGTGACGTGGGCGTCGGGGCGGATCTCGCAGTGGCCGGTGTGCAACGCCGCCCGCAGGAGGCCGACCGGGTCGCCCTTGGCCTCGATGGGACAGCCGTAGAACGCGCAGAACCCGCAGTTGTTGCACGCGGGCCGGCCGTCGTACTCGATGCTGTTGACCCCGGTGGGGGCCCGGTACGGGTGGTAGCCGAGGCGCTCGGCCGCGGCCGCAGTGACCGTGGCGCAGAACATGTCGGGCCCGGGCGGCATCGGGTAGGGGCCGGAGCGCCAGGCGGCGAACGGGTTGGCCGTGTGGTCGCCGGCCACGCCCACGAGGCGCTCGGCCTCCGTGTAGTACGGCTCGAGCTCGTCGTAGCCGAAGGGCCAGTCGGCGATGTCGGCGCCTTCGATCGGGCCGAGCTCCGACCGCGCCCGGAAGTCGACCTCGCGAAAGCGCGGCAGCTTGCCGTCGGCGTGGAAGCCGCCCCCACCGACGGTCGACGGCAGGTTGTTGACGTCGCCGGTCCACCGGCGATCGCCGTCACCGTCGTCGATGCGGAAGGTGCGCGGCTCGAGGAGAGGGTCGGGGCCGAGGAAGTGCCGCCGGGTGAACTTGATCTCGTCGTTGCTCACGTGGCCGAGCGGACCGAACGGGGCGTCGAGCGCCAGCAGGTGGTTGCGTCCCTTCTCGAGCATGATCACCGACCGGCCGGCCCGCGTGAGCACGTGGGCGGCGGTGGCGCCGCCGGGACCGGTCCCGACGACCACGACATCGCAGTCGAGGGTGGCGTGGGCGGCGTCAGTCACGGCCCGAGACCGCCTCGTCGGTGTAGCCGCGTGGCTGGACGTCGCCCGCGAAGTGGATGGCGGTCCACCCGGCGAGGCCGCGGTTGCCGCCGTACTCGGGGGCGCCGTACGCGCCTTCGCACGCGTGCTCGTAGCAGAGGGCCTTGAACGCGGGGTCGGCGTCGAGACGGCGGTCCTGCTCGCCGGGTGGCTGGTCGGCGAAGTCGGCCCCGAGCCCGCCCAGCCCGTCGCGGTAGCGCTGCTGCCAGCCGACGACCGGTCCGTTGAATTCGCGTGCGGGCTCGCCCCGGGAGCCCTCGATGCGGGTCCGCCAGGCGAGCTCCTCGAGGGGAGAAAGGGCGAGGAAGTCGTCGAACGACGCGTCGCCGCCGGCCCGGCCGGAGTACGGCCCGCCGGCGAAGATCCGGGGCGGGTCGAACGTGAAGGCGGCGAGGAGCGTGTCGACGTAGTCGGCGACGCCGAGCGCGGCGGCGCCGGGGTGCGCGTCGAGGGGCGGGATCAGCCGGTCGCACGCCGCGGCGAGCGTCCGGTGCTCGGAGTCGGTGAGGAAGCGCGGCACCTCCCGACGCTATCCCCGCTCCCTGACGTGCGTGTCATTGTTAGGCTCGGTCCGCCGACCTCGCCGGTCGGACGGCCCCACGCCGGTACCGGGGCCGGTGCCGCCGGGCGACCACGAGGGCCGAGGGGGTGGGGGCATGTCAGGTCCGACGATCGGCATCACCGAGCACGCGCGCCGGACGCCCGGCAAGCCGGCGCTGGTGCTCGGGGAGCGGGTGGTCACGTTCGGCGAACTCGACGAACGCACCAACCGGCTGGCCCACGCGCTCGAGGCGCGGGGGATCGGGGCCGGTGACCGGGTCGCGATCATGCTGCCGAACTCGATCGAGTTCTTCGAGGTCTGGGCCGCCGCGAGCAAGCTGGGCGCGCCGGTGGTGCTCGTGAACTGGCATCTCAAGCGCGACGAGCTCACCTACATCCTCGAGGACTCCGGAGCGAAGCTGCTCGTCGCCCATGCCGACCTGCTCGAGTTCGCCGAGCCGGCGGCCAAGGCCACCGGCTGCGCGCTGCTGATCGTCGGCCGCGGCGATGCCTACGAGGGCGCGATCGGCGCGTCGGCGGCCGAGCCCGCGGTCGATCTGCTCACCCTCCAGTCGCCGATCTTCTACACCTCGGGGACGACCGGCCGACCCAAGGGCGTGGTGCACGGCCAGATGGACCCGGAGCGCGCATCGCAGGCCACGCTCGGGCAGGTCGCGCTGTGGGGCTGGACGGGCGACGACGTCTACGTCCTCACCGGTCCCGCGTATCACGCCGGCCCCGGCGGCTGGGCGATGGCCGCTCTCGCGGTCGGGGCGACGACGGTGATCCTCCCGGCGTTCGACGCGCGGGAGTGGTTCCGCCTCGTCGACACGCATCGGGTCACGTGCACCTTCGCGGTGCCGTCGCACTTCATCCGGATGCTCGAGGTGCCGGTCGAGGAGCGAACCGCATTCGACCTGTCGTCCCTGCGCCTGATCGTGCACGCCGGCGCGCCCTGCCCGGTGCCGGTGAAGCGCCGGATCATCGAGGCGCTGGCCCCGTGCGAGATCGCCGAGCTGTACGGGATGAGCGAGGGTGGCGCGACCCGCATCTCGATGGCCGAGTGGCTCGCCCGGCCGGGGAGCGTGGGGCTGCCGTGGCCGGGCGTGGACGTGCGGATCCTCGACGAGCTCGGCGACGACGTGCCGACGGGCACCGCCGGCCTGATCTACGTGATGCCGCCGGGCGGTGCGCGGTTCCACTACCACGACGACGACGAGAAGACGTCGGGCGCGTGGCGCGACGACGCGTTCACCGTCGGTGACGTCGGATACCTCGACGCCGACGGGTACCTGTTCCTCACCGACCGGGCGGCCGACATGGTGATCCGCGGCGGGGTCAACATCTACCCGCGCGAGATCGAGGAGGTGCTGTACACGCACCCGGCCGTCGTCGACTGCGCCGTGTTCGGCGTGCCCGACGAACGGCTCGGCGAGCAGCTGATGGCGGTGGTCGAGACCCGGGAGCCGGTGACCGCCGACGATCTCGCGGCCTACTGCCGGGAGCGGCTCGCCGACTTCAAGGTCCCGGCCCGCGTCGAGCTCGTCGACGAGCTTCCGCGCCAGCCCAACGGCAAGGTCCTCAAGCGCGTGCTCCGCGAGCAGCACTGGTCCGACCGCTCCATCTGAAGCGTCCCCGGATCCGGGTTCGGGGACGGGTCAGGCGGTGGGGTCGTTGATGTTGAGGAAGAACGGCGGGATGCCGGGGTCGCTCTTCGAGAAGAGGGTGTCGCGGCCCGCGTCGATGGCCTCGATCGTCCAGGCCTCGTCGGAGGTGATCTGGGTGATCGGCCGCCAGCCCTGCACGATCTGGGCGAGGCCGCCCTGGATCTTCAGCACCTGGCCGTTGACACCTTCGCTGAGGTCCGACGCCAGCCAGCACACGCCCGCGGCGATGTTGGCCGGCGCGAGCTTCGCCGCCATCTCCTCGTTGCCCTGGCCCATCAGGTCCTCGGTGAGGCGGGTGAGGGCGACCGGGGCGATGCAGTTGACCCGCACGCCGAATCGCTCGAGCTCACGGGCCAGCACGATGGTCATCGACGCGATGCCGGCCTTCGCCGCGGCGTAGTTGGCCTGCCCGGCGTTGGCGTAGAGACCCGACTCCGACGCGGTGTTGACGATCTTCGCGTTGACCGACTCGCCGGTGTCCTTGCCCTTCTGGCGCCAGTAGGCCGCCGCGAAGCGGGCCGGGGCGAAGTGGCCCTTCAGGTGCACCTTGATGACCGAGTCCCACTCCTCCTCGGTCATGTTGAAGCTCATCTTGTCGCGGAGGATGCCCGCGTTGTTGACGAGCACGTCGAGCGAGCCGAAGGTCTCGATGGCCTGGTTCACCATCTCCTCGGCGCCGCTCCAGCTCGAGCAGTCGTTGGTGTTGGCGACGGCCTGGCCGCCCGCCGCGACGATCTCGTCGACGACCTGCTGCGCAGGGCCGACGTCGGAGCCCTCACCGGTGCGGGCGCCGCCCAGGTCGTTGACCACGACCGACGCGCCCTCCTTGGCGAGGAGCAGCGCCTCCTCGCGACCGATGCCGCGGCCGGCGCCGGTGACGATCGCGACCTTGCCGTCGAACAGACCCATGGAACGACTCCCTGTACGGAACACCTGACGTGAGCGTCGGGGAGCGTAATGGGGCCATGGCGTCCCGGGGTAGTTGGGTCGCCGGGAGTCGCGGGTGGGGGGCGGGGGCTCAGCCGCCGGTGAAGTTCGGGTCCCGCTTCTCCGTGAAGGCGGCCATGCCCTCCCGGAGGTCCTCCGAGGTGGCGGCCAGCGACTGGTAGGCGCCCTCGAGGTCGAGCGACCGGGTGAGGTCGGTCTCGAACGAGTCGTTGAGGAGCCGCTTCGACAGGCCGAGGGACCGGGTCGGCCCCGCCGCCAGCCGTTGGGCCAGCGCCTCGGCGGTGGGGGCGAGCTCGTCGGCCTCCACGCACTTGTACGCCAGCCCGAGGTCGACGGCCTCCTGGCCCTTCGCGCCCTCGCCCAGCATCACCATCGCCTTGGCCCGGGGCAGGCCGACGAGCCGGGGGAGGAGGTAGGCGCCGCCGGCGTCGACGACGAGGCCCCACTTGGCGAACGTCCACATGAACCGGGTGCCGGGGTGCACGAGCACGAAGTCGCAGGCGAGGGCGAGGTGGGCGCCGGGCCCGACCGCGGCGCCGTTGACGCAGGCGACCGTCGGCTTGTCGAGCTCCCACAGCTCGCGGATGTACGACTGCACGCCGACGCGCAGCGCCTCGGCGGTGCTGCGGGTGCGGTAGCCCGGCTCCGCGGCCTTCACGACGGTCGAGGCCGACAGGTCCATGCCGGAGCAGAACGCGTCGCCCTCGCCGGTGATGAGCACGGCGCGCACGTCGTCGTTCCGGCGGGCGTCGCGTACGGCGTCGACGATGCCGTCGCGCATCTCGATCGTGAGCGCGTTCCTCGCCTCGGGGCGGTCGAGGGTGATGCGCCCGATGTGGTCGGCGCCGATCTCGTAGCGGATCATCGGTCGGTCCTACTTGTTGGTGGTCAGGATGTTGATGACCGACACGCCCGAGCCGCGGCCACCCACGTTGTGCTGCAGGGTGTAGCCGTTGCGGATCTCGACCTGGCGCTCGTCGGCCTCGCCCCGCAGCTGCGCCCAGCACTCGACGATCTGCGCGACCCCGGTCGCGCCGATGGGGTGCCCCTTGGCGAGCAGTCCGCCCGAGGTGTTGATCGGGATGCGGCCGCCGATGGCCGTCTCGCCCTCGATCGAGGCGACGCCACCCTTGCCCTTCTCGACGAAGCCGAGGTCCTCGATGTCGAGGATCTCGGTGATCGTGAAGCAGTCGTGCACCTCGGCGGAGTCGATCTGCGTGGGCTCGATGCCCGCCATCGTGTAGGCCCGCTCGGCGGCGACGGTGGTGGCCCGCAGCCCGGTGAAGGTGCTCTTCTCGTGGAGGTACGGGTGATCGGTGGCGACTCCGAAGCCGGCCACGTATACCGGGTTGTCGGTGAACTCCTCGGCTCGCTCGGCGCTGACCAGCAGCACCGCGGCGGCGCCGTCGGTCTGCGGACAGCAGTCGAGGAGGTGCAACGGGTGACACACCGGCGCCGACTTGAGCGCGTCCTCGATCGTGATCTCGTTCTTGAAGTGCGCGTTGGGGTTGCGGGCGCCGTTGTAGTGGTTCTTCACCGCGACCGACGCGAGCATCTCGCGCGTGGTGCCGAACTCGTGCATGTGGCGGGTGGCGAACGGTGCGAACAGCACCGGCGCGGTCTCGCCCCGCGTGTAGACGGGGTGGCCGGCCGCGGCCCGGGCGAGCAGGCCCTCGTCACCCGACTTGTCGCGCATCTTCTCGACGCCGATGACCAGCACGACGTCGTGCACCCCGCTGGCCACCGCCATCGCCCCCACCCGGAACGCGTCACTGCCCGACGGGCATGCGTTCTCGATGCGGGTGCAGGGGATGCCGGCGAGGCCGATGGCGGTCGGGATCGTGTTGCCGCCGATGCCCTCCTGGCCCCAGAGCGTGCCCCGCTGGGTGGCGACGAACGCGGCCTCGACCTGCTGGGGGTCGAAGCCCTTGTCGACCGACGCCACCGCGACGTCGAACGCGCCCGACGCCATCTGCTCGTAGCTCTGCTCGAACAGCTCACCGAACTTGATCAGCCCGCCGCCGACGACGGCCACCTTGTTCCACGCCATGATCAGGCCTCCTGGGTCGCGTCGGATGCGTCGGCTGCGGTGTCGACCGGGCGGACCGCGCACTTGTACCCGTAGACGGGGGCGCCGCGCTCGTACGCGTAGCGCCGGAGCACGAGGTCGACCACGGACCCGATCTCCAGGTCGGCGCCGTCGCCCGCGACCTGCAGCATGACGCGGGCGCCGTCGTCGAGATCGACGACGGCGAGCGGCAGCGGCGCCTGGAACGGCGCGGGCATCGTGTGGTTGATCACGTAGGTGTGGACCACGCCGTGGCGGGCGATCGGCTCGAGCACGAACTTCGACGCGCCGCAGCTGATGCAGTGCGGGTGGATCGTCGGCGGCGTGTTGATGGTGCCGCAGTCGACGCAGCGGGCACCGAGCAGGCCGAGGATCTCGTCGGCGCCGCGCACGAGCTGCGCGCTCTGCGGCGGGACCGCCATCGCCACCGTCTCGCCGTTGGGCCGGAGGATGCTGCGGGACCGCAGCACTTCGGCGTACGTGGCGGGTCGACCGGCGGCGAGCACGTCGCCGAGGCCGGCGGCGCCGGGCACCGGGCGGTCGGCGGTGACGACCACGCCGGTGGCGCGTCCGCCGCCGTAGCCGACGATCGCGGTGCGGCCCGCGGTGTCGAGCGCGGCGATCGCGCCGAGCAGCGGCGCGGCGGCGCCGGTGTCGCCGAGGGCACCGAACACGACGGCCGACGCCGGCGTACCCGCCCCGAGGGTCTTGGCCGCGGCGGCGCCGAGGCGGCCGTCGGGGTCGGGGAGCGACCAGGCGGTGATGTCGAGGGTGGCGAGCTGCTGGCCGAGGTCGCGCATCACCGGGAGGAACACCTCCTCGCGGAAGAGGCGGCCGTCGTAGATGTCGCGCGTCTGCTGCTCGTCGTCGCCGCGGTAGCGGTCGAGGTACGGGTGCGTGCGGGTGACCCGGGCGCCGATCGCGGCGGCGCCGTCGTCGTTGGTGAGGACGAACGCCGCGGCGCCCGCGCCCGACCGCTCCTCGAACGACGTGCCGGCACCGGGGATCACGGCGTCGGACGCGACCGCCAGCGCCACGCGGGCGCTGCCCGCGGCCACGGCGTCGGCCGCGCTGATCAGCGCGTCGATGCCCGAGTGGGCCGAGCCGGCGCACAGCGCACCGCCCGACTTCGCCGAGAGGCCGATGGCCGCGGCGAGGAAGGCGTGGCTGGGGCCCTCGGCGAACGGCGGGCGGCTGGTGCCCCACCACAGGCCGTCGACGATGTCGGACTGGAGCCCGGAGGCGGCGAGGGCGCGGAGGGCGGCGTCGGCGGCGAGGGTGAGCACGTCCTCGTCGGCGGGGC
>VGCA01000135.1 GCA_016870245.1 Actinomycetota bacterium | reverse complement strand
CCGCACGTGGTCTCCGTCGGTGCCCGCCTCCGCCCGCAGCCCGTGGTCGACGCAGACGGCGGTCGGGGTCCGCCCCGTGGCGACCGCGAGCGCGAGGAGCGCGACCGAGTCGGGACCGCCGGAGCAGGCCACGACCGGCGCGCACTCCACGGCGTCGAGCCCCACCAGGCGCGTGGCCGTCGACGCGAGGTGCGCCATGAGCACCGTCGGATCGAGGACGGGCGACTGCGCCGCCGGAGCGCCGGCCGACGCGGGAGTCAGGCGACCCGGGCCAGCCACGCCGCCGGTGCCTCGAGCTCGTCGGCGGTCGGCAGCCACTCGGGGCCCTGCCAGGCGGCGTCGATCGCACGCGGGCCTCCCGCCTCCTCCACCGCCGCGACGAACGCCTCCCCCACCTCGTACTGACGGAGCTTCGCCTCGAGGCCCACGAGCTTGTGGAAGAGCCCGGTCATGCCCGACTGGCGGCGACGGTTGTCGAGCACGCGCGCCATCCGGGCCTGGCCCTGCACGTGGACGGCGCCCAGCTCGTTCATCACGCGGTTGCCGTGACCCTCGAGCAGGGTCATCAACGACTGCACCTTCGCGATCGTGCCCTTGTGCTCCGGCGCCGCGAGCAGCGCGACGAGCCCTCCGTCGTCGAGGGGGTTGCGCCCCCTCCGCATCTCCTCGAGCGCGGCCCGCAGCGCGTCGACCACCCGCTTCGGGTCGGGGTCGACGGAGCCGAGCAGGTCGCCCACCAGGGACAGGAAGTACGGCCGCAGCCACGGCACCCCGGTGAACTGCGCGCGGTGCGTGCACTCGTGGATCGCGATCCACAGCCGGAAGTCACGGGGCCGGAACGCGAACCGCTTCTCCAGCGCGAGCACGTTGGGCCCCACGTAGTAGACGGCGTCGTCGGTCGGGGCGCCGTCGTCGTCGCTCGGTACGAGCAGGTCGTACTGCCCGAGCACCCGCTGCGAGAACCAGCCCAGCAGCACGCCCAGCTCCGTCGCGGTGACCGTGCGGCCGACCGGCGCGAACGGGCTCTTGGCGATGCGCTGGCCCACCCGATCGGTGAGCGGCGCCAGCAGGTGGCGCATGGAGGTGACGTTGGCGTCGACCCATCCCGCACGGTCGAGCACCTTGGCCGTCGCGGGCGACGGCGACCGCAGACCGGTGAACTCCGCGACCAGATCCTCGGCCTCGGCCGAGACGTCGGCGAAGTCCTGCTCCAGCGACGCGGCGAGGTACGAGCGCGAGAGCGGGTCGTTGCCGGCGACGCGCCGGGCGATGCGGCCCGCCAGCGGCCAGTCGATCGGCTCGGGCGTGCGGGCCCGTTGCGGCTCGACCGACGTCGTCACGGTCAGTCGACGACCCGTCGACCCTTGACCCTGGGGATCATCACCCGGCGGATGTAGTCGCCGGACAGCAGCCCGATGATCAGCAGCACGCTCACCACCAGGATCGGTGCGATCCACCAGAACCACTGGTACTGGTCGTTGGCGAGGACGTTCACGCGGGCCTCCTGGCTGGGACGGCGATCCTCGGCATTGTATGCACGTGGTACCGGCCCGGGTCCGGTCGGGCTCAGGCTTGGTCGGGCCCGTCGACGAGGCGGGGCCGCTCCGCCGGGGGATCGGGCTCGAACAGCCCGATGGCCTGGGCGATGCGGGCCTTGAGCTCGGGCGGGACCTCGTCGTGGCACCGGGTGGCGATGACCTGGCGCAGCTCGAGCTCGAAGTCGAAGCCGTGGTGGCACGGCGGGCAGCGGTTGAGGTGACGCGTGATCTGCCACCGGCGGAGGGTGGTCAGCTCGCCGTCGAGGTACAGGTACACCTGACGGATCGTCTGTTCACAGTCCATCGTCGCAGTCCACTGTCGCTTTCTGGATCAACCGGCGGTGGTCAACCGGCCGGCTCGGCCTCGGGTTGCGGCGGCTGCGGGACGAGACCCCGCTCGACGGCGAAGTCCCACAACCGCGCCTGGAGCTGCTTTCTTCCGCGATGGAGCCGGCTCATCACCGTGCCGATCGGGACGTCGGTGATGTCGGCGATCTCCTTGTAGGAGAACCCCTCCACGTCGGCGAGGAGCACGGCCACCCGGAACTGCTCCGGGAGGGCGTCGATCGCGTCCTTCACGACCGACTCCGGCATGGCGTCGAGCACCAGGCTCTCGGGGGTCTTGCCGGCCTCGGCGGCCTCGAGCCCACCGAGGCGCCGGAACAGGAAGAAGTCCTCGGCGTCGTCGAAGTCGACCTCGTCGGGCCGCCGCTTCTTGGCCCGGTACATGTTGATGTACGTGTTGGTCAGGATCTTGTAGAGCCAGGCCTTGAGGTTGGTGCCCTCCTGGAAGCCACCGAAGCCGCGGTAGGCCCGCAGGTAGGTCTCCTGGACCAGGTCCTCCGCATCGGAGGGGTTTCGGGTCATCCGGAGCGCGGCCGAGTACAGAGGGTCCATGTACGCCATCGCGAGCTCGGCGAACTTCGCCTGATCGGCCACGGCGCCAAGATACCCAGGCGCGTCGCCGGCCCTCCAGTGAGGCCGGGTGACGGTGGTCACCCCGCCCCGGCCGCCGGGCCCGTGCACGCGCCCGGCGCAGCCGGCCCCGAACTCACGCCGCGGGCACACCCAGCACGCCGGCCGCGGCGCTCTCGACGACCGTTCCGCGGAAGAAGGCCGGATTCGTCCCACCCCAGAGGCGCACGGCGTTCGCGAACGTGAAGTCGCGGAAGTCGTCGGGCGACACGTGACCGTCATCGACCAGCTCCCAGGCCTCGCCCAGCACCCCACGGAAGTCGGGCACGTCCCAGTGCCCGATGTCGGACGCGAACACTGCGGGGAGCCGGGCGCCGCCCGGGTTGCGCGCCGCGTCGAACGCCATCGCGTTCATCGGGTCGTCGGCCTCGCAGCCGAAGAAGTACTGCTCGGTGAAGATCCGTCGCACGGAGGCGAGGTCGTCGATCAGCGCCGATGCGAACTCGTCGAGGGTCGCCGGGTCCTCGTCGGGGTCGCTCAGGAACGGCAGGGTCTCGTCGAGCCGGTCGAGGCGATCGGCGAACGCCCCCGGGCCCCGATCGCGCACGAGCTGCTCGAGCAGGGCGCGGTCGAGGTTGCGGGGGTCGTAGTGCGCGATGGCGTCGCGGTTGCGCTTCTCCCAGTGCGAGCAGATGTCGGCGTAGAGCGTGGCGGCCCACGCGACCCCGCCCTCGTGGAAGGCGAAGCGCAGGTCGGGGAAGCGCATCGGCACGCCACCGAAGAAGAGCGACCGCGCCATCGCCTCGGCCCCCGACGCGAAGTTGCCGATGTGGTTGGCGACGTAGTTGGTGGGCGAGGTGCGACTGCCGTACCCGATGCCGGTGGAGTGGAAGGTGGGCGTCACGCCGAGCTCGGCACAGCGCTGCCAGACGGGGTCGTAGTCGTACGCGGAGTCGAGGCCGAGGGCGTCGACCCACCGCGCGGCCCGGTCGCCCTCGCGACCTTCCGGGTAGCGCAGCACCAGCCCGCCGATGAGGACGGCGCGCAGACCGAGCTCGACGACCGCGTGCTCGAGCTCCGCGAGCGCCTCCTCCGGGGTGAACGACGGGATGATCGCGACGGGGAGCAGCCGATCGGAGTACTCGGCGTACACCTCGGCGTAGTAGCGGTTGCACGCGTGGGCCAGGCCGCGCCGCAGCTCGTCGTCCTCGAGGGCCATCGGCGAGAGCCCGAGGGTGGGGTACAGGATCGCGAGGTCGACGCCGATCTCGTCGAGCCGGTCGTAGAGGAGCCCGGGGAGCATCGCGGTCGCCCGGTCGAGGGTGTTGCGGGCCGGCACCCCCCACCAGCCGGTGCGGCTGATGCCCGCGGTGCGCCTCGTCGCGGCGTCGAGGGGCCGCAGCTGGGCCGGGCCCGCGACCATCCGGTCGAGCCCGCCCGCGAGCGACTCGCCTCCCGCTTCCACCATGAAGTCGCGCACGAGCGGGAGGAACTCCACCAGGTGGCCGTCGGCGTCGATGACGGGATGGTCGAGCGAGGCCCGGATCGCGGCGGTGTCCATGCCGCGAACGTAACGCGGGCAGGCCACACCCCAGCGAGCGGAGCGACCCGAGAAGGCAGGAGCGGAGCGACCCGAGAAGGAGCGGAGCGACCCGAGAAGGCAGGAGCGGAGCGACCCGAGAAGGCAGGAGCGGAGCGACCCGAGAAGGCAGGAGCGGAGCGACCCGAGAAGGCGGAGCGGAGCGGAGCGACGAATCAGACGGGGCCGCGCCATTCCCCGGGCACGGCGCCGCGCGCGGCGAGCACGGCGGCGGCGATCGCCCGCTGGCCGGCGGCGGTCGGATGGAACGGCGCGCGACTCGACGGATCGGTCACGAAGATCGACGGGCCGTGCACCCACGGGTCGGCGTCGCACCACCGATGGCCGGCGAATGCAGGGGCGGGATCGGCCACCCGCACACCAGGGGTGTCGACGAGCGCGTCGCGCAGCGCGCGGTTGAGCGTGGCGACGAGGCGGTGCATGTAGGCGAGCTGCTCCGGCCCGACCCCGGCACCGTCGGGGCACAGGGCGAGCCCGGTCGCGGTGCGCGGGAGCGGGTCGGGGTAGGTGGTGAACACGATCTCGGGCACCCGGCCGAGGGCACGGCCCCGGGTCCGGATCTCGCGCACCAGGTCGCGCGCGGCATCGCCAAGGTCGTCGGCCCGGTCGAGGACCGTGGACTCGAGGTACGCCCCGGGCCGCTCGGCGGTGCATGCCGCGTTCGACGCCGCGGGCCCGCGGCCGACGGCCCGGCGGGCGGCGAGCTCGAGCCCGGTGACGATCGCCTCGCCCACCGTCGCCGCCGACACCACCTGCTCCGCCTCCGAGGCCGACACGCCGAGCGAGGCGAGGAGGCAGTAGGCGTACGCACGCTCGAAGGCCACCGAGTTGGCCCCCGCCGTCACCAGCACGAGGTCGGGCCGGGCCGCGTCGAACTGCTCGTCGAGGACGACACCGCGTTCGAACGACGCCCCCGAGCACGCGAGGTTGGTGAGGCGCGCTCCGAGCGCGTCGGCGACCCGCTCGCCGTAGGCCGCGTCGGTCCGGCCACACCCCGCACGGCCGTCGGTGGCCGCTCCCGTGGTCGACCAACCCGGGAGGAGCAGCCGGTCCCGATAGACGAGACCGTCCCGCGCACCCTCACCGGCCGCGACCGAGTCGCCCAGCACGACGATCGAGGAGATCGCGTCGGGGGTCGACGGGGCCGCCGCTCGTGAGGAGGCCCGCGCCGGCGTCGAAGCGACGAGCGTCGCCGTCAGCACCGCCACCGTCGCGACCGCGACCCGTCGCATCGTCCGTTGCACCCTCCCAGTATCGGCAGTCGGGCGCCTCGGGTGCAGTCGCCCCGAGCCGGGGTCCACCCTCCGACGGATGAGACGGGACGATCAGACGGGGCGATCAGACGGGACGATCAGACGGGGCGGATGGCGCGGGAGCCCGCGTGGCGGCCGGCGAGGTAGCCGAACACGGTGCCGTTGCCGATCGTGCCGCCGCCGCTCGGGTACGCCCACCCGAAGACGTTGGCCGCGGTGTTTCCCGCGGCGTAGAGGCCGCCGATCACCCCGCCGCCCCGGCGCAGCACCTGGCCGTTGCGGTCGATGCGGGGCCCGCCGTTGGTGCCGAGCATCCCCGGCCAGATCTCGAGCGCGTAGAACGGCGGCTGGTCGATCGGCTTCACGAACCCGGGCGACATCAGGCCGTACTTGTGCCGGTCGAAGTCGGGATCCTCGCCGTGGGCCGCGTGCTCGTTGTAGCGGGCGACGGTCTCCTCGAGCGCGTCGGGGTCGACGCCGATGCGCGCCGCGAGCTCGCGGATGGTGTCGGCCACCGGCACCCAGTCGGGCGTCGGGTCACCCGGGTGCATCGAGAGCAGGCGCTGGCCGTCGCGCACGCGCTGGTCGAAGATCAAGAAGCCGGGACCGGCGTTGGGGAACTCCACCCGACTCGCGTCGTACACGCCGAACGCCTTCGGGAAGTCGTTGTAGGGCAGCGCCTCGTTGGCGAACCGCTTGCCCTTGCGGTTCACGACGATCGACGACGGCGCGCCCCGGCCCCACTCGAACTGCGGCACCAGCTCGCCGTCGCGCGTGATCTCGGGGTCGAACATCACCGGCGTGCCCCAGTACGAGGTGAGGTTGCCGAGCTCCGCGCCGGCCTCCATCGCCATCGTGAGCCCGTCGCCGGTGTTGTTGGGCGGGCTGAGCGGCTTCACGTCGTAGCCGATGTGCGTACGCACCAGCTCGGGGTTCCACTCGAAGCCACCGCACGCGAGGACCACGCCCTTGCGGGCACCGATCGTGAGGTCACTCCCGTCGTGCGCGACCCGCACGCCGACGACGTCGCCGTCGTCGTTCACGCACAGCGACTCCGCCGGGGCGGACAGCAGGGTCTCGACGCCCCGCTCGAGGAGGCCCTTGAACAGCATCGCGATGAAGGCCGCGCCCTTGGGTCGGATGTCCTCGGCCTCGCGCCGGTCGAGCTCGGCCTGGAGCTCGGGGGTCATCGGCATCATGTCCTCGGTGAGGGTGGTCGCCGCGCCGAGCGACATGAGCGTGCCGCGGCTGACGATGCGGTCCTTCCACTCCGGCAGCTCGGTGCCCACCGGGTAAGGGTTGGCCTCCACCGCGCGCGCCGGCTGCGGGATGTTCCCCTCGATGCCCCACGGCCAGTAGTAGTCGGGCAGCGGGGAGATGTGGGTGCGTACCGGCGTGTGGTCCTCGAGGTAGCGCAGCATCTCGGGCGCGGTGTCGACGTAGACCTCGAGCAGCGCCGGGTCGGGCTCACGACCGTCGGTCAGGCGACGGATGTAGGCGAGCGCGGCCTCACGCGAGTCCTCGATTCCCGCCTCGGCCATGTGGTGGTTGCCGGGCAGCCAGATGCCGCCGCCCGACACCGCGGTGGTGCCGCCGAGCATCGAGTCCTTCTCGACCACGAGCACCTCGGCGCCCTGGTCGTGCGCGAGCGTGGCGGCCACGAGGGCGGCACCGCCCGAGCCGACCACCACGACGTCGACGACGCGATCCCAGTCCATCGGTCCCCCCTCGGTCCACGCTGCCGGAACGAGAACCGGTTCTATCAGCAGAGCGCCGCGGTCGAAAGGCCGGCGGTCGCGACGACGCCCCGTCCGGAGCGGACGGGGCGCACTGGAGCCGGGAAGGGGACTCGAACCCCTGACCTGCTCATTACGAGTGAGCTGCTCTACCGACTGAGCTATCCCGGCGAGGGACCCGGCAGTGTACGCCGTCGGCTCATCGGCCTACGAGGCGTTCGCGGGCGGCAGATGCACGAGCAGACGCTCCAGGAGCAGGCCCTCGTTGGGGTTCCGCTCGAGCGACTCCCGGGCGAACCGACAGGCGTCGAGCGCGGCCGCCGCCTGCGTCGGCGGCATGACGAGCACCGTCCGGTCGACGTTGCGGGCCGGGGCGCCGGGCCCGGCCAGGGCGTCGCGATAGACGGTCTCCAGCGCGGCGATGCCCTCGGCGAGCGCACGCCGACGGGCCGCACGGTGCTCCCGCTTGTGGCGCTCGTCGAGCCGCTTCACCAGCGCAGCCCGCGACCGGTCGGGGTACCCGGCCCGCTCGAGCTCCTCGAGCAGGGCCTCCGACTCGACGGACTGACGGTCCTCCAGCGCGGAGACGGTGGCCTTGAGCACCTCGGCGATCGACTCGGCGGCTGCGACCGCGGTCCCCGCGCGGCCGTCGAGGTGCGCAGCGGCCGACACGAACGCGTGACGCACCTCGGCCATCGGTCCCACCAGCGCCCGAGCGCGGCCCAGCTGCCCACCCGCAAGGCTCGCGCCCAGGGCGGCGCGGTCGGGGTCGATCCCGTCGCGCGCGAGGGCGTCGCGGATCACGGCGTCGGACAACGGGGCGAGGTCCACGCGCTGGCAGCGTGACCGCACCGTCTCGGGCAGCTCGTCGGGCGTCGCCGTGACGAGCAGCATCACCGTGCGGGGCGGCGGCTCCTCGATGGTCTTGAGGAGCGCGTTGGCCGACACCGCGGCGTTGGCGCTGAGCCGGTCGGCCTCGTAGAGAACGACGACCTTGCGGGCCCCCTCCACGGGTGAGCGTGACGCCTCGGGGATGATGCGTTGGCGCACGTCCTCGTTGACCCGGAAGCCGGTCCCCTCGGGCTCGAACTCGACGATGTCGGGGTGCATGCCGCGCAGCGCGAGGTCGGCGACGCGGTCGTCGGCCGGGGCGACCAAGGCGGCGGCGAAGCAGCGGGCGGCGTCCTCCACACCCGAGCCGCGCGCGCCCACGAGCAGGTAGGCGTGCACGGGGCGCTCGGCCGCGCGCTGCAACAACGCGACCGCACGGTCCTGCCCCACGAGGCGGTCCCACCCGCCGGCGGCCGACGCGGCGGATGCACCCTCGGCGGTCGGTGCGCCGGTCGTCACGGCATCAGCCCCTCCACGACCGCCCAGACTGCCCGCTCCACTGCGTCGGCGTCGGGAGTGGCATCGACCACGGTCCAGGCCAGATCGGCGGCGAGCCGGTCGTAGGCGGCGACGACCGCCGCGAGGAACGCCTCCCCCTCCCCCT
>VGCA01000134.1 GCA_016870245.1 Actinomycetota bacterium | reverse complement strand
GCCCCCGGGGGCACCGCCGCAGCGTCGGCGCCGCCGGCGACGGCGAGGCCGTCGGGGCGGGCCTCGACGCCCACGCCCAGCTTCCCGAGCTCGCTCACCAAGGTGGCGATGCGGTCGCTCTCCTTCACCCGCAGCTCGGCGGCGTCGACGATCTCGCTCGGCCCGTCGGCGAACGCGGCGGCCACGGCCAGCACGGGCAGCTCGTCGACGATCCCCTCGCGGCTGCGGATCACGGTGCCCCGCAACGGCGCGGCCCGGACCTCGATGTCGACCACCGGCTCGCCGAGGCGCCCGCCCCGCTCGTGGACCGTCACGTCGGCGCCCATCTCCCGGAGGACCTCGAGGTAGGCGATGCGGCCGGGGTTGCCGAGCACGCCTTCGAGCACCACGTGGGAACCGGGGACCACGCACGCGGCCACGACGAAGAACGCGGCCGACGACGGGTCGCCCGGCACGTCGAGCGTGAACGGGGCCACGGCCCCGGCCCGGACCCGAGTCGTGCGCGCGTCGACGACCTCGACCGGCGCGCCCAGTGCACCCAGCAGGCGCTCGGTGTGATCGCGGCTCGGTGCGGGCTCGACGACCTCGGTCACCCCGTCGGCCTGGAGCCCGGCGAGCACGAGCGCGGTCTTCACCTGGCCGCTCGCCGCCGCGAGCTCGTGGCGCCCGCCCCGGAGCGCTCCGCCCCGGATCACCAACGGGGCGAGCCGCCCGCCGTCGCGACCGTCGACCGAGGCGCCCATCGCGCGCAGCGGGTCGAGCACCCGCGCCATGGGGCGCTGCGACAGCGAGGCGTCGCCCACGAGCACGCCGAGGAACGGACGTCCGGCGCACAGACCCGCGAGGAACCGCATGGTGGTGCCCGAGTTGCCGCAGTCGAGCACCTCGGTCGGCTCCGTGAGCGCGTCGATCCCCCGCCCGGCGATCGCGACGCCGCCGGCGCCGAGGTCGGCCGTCGCGACCCCCAGGCGGCCCAGCACCGCCCGGCTGCTCGCGACGTCGCGACCGGTGCCCAGGTTGGTCACCTCGCTGTCGCCGTCGGCGACGGCGGCCGCGAACAGCGCACGGTGCGACACGCCCTTGCAGCCGGGGAGCCGCAGCGTGCCGGTCAGCGGGGCCCCGCCCCGCACGGTGAGATGTCCGCCCCCCGCGCTCACCAGTCCCGCTCCAGGCGCGTCGCGCCGGGCCACTCGGGCCCCGCTCGCCCCCTGACGACGCCGGTACCGGCCCACCGCTCGCTCATGCGAGCACCCGTCGGGAGTGGTGGTACCCGCGCTCGGTGAGCGCGGCCTCGAACACCGACACGCTCGCCTCGGGGACGACGAGCACCAGCACGCCCCCGGTGCCCTCGCCCGAGTGGGCGATCTCGAGGTCGACGATGTTGACGCCGAGCACGCCGGCCGCGGTGGTGACCTCGGCCAGCACGCCGGGGCGGTCGGGCACCGGGATGCGCAGCTCCACCAGCGCCGCCCCGCTCGGAGTGCCGACCGGGAGGTTGCGTCGGGCCGCCCGGGCCCGCTCGAGCAGCTCGAGCAACGCCGTCCGGTCGGCGCCGGCGACCAGCTCGCGCACCTCGGCGAGCGCGACGAGGTAGTGGTCGAGGCTGGCGACGATCGCGTCGCGGTTGGCGACGCAGATGTCGGGCCAGATCGCCGGATGGCTCGCGGCGATGCGGGTCATGTCACGGAAGCCCCCCGCGGCAAGGCGCAGCAGCGTGGCGTGCTCCTCGCCCCGGCGGGCGGCGACGTCCATCAGCGTGGTCGCGGCCAGCTGGGGGACGTGGCTCACGACCGCGACGAGCGCGTCGTGGTGCCGCGGGCTCACCGCGATGACCTCGGCCTCGAGCGCGACCGCGAAGTCGCGCACGGCCTCGAAGGCCGCAGGATCGGTCGTCGGGGTGGGGGTGAGGACCCAGGTGGCCCCGACGAACAGGTCGGCGTCGGCCCCGTCGAGGCCGTCCTGCTCCGATCCCGCCATCGGATGCCCGCCCACGAAGCGGGCCGCAGCGCCGGGACGCTGCGCCTCGACGGATTCGACCACGACGGCCTTCACCGAGCCGACGTCGGTCACGAGCCCGGCGCCGGCGTCGAGTGCCGCGATCGCGACCTCCGCGGCGAGGCCCACGGGCACGGCCACGACCACCAGGTCGGCGTCGGCGACCGCCCCGGCGACGTCGTCGGCGAGCCCGTCGACCGCGCGCCGCTCCAGTGCCCGGGCGCCGCGCTCGGGCGCCCGGTCGTAGCCGGTCACGTGGATGCCCCGGGCGCGCGCGGCCAGCCCGACCGACCCGCCCACCAGACCCGTCCCGAGGACGGCGATGCGGTTCACCAGGGCGCCGGTCGTCACTCGGAGAGGTCGGCGCGCAGCGTGCGCGCCTCCTCCAGGTACACGTGCTGCACGTCCGACCGGGTCCGGGCGCTGTAGCAGTGGATCAGCACCCGGACGCAGCGGGGCAGCCCGCCCGCGACCGTGGCCTCCTGGGCGCCGAGCAGCGGCACGTCGTCGTAGCCGAGCGCCCGGACCGCAGCCGCCGGGTAGGCGGCGGTGAGATCGGCGGTCGTGGTGACGATCACGCTGACGAGGTCGTCGTCGGCCACTTCGTTGCGGGTCAGCATCTCCTTCACCAGCCGCTGGGTCTTGGCCTCGACCTCGGCGGCGGTGTCCTCGGTGCAGGTGATGGCCCCGCGCAGACCCACGACTCTCACGGTGGCGAGGTTACTGCCAGGTCTCAGCGAGGCCGGGCGAAGAACCGGCCGTCGCCCGCCTCGATGCGCAGGGCGAGGCCGTAGCACTCGCTCAGCACGTCGTCGGTCAGCACCTCCCCGATGGGGCCGGCGGCTAGCACCGCCCCCGCCTGGAGGGCCAACGCGTGGGTGAATCCGGGGGCGACCTCCTCCAGGTGGTGGGTGACCATCACCACCGGCGGCGTCCGCGGGTCGGTGGCGAGCGAGCCCAGGTACCGGACCAGCTCCTCCCGGCCGGCGATGTCGAGGCCGGCGGTGGGCTCGTCGAGCAGCACCAGGCCGGGGTCGCAGGCCAGCGCCCGAGCGAGGAGGACCCGCTGCTGCTCGCCCGCCGACAGCGTGGGGAGCCGGTGGTCGGCCAGCGCCGCGCACCCGAACCGGTCGAGCAGGGCGAGGGCCCGAGCCCGGTCGTCGGCGTCGTAGCGGTGCCACCAGGGGGCGAGGGCGGCGTTGCGTCCGGTCATGACCACCTCGGTGGCGGTCATGCGTTGCTCCAGGGTGGGGGCGACCGCGGCGCTCGTGTACGCGATCCGCCGCCGCACCGTGTGGACCTCGCAGCGACCGAGGGTCTCCCCGACCACCTCGACCGTGCCCGTCGTGGGGTGCTGGCGTAGGGCGGCGATGCGCAGCAGCGTCGTCTTCCCGGCCCCGTTGGGCCCGACCAGCACCCAACGCTCCTCCGGTCGGACCTCCCAGTCGAGGCGGAGCAGGATCGGCGTGCCGTCGATGGTGACCGAGAGGCCGGTCATCCGGATCGCGGGCGCGGCGTCGCGCGCCGCGCTCACCCGCCGGACTCCGACCGACCGGCGCGAGACCCCGCCGCACCCGGCGGGGTGGGTGCGGCCGCGGCGTCGGCCGCCTCGTACAGCGCCCGGACCTCCCGGGGCTCGAGGGTGCGCCACTCCCCCGGCGCGAGCCGGGCGTCGTGCAGCGGGCCGATCCGGGTGCGCACGAGTCTCTGCACGGGGTGCCCGATCGCGTCGCACATGCGGCGGACCTGGCGGTTGCGGCCCTCGTGGATGGTGATCTCCACTGCGCTGGTCGTGCGGTCGCCGGCCGCGGCCTGCACGAGCGCAGCCCGGGCGGGGGCTGTGGGCCCGTCGTCGAGGTCGACCCCCTCACGCAGGCGCCGCAACGCGGCCGGGCTCGGCACCCCCTCCACCTCGGCGAGGTAGGTCTTCTCGACCCCGTGCCGGGGGTGGGTCAGCAGCTGGGCCAGGTCGCCGTCGTTGGTGAGCAGCAACAGCCCCTCGGTGTCGAGGTCGAGCCGGCCCACCGGGAACACCCGGGGCTCGGGCGGCACCAGCCCCATCACCGTCGGCCGGCCCTGGGGGTCGTGCGCGGTGGTGACCACCCCGCGGGGCTTGTTGCACACGTAGTGGACCAGACCGGGCCGGGAGGCCACCGCGACCCCATCGACCGCGATCGCGGCCGACATCGGGTCGACCCGGTCGCCGAGGACGGCCACCTGCCCGTCGACCTGCACCCGGCCCGCGGCGATCAGCTCCTCACACGCCCGCCGCGACCCGAAGCCGGCACGGGCGAGGACCTTCTGGAGCCGCTCGGACGCGGGCGCCGCGTCGTCAGGCGGCGTCGTCACCGGGCCCGTCGCCCACCGGCGCATCCACCACGTCGACCGACCGGTCCGCCGCGGCGTCGGCGCCGGAATCGTCGGCGGCCTCGAGGAGCGTCTGATCGGCGCGCGGGTCCTGGTCGGCTCGCAGGCCCCGCTCGAGCGCCTCCACCACGTGGGCGCCCGGCACGAAGTCGCCGAGCGAGGGCAGGTCGGCGAGGCTCGCGAGCCCGAGCCGCTCGAGGAAGTGCGGGGTGGTGCCGTAGAAGGCGGCCAGGCCCGGACCGGGGTCGCGCCCCACCTCGTGCACGTAGCCCTTCTGCACCAGGGTCTGCAGGGTCGACTCGACGTTGACGCCGCGGATCGCGGAGATCTGCCCGCGGGTGATCGGCTGCTTGTAGGCGACGATCGCGAGGGTCTCGAGCGCCGGGGCCGAGAGCCTCACGTGCTGGCCCTCCAGCACGAACTGCTCGACGTAGGGGGCCATGTCGGGATGGGTCTGGAAGCGGTACCCCCCGGCGACCTCGGCGAGCACGAAGCCGCGCTGCTCGTGCTCGTACTGCTCGGCCAGCTCCCGGCAGATCGCGGCCACGAGGTCGACGCTGCACTCGACGAGCTCGGCGAGGTTGTGGGCCGGGACCGGCTCGGTCGCGGCCATCACGACGGCCTCGATCGCCCGGGCGGCCTCGGTGCGGGCGTCGGCAGCGGGGAGCACCGGCACGTCGTGAGCGAACACCGGGAACGCGGGCCGGCCGGTGCGGTGCAGGGCCGGGAACATCGGCTTGGGACGGTGGTCGGCGGTCATCGGCCGTCGGACCCGGTGCTCGGACGGCGCACGCCGCTCATACGGTCTCCTCGTCGCTCTCGCGCGCAGCCGAGAGCGCGGCGTCGAGCTCGGCGTCGATCTCCGCGTCCAGGGCCGCCTCGTACTCGTCGATGTCGGTGTCGCCGGTGGGCGGGCGCGACGCGCGGGCCACGACGACGCCGGCGTCGAGGTCGAGGTCGGCGGCGGCCACCGGCGGCGGCGCGGCGCCCTCCACGTCGTGGTCCCAGTCGGCGATGCTGAGCGCGTCGAGCGAGCGCACCTCCTCGAGGCGCAGCACCCGGAGATCCCCGAAGGTCTCGGTCTGGTCGAGCTCGACGATCCCCTGCTTGTAGAGCTCGAGCACCGCCAGGAAGCGGACGACCGCCTCCACCCGGTCGGAGGCGCCGGCCACGAGCTCCCGAAAGGACACGACCCCGCCCTCGGGCAGGCGGTCCAGCACCACCCCGATGGCGTCGGCCACGCTCGCCCGCACCGGCGCCACGTGGTCGGTGTCGACCCGGGGCTCGGGCCTGGGCGAGAAGGCCCGCCGGGCCGCGGCCGCGAGCTGGCGGGACGTGATGCGGTCGAGCGCGTCGGGTACCAGCGAGCGGTAGGGCTCCTCGGGGCCCGCGACCCGGGCGACGCTGCGGTCGGCCTTCGCCATGAGCCGGACCATCGCCGCGGCCGCGTCCTTGAAGGTCTTGTACTCGAGGAGCCGGGCCAGCAGAAGGTCGCGGGCCTCGAAGCGCAGGAGCTCCTCGTCGAGGTCGGTGCCGCCCACGTCGGGGAGGAGGCGCCGGGCCTTGAGCTCGACCAGCGTGGCCGCGATCAGGAGGAACTCGGTGGCGACGTCGAGGTCGAGCGACTCCATGCGCTCGATCTCGGTGAGGTACTCGTCGACGATCGCCGCGAGCGAGAGCTCGAACAGCTCGACCTCGCTGCGGAGGATGAGGTGCAGCAGGAGGTCGAACGGCCCCTCGAAGACCGGTGTCCGCACCTCGTAGCCCATCGCCGCCGAGGGTACCGCGGACGACCGCCCGAACCGGGGTGCGACCACCGAAGCGCTCGGCGCGCCCCTCGCGTAGTCTGCGCCCGATGGACGCGACCGACGGGCGGCTCGAGGCGGCCACGGTCCGCGCCCGGGTCGCGACCCGGGAGAACATCGCCCGGATGAACCGGTCGGAGCGCGCGGCGTCGGCGCTGTGGCCCGTACCCCTCGCCTTCGGGCTGGCGGCGATCCTCGTGGCCCGGGTCACGGCGGTGATCGACTCCCGCGACGCGCTCGGCATCCGGGGCGAGTTCCTCATCCGCGACCCCGACACTGCACTGCAGCTCGCGTCGGTGGTGGCGTCGGGGATGCTCGTCTTCCTCGGCATCGTCTTCTCCACCACGCTGGTGGCCATCCAGCTCGCGGGCAGCCAGTACTCGCCGCGGGCCGTGCGCATCTTCTTGCGGCTGCGGCTCACGAAGGTCGCGCTCGGCGTGTTCGTGGCCACCTTCGTGTTCGCGGTCGCCGTCCTCGGCGAGATCCGGACCAAGTCGGGCAGCGACTTCACGCCCACCGCGTCGTTGACGGTCCTGGTGCTCTTGATGGTGGCGACGGTCGTCACCTTCCTGGTCTTCGCGAGCGGAACCGCCCGGCTCCTGCGCATCCAGTACCTGGTGGAGCGCATCGCCGACGAGGCCCGCCCGGTGTTCCGCGACGCCTTCACCCGAGCGCAGGAGGTGCAGGCGGACCGGCCTGCGCCCGCGACCGCCACCCGGGTGTGCACCAACCGGTCGCCGGGCGTGCTCGACGCGGTGGACGTCGCCGACCTCGCCGACGCCGCCGCGGCCGCCGAGGGCTGGATCGACGTCGTCGCCCCGGTCGGCGGCTACGTCGCCACCGGCGCGCCCCTCGCGGTCGTGCACGGCGGGGGCGGTGGGGGCGGTGGGGACGACAGGGACGGCGACCAGGACGTCGCGATCCGGCGCTGCTTCCTGCTCTCCAACGAGCGCACGATGCTCGAGGACCCCGCATTCGGGTTGCGCCAGCTCGTCGACGTCGCGATCCGCGGCCTGTCGCCGGCGGTGAACGACCCGACCACCGCCGTGCAGGTGATCGACCGCATCACCGACCTCCTCGGGGGCATCGCCGACCGGCCCGATCCTCCCGAGTGGTACGTCGACGCCGCGGGGACCGCCCGGGTCCGCATGCGGGGCGACACGTTCGACGACCTCCTGCGCCTCGGGTACGTGGAGATCATCCGCTACGGCGCCGGCGCGCCCCAGGTCGTGCGGCGGCTCCACGCCGCGTTCGGGAGCCTCTCCGCGCTCGGCGACGCCCGCCACCACGCGAGCATCGCCGCAATGGGAGCGCTGCTTGATGCCGCGGTGGCCGACGCCATGCCCGCGCCGTTCTCGGACCTGTCGGGCCACCCCGACCCGCGCGGCCTCGGCTGACCGTCGTCTCGGCGGCGGCGCGGGCCCGTCGTCCGGTCCGTGGGGACCCGAGAAGGTAGCGGAAGGCGGCAGGAGGCGGCGAGTGGCGGCGAGTAGCGTGCCCGGCCGTGGCACGCGTCTTCTCGGGCATCCAGCCGACCGGCGACATGCACCTGGGCAACTACCTGGGCGCGGTGCGCCAGTGGGTCGCCGACCAGGACAGCCACGACGCGATCTACTGCGTGGTCGACCTGCACGCGATGACGCTGCCCTACGACGCGGCCGACCTCGGGCCCCGCACCCGGCGCACCGCGATGCTGCTGCTCGCCGCCGGGCTCGACCCTCACCGCTGCACGCTGTTCGTGCAGAGCCACGTGCGGGTCCACACCGAGCTGACCTGGATCCTCAATTGCGTCGCCACGATGGGCGAGCTCAACCGCATGACGCAGTTCAAGGACAAGGGCCGGGGCAAGGACTCCGTGAGCGTCGGGCTGTTCGACTACCCCGTCCTCATGGCCGCCGACATCCTCGCCTACGACACCGACCGTGTGCCGGTGGGCGACGACCAGCGCCAGCACCTCGAGCTCGCCCGTGACGTCGCCCTGCGGTTCAACCACCGGTTCGGACCGACGTTGGTGGTGCCCGAGGCCGCGATCCCGCCGGTCGGGGCTCGGATCATGGACCTCCAGCAGCCGACCGACAAGATGTCGAAGTCGGCCGACTCGCCGCAGGGCACGATCGCCCTGCTCGACGATCCGAAGGCCATCGCCAAGCGGATCAAGAGCGCGGTGACCGACTCCGAGACCGAGGTGCGCTTCGACCCAGTGGCCAAGCCCGGGGTGTCGAACCTGCTCTCGATCCTCGCCGCGGCGACCGGGCGGCCGGTGCCCGACCTCGAGGCCGAGTTCGGGTCCGGGGGCTACGGCGGGCTGAAGACCGCGACCGCGGAGGCGGTCGTCGAGTTCCTCGCGCCGCTGCAGGCCCGCTACGCCGAGCTCGAG
>VGCA01000133.1 GCA_016870245.1 Actinomycetota bacterium | reverse complement strand
GCCGTCGACGTCGGAGCGCAGGTACGTGTCGGGGCTGCCGAGGCGGATCTCGTCGAGCGCGAGGTCGGTCTCGGGCGGGGCCACCGGGTGGCTCTCCGCGGTCACGATCGACTCCGCACCACCCGACCGGGGCGGGCTCCGGTGTCGACCCCGGCGCGCTGGACGACCTCCCCGGCGACGATGGTCGCCACGATGCCGTCGGCGCGTTGCACGATCCGCATGGCGCCGGTCGGCAGGTCGTGCAGGACCTCGACGGGGTGGGGGTTGATCCCCTCGGGATCGAGCACGTTGAGGTCGGCCTTGAAGCCGGGCGCGACCACGCCGCGATCGCGCAGGCCGTAGAGCAGCGCCGGCTCGCGGGTGAGCACCCGGATCGCGGTCTCGAGCGGGAGGGTCCCCCGGGGCCGCTCGCGCACCCAGTACGACAGGACGAAGCTCGGGTAGCCGCAGTCGCAGATCACGTCGACGTGCGCGCCGCCGTCGCCGAGGCCGAGCACGCTCATCGGGTGGGCCATGAGCTCGAGGCTCGCGTCGAGGGTTCCGGCGTAGCCCCCGAGGAAGAAGTGGACGAGCGCGTTGCCGTCCTCGGCAATCGTCCAGTCGTACAGCATCTCGTGGGGATCCCGCCCGGTGGCCGCGGCCTGGGCGGCGAGGCTCGTCGCCGGGTCGGGCTCCTGCTCGGGCAAGGGCGACGACGGGAACACGGCCGTGGCCTCCTCGAGCATCAGCTCGGCGAGGCGAGTCGTCCGGGGTGCGCCGAGCTCGGCCAGGATCGCGGCCTTCACCTCGGGATCGGCCATGCGCGCGGCGCGCTCGGCGACCGGGAGCCCGGCGAGCGCGTCGTAGCTGGGCCGGCCCCGGAACGGGCTCGTGGTGCGGAGGCCGCAGAGCAGGCCCTGGCGATGGGAGCCGACCTGTGGGTACAGGCGCGCGCCGTTCGCGTTCTCCCGTTCGAGGCGCGCGAGGCGGTCGCGCCACTCGTCGGAGCCGTTGGCGGACCCGCCGAACGGGAAGGTCACCGCCAGGCCGGTCTCGCGCGACAGCCGGCTGAGCCAGTCGATCTGGCGGTCCCAGGTCTCCCGGTCGGCACCCGAGCCGACGGGGAGGATCGTCGAGAACACCGCGTCGGGCGATCCGGCGCGCACCGCGTGGGCGAGGGCGAAGATCTCGTCGAGATCGGCGAACGTCCCGGGTACCTCGCGGCCGTCCTTGGCCTTGTGCCACTCGAGCCGGTTGACCGACAGGCCGACCGCGCCGGCCGCGACCCCGGCCTGGACGATGGCAGCCATGCGCGCGATGTCCTGCTCCGTCGCCGGCTCGTTCGCCGCCCCGCGTTCGCCCATCACGAACGCGCGCACGGCGCCGTGGGCGATCTGCGCGGCGACGTCCAGCGCGTGGGGCAGCTTCTCGAGCGCGTCGAGGTACTCGGCCACCGACTCCCAGTCCCACTGGATGCCGGCCCGGAGCGCGTCGCCGGGGATGCCCTCGACGCCCTCCATCAGCCCGATGAGCCAGTCGTGACGGTCCGGCGCCGCGGGGGCGAAGCCCACGCCGCAGTTGCCCATGACGACCGTGGTCACGCCGTGCCAGATCGACGGGGTGAGCAGCGGGTCCCAGGTCACCTGCCCGTCGTAGTGGGTGTGCACGTCGACGAACCCCGGGGTGACGACGAGCCCGGCGGCGTCGATCTCCTCGCGACCGGCGTCGGGGACGTGCCCCACGGCGGTGATGCGCCCGTCGTCGACCGCCACGTCCGCGGCGACCGGCGCGGCGCCGGTCCCGTCGACCACGCGGCCGTTACGGATCACCAGGTCGTGCACGGCATCCCCCCGATCGTGCGCGTCGGACGCAACCTACCCCGTCACCGGGTCCCGGGGCACGGCTCGGTTAGCGTTGCTTCGTGCACAGCAGGCTGCCCACGAAGATCTACGAGAAGGAGCTCCGCCGCCTCCAGCAGGAGCTCGTCGAGATGCAGTACTGGGTCCGTGAGCACGGGGCGCGGGTGGTGGTCCTGTTCGAGGGCCGTGACGCCGCCGGGAAGGGCGGTGCCATCCGGCGGATCATGGAGTACCTCAACCCCCGGTTCGCCCGGGTGGTGGCGCTCGGCGTGCCGAGCGAGCGCGAGGAGACCGAGTGGTACTTCCAGCGGCACATCGCGCACCTGCCCGCGGCAGGGGAAATCGTGCTGTTCGACCGGTCCTGGTACAACCGGGCCGGCGTGGAGAAGGTGATGGGGTTCTGCACGCCCGAGCAGCACAAGCTGTTCCTGCACCAGACGCCGATCTTCGAGCGTTTGCTCATCGAGGACGGCATCCTCTTGACGAAGTACTGGTTCTCCGTGAGCGACGAGGAGCAGGAGCGCCGTTTCGCCTCGCGGATGAAGGACCCGCTCCGGCGCTGGAAGGTCAGCCCGATGGACCTCGAGGCCCGGCTCCGGTGGGTCGACTACTCGCGGGCCAAGGACGAGATGATGGTGCACACCGACACGATGTCGTCGCCGTGGTTCACCGTCGAGGGCGACGACAAGAAGGCCGCGCGGCTGAACTGCATCGCCCACCTGCTCACGCGCATCCCCTACGAGGACGGCGCCGAGCCCCCGGCGAACTTCGACCTCCCGCCCCGCGGCGGCGACCAGGGCTACGTCCGGCCCGAGCGCGAGACACAGCACTACGTGCCTGATCACTCCGCCACGCTGGTGAGATCGGACAAGCCCGAGAGCTAGGGGTCAGCCGATCACGCCGTCGGCCCGGAGGCGTGCCAGCTCCGCGTCGTCGCATCCGCACCGTTCCCGCAGCACTGCGTCGGTGCTCGCGCCCAGGGTCTCGGCGGCCGTGGTGCCGAGGTCCAGGTCGTCGATGCGGAACGGCAGGCGGGGTCCGAGGAAGCCGGTGGGCCCGGCGAGCGCGCCGTGGCCGAGCGGCTCGAGGCTGCCGAGTGCGGCCACGTGCGGGTCGTGCCGCCCGATCCACGGCGGCTCGACGGGGCCGGCGGGCAGGTCGCAGTCGCGGAGTGCGGCGATGCACTCCGTGGTGGAGCGGGTGGCGCACCACTCGGCGACGATGGTGTGGACCGTGGCGAGGACGTCGCCCCTCCGCTCGGCGCGGGTGAGCGCGGCCAGATCCGGCCGGCCCAGGTGGTCGCAGAACGCGGCCCATTGCGCGTCGTCCGTCAGCACCATCGCGACGTGGCCGTCGGTCGTGGCGAAGGCGCCGATCGGGCCGGCGCGGAAGTCGGTGTTGCCCGATCGTTGGGGGAGGCCGGCGTCCTCGTAGTGGTCGACCGGCTCGTCCCACACGACGTTGAGCAGTGACTCGAACATCGTCACGTCGACCAGGCGCCCCCGGCCGTCCTGGTCGCGTTGGCGCAGGGCGGCCACGACCGCGAGCGCGGCGAAGACCGCGGTGAGCTCGTCGCCGATCATCGCCCCCGACTTGACCGGCGGACCATCGGGGGACCCCGTCTTGGCCATGAGGCCGGACATGGCCTGCACCACGAGGTCCATGGCGGGACGGTCGCGGTACGGGCCGGTGTGCCCGAACCCGGTCACGGAGCAGTGCAGCAGCCGCGGGTTCGTCGCCTCCAGCGACGCGCGGGAGAGCCCGAGCGCCTCCATCACCCCCGGGCGAAAGTTCTCGACCAACACGTCGGTGTCGCGCAGCAGCGCCAGGAGCAGCGCCCGCCCGCTCGGGTGCTTCACGTCGAGCACGACGCTGCGCTTGCCCCGGGCCCGACGGAGCGGCGCGAGCGGGATGTCCTGCGGGCCCCGGGGGCCTCGGTGCACGCCGTCCGGTCCCACGAACGGTGGCGTCGCCCAGGTCGGGTCCCCGCCGGGCGGCTCGATCCGGACCACCTCGGCGCCGAGGGCCGCGAGGTAGTGCGACGCCAGAGGTCCCGAGACCATCCGGGCGAGGTCGAGCACCCGGATCCCCGTGAGCGGGCGCGTCATCGGCCGGGCCCGGGCTCGGGCGCCGCCCACTGCGGATCGCGGCCCTCGGCCCGTGCCGCGGGCCCTTCGATCGCGTCGGGATGGCCGCGCCAGGCGGCTTGCGCGGCCTCGGCGCAGGCGAGCGCGGCGTCGAGCGGGAGCGACTGGGCGGCCCAGAGCGTGCGGATCATCTGCTCCACCGCAGCCGGGGAGTTGCGGCTGATGGCCGCGGCGTCGGCGAGCGCGGCGTCGAGGAGACTCCCGGCGGGGGTGACGCGCTGGACGAAGCCCGCTCGACGCGCGTCGTCCGCGGTGAGCACATCGTGGGGCCCGAGCACGGCCATGCGCAGCACAGCGGCGAACGAGGCGCGCCGCGCCAGGGAGACCGAACCGCTCGCCACCACCATGCCGACGCCGACCCCGGGGTTCGCGAACGTGGCGTGCTCGGCGGCGAGTGCGAAGTCGCAGTCGCCGAGGAACCACAGGCCGCCGCCGAAGCACCGGCCGTTCACCGCGGTGAGGATGGGCTTCCACACCTCGAACTGCCGTCCGGTGAAGCGCATCGGCGCCTGGTCCGAGGCGGTGCCGATCCGCCGGAGGAGGTCGGGATCGGTGACGTCGGCGCCGCTCGTGAAGCTGCGGTCGCCCGCCCCCGTGACGACGACGGCGCGGATGGTCGCGTCGTCGCGTACGGTCCCCCAGATCTCGGGGAGGTCGTGGAGCAGATCGCGCGCCGAGAGCGCGTTGCCCTTCTCGGGACGGTCGAGGACGACGAGCGCGGTGGCACCGTCACGGTCGAGGCGGATGGGCACGCGCGGACACTACGCCGCAGGCGCGTCGAGGTCAGATCCCCAGTGCCTCGCGCGTTCGGTCGAGCTCGGCGGGTTCGTCGGTGGTCGGCACGAGGAACAGCTCGTGGGCGCCCGCGGCGCGAATGCTGTCGACGGCCTTCCGCAGCGATTCCGGCGTGAAGCACGCCACGCCCTGCGCTCCGAACTGGCCCGCCTCCTCACCGAACACCTTGAGGTAGTCGTACGCGTACCGGCGCAGCCGGTCCTCGGCGTCGGGGCCGAGGGCGTACCAGAGGCTCGTGGAGAGGTGGGGCTCGTCGTCGCGCCCGGCGGCCCGCCACGCAGACTCGATCATGTCGAACGCGCCGCGCACCGCGGCTTCGTCGCCGTCGAGCGTCCACGCGCCGTCGACGCCGTCGGCCCAGCGGGCGGCTCGCCCGATCGCCTTCGGCCCGAGCGCGCCGGCGATCAGTGGGGGGCCGCCGGCCTGGACCGGCGGGGGTCCCACCGGTTCGGCGCCGGGGAACGGGGGCTCGCCCGCCCAGATGCTGCGCATCCGGGCGACCTGCTCGTCCATGCGCGACCAGCGGCGCGCGAAGTTGCCACCGATCGCGCGGTAGTCGTGCTCACGGCCGCCGACGCCGACGCCGAGGGTGAGCCGCCCGCCCGACAGCTGGTCGACCGAGGCCATCTGCTTCGCGATCTCGACCTCGTTGTGCGCGGGCAGTACGACGATCGTGGTCCACAGCCGCACCCGCTCGGTGAGCGCAGCCGCGGCCGCGAGCTCGACGATCATCGCGTGGCTCGGGAACGTGATCCGCTCCGGGACCGCGAGGCTCGACCACGGGCCCTCGTCGATCGCTCGGCACCAGGCGAGGGTGTCGGCGCGCCCGTGGGGGACCATCGTGGGCAGCGTCATGGCGAGGTCCATGGCGCCGCAGACTACGGGCTACGAGGCGCCGTCACCGCCCTCGCTCGTGTCGTCGACGGGCTCGTCGCCGTTGCCCACGGAGTCGAGCGCGTCGACCTGCTCGGTGATCTCCGCGACGAGACGGTCGATCGAGGCGTCGAACGACGCGTCGGCCGTCGGGTTGGCCGCGCCCGTGCGCTGGGCGTAGACCACGCCGCCGAGCTCCTCCTGGAGGTCGGCGATCTTCTTCTTGAGCTTCTGCTCCTCGAGCTTGTCCTGGCCCGCCTTGGCCGCGCCCTTGGCCGCGTCACCGGCCTTGGTGGCGGTCTCCTTCATCTTGTCCATGAAGCCCATGGGAACCCTCCCGATCGGTCCGGCTGGTCGTTCCGGCTGGATCCGAGGGTAGATGGTGGCGACGCCGCCGTGCCGAGGCCCCGGCCGGCTCCGAGGCGTGCGAGACTGCGCGGACCGCACCGGACCGGGGGGTTCCACCGTGACCGACCGCTACGTCGTCATCTCGTCCGACTGCCACGCCGGACTGGCCTGCGAGGACTACCGCCCCTATCTCGCGTCCAGGTACCACGCCGCGTTCGACGAGTTCCTCGCGGAGCGCCAGGCGTCGCGCGACGAGGCGCTGAAGATGAACTACGAGTACATCATGAACTGGGAGACCCACAACGAGGAGGGTCTCCGGGGCGCCTACGACGCCGAGCAGCGCGACAAGGAGCTCGACGCCGACGGCGTGGCCGCCGAGGTGATCTTCGCCGACTCCGACGCCATCACCGGCAAGGAGTCGCCCCCGTTCGGCGCGGGGCTGTCGGCGGGGGAGATCAGAGATCCCGACCTTGCGTTCGCGGGCGCTCGCGCGCACAACCAGTTCCTGGTCGACCTCTGCGCGACGAGCCCCGAGCGGCGCGGCGGCGTCGCACTGGTGCCCATCGTGCACGACGTGCCGCGCGCGGTGGAGGAGATCGAATGGGTGGCCTCGCGCCCCGGGATCCGCGGGATCATGATCCCGACGATGTGGCGCGACCACCCGCCGTACAACGACCGTTGCTACGACCCGGTGTGGGCGGCGTGCGCCGAGACCGGGCTCGTGGTGCACACGCACTCCGGTGAGGCGCCGCGTGAGGAGTTCAACGACCACATCGGGATCTACCTGGCCGAGGTGGTGTTCTGGACCTACCGGCCCATCGCGCACCTGCTGTTCTCGGGCGCGTTCGAGCGGCATCCCGACCTGAAGTTCGCGGTCACCGAGTCAGCCGCCTACTGGGTGCCCGACCTGAAGTGGAAGTGGGACCAGTACTTCGGCGGTGGCCACACCACGGCGAAGATGGCCGCGCTGATGCAGGGCATCATCTCGAAGCTGCCCTCGGAGTACTTCGGCACCAACATCTTCATCGGCGCCTCGACGATGTCGAAGGAGGAGATCCGGCGGCGCTACGTGATCGGCACCGACTGCGTGATGTGGGGCACCGACTACCCGCACCCCGAGGGCACCTGGCCCAACACCGTCGAGCGGCTCCGCAAGGACTTCTGCGACGTGCCGGTCGCCGACGCGCGCGACATGCTCGGCCTGACCGCTGCCCGCGCGTACGGCTTCGACCTCGACGCGCTCACGCCGATCGCCGACCGCATCGGGCCGACGCCCGACGACCTCGGTCAGGACCCGACCCGCACCGCCACCCCCGAGGAGCTCGCCCGGGCCGAGTGGTGGAAGGACGAGTACGGCATGCGTTGACGTGCCCGAGGGTGTGTGGTTCAGGCGTCGGGGGCGGTGTCGGGGACCATCCTGCGGTCGGCGAACTTCCAGAGGCCGTCGACCCGACGCAGCGTGTCGTGGTAGCGACCGGTGACGATCGTCTGGTGACCCTCGGCGGTCGCGCGGTACGTGTACAGGTACGCCTTGCCGGTGGCGCCGTCGTCATGGCCGGTCACGATGAGGTTGCTCACGGTGTGGCGCATGCCCGGCATCATCTGGTTGGTGCCCGCAGCGAAGGCCGAGAGCGCCTCGGTGCCCTGGACCGGGTCGCCGTAGCCGACGTCGAGCACGCCGTCGGGGGTGAAGCAGGCGGCGAACTCGTCGGGGCGCTCGTCGTCGATGGCGAAGTTGTACGCGGCGTACAGCTCCTCGATGGCGACGCGGTCTTCGTGGGTCAGGTACATCGGTGCTCCTCGTGGATGTGGTGCCAGTGGTGGTGCGGGGGGCCGACCGGGTGGCCGGCTACTGGATGACGAACGCGCGCTGGATCTCGCCGAGCACGTCGATGTGCTCGGCACCCGAGGTGTCGACGAACGCCTCGTGGATGGTGCCGGTGTAGGTGAACGGTGCCGCGTAGTCCTCGGTCACCGGGGTGCCGTCGGTGTAGCCGCAGGTGAGCCCCTCTCCGTGGAGGGTGAACCGCAGCGGCGTGGTGCGGGTGAGCAGGACGGGATCGCCCATCTCGCCGTCGATCACGAGGGCGGCCCGCATCGCCGTGAAGCCGTCGTCGCGGCTCGGCTCCGCGACGACGCCGAGCACGTGGCGCCCGGGCGCGAGCGGTGTGCTGCGGACCGCGGTGGTCTCCACCCCGGCGAAGTTGTAGGCGTACTCGAGGCAGCCGTCGACGACGTGGAGGGAGAAGCCGCCGAAGCGCCCGCCCTGGGCCACGAGCACCCCGGCGTCGTCGGGGCCGACGTCGGCTACCACCACGATCTGGTGGCGGCGCAGCTTGGTGTTGGGGGCGAGCGGCTCGGGGACGGCCGTGGTGTGGGGCCGGAGCGCGACGCGGTCGCGTTCGCCGAGCACGTGGGGGCGGCCGACCGCCATGCCCCGTCCGGCCTTGAGCGGCATCACGCCGTAGCGCCCGGCCTCCTCGAACCAGCGCTCCTGGAGCGCGCGCAGCATCTCGGGCTCCGCCTCGGCGAGGTCGTGGCACTCCA
>VGCA01000132.1 GCA_016870245.1 Actinomycetota bacterium | reverse complement strand
CGAGCGGCCCCCGGGTGGCGCAGCGGCCCCAGAGCGGGCACTCGCCGCAGCGGGGCGCGCGCGGCGTGCACACGAGTGCGCCCACGTCCATCAGCGCGAGGAGCCGGTCGCGGCCGCGCAGCGGCGCGCCGACGGCGACCATCGCCGCCTCGGCGTCGGTCTCGGAGAGGACGCGGCCCTCCACCCGCTGCACCACGCGGCGGATGTTGACGTCGATCGCGGGCACGTCGGCGCCATCGGCCTGGGCCCGCACCGCCGCCGCCGTGTACCGACCGACGCCCGGGAGCACCCGCAGGTCGTCGGGCCAGCCGTCGCGGGCGATGACCACCGCGGCGTCGTAGAGGTGTCGGGCCCGGCGCGGGTAGCCGAGCCGGCCCCACGCCCGGATCACCGCGGCGGGTCCGGCCGCGGCCATCGCCGCCGGCGTGGGGAACCGGGCCGCGAACTCCGGCCACGCCGCCTCGGCGCGCGCCACCTGCGTCTGGTGGAGCATCACCTCGGAGGTGAGCACGTCCCAGCGGTCGCGGGTGTGGCGCCACACCAGGTCGTGGCGACCGTGCCGGGCGTACCAGGTGCGCAGCGAGAGCCGGCGGGCCACGGCGCGCGGGGTCAGACGCCGGCGAAGATGGTGACCGTCCCGCCCCTGGGCAGCTTCCCGCCCGTCGGGTTCTGGGCGTAGACGATGCCCGGGGGGTTGCCGGTCGACTGCTGCACGATCACATTGAACCCGGCGCCGAACAGGGCCGCGGTTGCCGCCTGGGTGGTCTGGCCCGTCACGTTGGGGACGTCGACCTCGGCGGGCCCGCTCGACACGATGACCGTCACGGGGGAGCCCTTTTCGACCCGGGTGCCCGCCGCCGGGTTGGTGGCGATGACGTTGCCCACGGGGATCGTGTCGTCCGGGAACTGCACGACGGTCGGCACCAGGGACACGAACCGCATGGTCGCGATCGCGTCGGCCTCGCTCTTGCCCGTGACGTCGGGGACGTCGACGCCGGGTTGGGCGGCGACGTCGAGGGTCACGGTCGAACCCTTCGGCACCTTCGTCTTGGCGGCCGGGTTGCTCCCGAGCACGGTGCCCGGCGCCTTGTCGGTGGACTCGACGTTGTTGCGCGCGGCGATCAGCTGCAGCCGTTGGATCGCCGCCGCGGCCTGCTCGTAGGTCTGCCCGGTGACGTCGGGAATGGTGACCTCGGCGCCCGCGACGGTCAGGGTGATGGCCGAGCCCTGGTCGGCGAGGCGCCCACCGGTCGGGTCCTGGGCGAGGACGGTGCCGGGGGTCTGCGTGCTCAGCTCGTCGTCGAGCCGGGAGACCGTGAACCCGGCGGCGGTGAGCGTGGCCGACGCCTGGTCGAACGGCTGGCCGATCACGCTCGGCACCTCGACCGAGGGGACGTCGCCCTTGTCGCCGCCGTCGGCGTCGATCAGGACCCCGACGACGATCACCGAGATCAGGACGAGGACCCCGACGACTGCCGTGATGCCCAGGACCGCGAGCACGATGCTGGCGGTGCTTCGTCGGGTCGGCGGCGCGGGGATCACCTGCTGGGCCACCGCGGCGGCGACGGTGGGCGGCGCGGCCTCGATCGGCACCTCTCCGGTGTGGCCCGACTCGTACGCGAAGGTGAGCGGCCGGCCGCGGCCGAAGTCGACGAGGTCGACCCGCATCTCCTCGGCCGACTGGTAGCGGACCTCGATCTCCTTGGTGAGCGCCGCGTTGACGATCGCCTGGAGCTGGGTCGGCACGTCGGGCACCCGCACGGTCATCGGCGGGGGCACCTCGCGCACGTGCTTCATCGCCACGGCCACCGGGCTCTCGCCCGAGAACGGCGGCACCCCGGTCAGCATCTCGTAGAGCACGACGCCGAGCGCGTAGACGTCGGACCGGCCGTCGACCGGGTGCCCCTGGGCCTGCTCGGGGGAGAAGTAGGTGGCGGTGCCCATGACCGCGCCGGTCTGGGTGAGGCCCTGGCTGGCGTCGAACTGGTTGGCGGCGATGCCGAAGTCGGTGAGCTTCACCTGGCCGGTGCCGGTGATGAGCACGTTGCCGGGCTTCACGTCGCGGTGGATGACGCCGCGCCGGTGGGCGAAGGCGAGCGCGTCGGCCAGCTCGGCAGCGATGCGGGCGGCCGCGACCGCGGGGACCTGCCCCTCGGCCCGGATGATGTCACGCAGGGACCGACCCTCCACGTACTCCATCACGATGTAGTAGGTGCCCCGCTCCTGGCCCCAGTCGTACACGGCGCAGATGTTGGGGTGGTTCAGGCTCGCGGCGTTCTGGGCCTCGCGGCGGAACCGCTCGACGAAGCTCGGGTCGCGGGCGAACTCGGGGAACAGCACCTTGACCGCGACCTTGCGGCGCAGCTGGCGGTCGGTGGCCAGATAGACGTCGGCCATCCCGCCGCGAGCCAACTCGCGTTCGATCTCGTACCGATTGGCGAACACATCGCCCACCTGCGCCATTCGACGGCCCACGCTACCGGCGGGATCCGGCGATTCCGTGGCACGCGGATCGTCGCCGGCCGGTCGCGACCCCGCGCGGTCGGCCGTCGGGCCGCGTCAGGGGGCGAGGGCGGCTTCGAGCACCCGGGCGGCGATCGGAGCGGCGACCGCACCTCCGGTGGCCTCGCTCCCGGTGGATCCGCCGTTCTCGACGAGGACGGCCACGGCGTACCGAGGCGCGTCGGCCGGGGCGAAGCCGATGAACCAGGCGTGGGGGTCCCCAGTCGAGTTCTGCGCGGTGCCGGTCTTGCCGGCCACGGCGACCCCGGCGAGCTGGGCCCGGGTGCCGGTGCCGCGCTCCACCACCGCCCGCATCATGGCGGTGAGGCTGAGGCTGGTGGCCGGGGTCATCGCCGTCTTCCAGCGGGTGGCCGTGAAGTCCTGGACCGCCGTGCCCTTCTGGTCGCGGATCTCCTTCACCGCCCGGGGCTCGAGCATCACCCCGCCGTTGGCCACCGACTGCGCGACCATCGCCATTGTGAGGGGGCTGGTGGCGACGGTTCCCTGGCCGATGCCGGCGAACGCGAACTGCGGGGCGTCGGTCTCGAAGTCGGCCCCCTCCAGCCCGGTGTTGCGCACGGCGCCGGGGTAGACGTCGAGCGGTGGCGCCTCCCCCTCGACGCCGAACTCCTCGAGCCCGGGCGGGAACAGGTTGCCGAGGTCGAGGCCCATCTGGGCGAACGTGGTGTTGCACGACACCACGAAGCTCTCGAACACCGTGCCGCCGCAGGTGGCGCCGCCGAAGTTGCGGAGCTCGTTCGACGTGAGCGGCAGGTCGAGCGCGCTCAACGTGGGGTAGACGGTGTCGGGGGCAGCGGTGCCGGTGTCGAACGCGACTGCGCTGGTGACGACCTTGAACGTGGAGCCCGGCGGGTAGATCTCGCGGTAGGCACGCGGGAGGTCGGGCTTGGCCGGGTCGGCCGACAGCAGGGCGAAGTAGTCGCTGACGGCCTGGGTGTCGTGGCCGGCCAGGGGCTGGGGGTCATAGGTGGGGTTGGAGTACATCGCGACGACCCCGCCGGTGCGCACGTCGAGCACGACCACGCTGCCGCGCTGGTCGCCGAGCTCCTCGGCAGCGACCCGTTGCACCGCGGTCCGGAGGTTGAGCACGACCGTGCCGGTGGTCTCCTCGCCGCGCAGGAAGTCGCCGAGCGACTTCAGCTCGGGGCTGCGACCCGCGAGGTCGTCGTTGTAGGTGCGCTCGATGCCGGTGTTGCCGACGACGAACGACTGGTAGCCGACGACCTGCGCGGTGAGGCCACCGAGCGGGTACAGCCGCTGGAACTCGAAGTCGGTGTTGTCGGTCGACTCGACCGACGTGGCGAGCACCTCGCCGTCGGCGCTCAGGATGTCGCCGCGGGGGCGGTTGATGTCGCGCAACACGGTGCGGTTGTTGCGCGGGTCGTCGTCGAGGCTGTCGGCCCGGATGATCTGCAGGTAGGTGAGCTGGCCGACGAGCACCAGCAGCAGGCCGGTGACGGCGATCCCGACCCGCCGGATGCCGCGGTTCACCGGCGGCGCGCCGGCGGCGCGGACTCGGGCTGCGGGCCGGCCGGCTCGAGCAGCGGTGCCTGGCGATCCGGGGTCGCGGGCCGCTGGGTGGCGTTGTCGTGGGAGATCCGCAGCAGCAGGGCGAGGATCACGAAGTTGGCCACGAGCGACGACCCGCCGTACGACACGAACGGCAGCGTGACGCCGGTGAGCGGGATCACGCGGGTGACCCCGCCGATGATGACGAAGGTCTGGAGCCCGATGATCGTGGTGAGGCCGGCGGCGAACAGCTTGGAGAACGCGCGGTCGGACTGCACGGCGATGCGGTACCCGCTGCCGCAGAACAGGATCACCGCCGTGATGATCGCCACGCCGCCCAGGAGGCCGAGCTCCTCACCGATCGCGGAGAAGATGAAGTCGGTCGCCACGTTGGGGATCGCGGTCGGGCTCCCGAGCCCGAGGCCCTGACCGGCGAAGCCGCCGCTCCCGAACGCGAACCACGACTGCACGATCTGGAAGCCCTCGTCCTGCGCGACCGACCACGGATCGACCAGGGTCGACACCCGCTCCTGCACGTGCGTGAACATCTGATAGGCGATGGTGGCGCCACCGACGAACAGCGCGAGGCCGACGAGCAGGTACGACGCGCGCTCGGTCGCGATGTAGAGCATCGCCGCGAACACGGCGAAGAAGAGGAGCGACGAGCCGAGGTCCTTCTGGCGGACCATGATCAGCAGCGACGCGCCCCACGCGAGGAGCAGCGGCCCCAGGTACTTGGGGTCGGGGAGCGCGAGCCGTCCGATCCGGCGGGTGCCGCTGCTCAGCAGCTCCCGCTTGTCGACGAGGTACGCCGCGAAGAAGATGACGAGCAGGACCTTCGCGGCCTCGCCGGGCTGGAAGTTGAGCGGCCCGAGCTGCACCCACAGCCGGGCGCCGTTGATCTCGGCGCCCACCCCGGGGAACAGCGGGAGGATCAGTGCCAGCACGCCGAGCAGCAGGAACGTGTACCGGTAGCGCTCGAGCGTTCGTACCCGCCGCACGACCCCGAGGGTGACGACGAACGCGGCCACGCCCACCGCGGCCCACACCGCCTGCACGCGCGCGAGGTCCTCGTCGAGGCGGGAGATGATCATGAACCCGAAGCCGGTGAGGAACGCGGCGAGGGGCAGCAGCGTGGGGTCGGCCTCGGGTGCGAAGCGGCGCACGGCCAGGTGCGCGACGACGAACAGGCCGATCACCCCGACGAGGATCCCCCACATCTCCGGTGGGAGGTCGGGCCGGTCGGCGAGCTGCACGAGCACGTAGCCGAAGGTGGTGATCCCCATGGCGAACAGCCCGAGCAGCAGCTCGAGCAGGCGCCGCCGCTGCGCCGTCGGGCTCCTCACGCGTGCTTCCGGCGCTGCCACCAACGCCGGCGCGGCGTGGACGCCTCGTCCTCCGCCGCCGCCGGCAGCTCCTCGAGCTCGGCGTCGGGATCGTCGGCGTCGGGATCGTCGGCGTCGGGATTGTCGGCCTCGGGATTGTCGGCCTCGGGGACGGGGTCGGCGTCGGTGACCACGTCGGCCACGAGCACGGTGATGTTGTCGGCGCCCCCCGCGAGGTTCGCCGCCTCGACCAGCTCGGCGGCCGCACGCTCGCGGTCGGGCTCCGACGTGAGGATCTCGGCGATCGCGGGGTCGCGCACCATGGTCGTGAGCCCGTCGGAGCACAGGAGCAGCCGGTCACCGGGCTCGAGGTCGAGATCGAGCACGTCGACCTGCACGGTCGCGTCGATGCCCAGGGCCCGGGTGATCATCGCCCGGCGGGGGTCGACCAGGGCCTCGGCCTCGGTCAGCTCGCCCGCCGCGATCAGCTCGGCGACGACGCTGTGATCGGTGGTCACCTGGGTGAGCGCGCCGTCCCGCAGCAGGTAGCACCGGGAGTCGCCCACGTGGCCGATCACCAGCCTGGACCCGTCGAGCACGCCCGCCGTGAGGGTGGTTCCCATGCCTCGGAGGTCGAGCTCGCGCGCGGCGCGGGTGACCACCGCGGTGTTGGCGGCCTCGATCGCGTCGGCAATCGGCACGCCCTGGGCCAGCCCGTCGTGCAACGACTCGATGGCCATCGCGCTCGCGACCTCGCCGGCCTGGTGACCGCCCATCCCGTCGGCCACCGCCACCAGGGTGCCGTCGTCGATGGCGAGGAACGCGTCCTCGTTGCCCGCACGCACGCGGCCGACGTCGGTGCGCGTGGCGACGAGCAGCCGCACCGTGGTGGGGGCGTCGCTCACTTGACCACGTCGCAGACGGTCTGACCGAACTGCACGCGGTCGTTGCGCTTCAGCTTCGTGGTCGTGCTGATCTGCTTTCCGTTGACGAACGTGCCGTTACGCGACTCGAGGTCGTCGACGTAGAGGTCGTTGCCGCGGCGGAACACCCGCGCGTGCACGGTCGACGCATAGTGGTCGTCGGCCAGCACCAGCGCGCATCCGCCGCCGCGCCCCACCGTGATCTCGCCGTCGACGGGCACCAGCTCGCCGACGCGCGACTCGGGGGCCACCAACCGCAGCGTGGCGAACGCCTTGGGTGGTGCCGACCGGCGCTTCGCGGGCCGGGCGGGCGCGGCGCCCGCCGGCGCGAGCGCGGGGGCCCGCAGCTCGCGCAGGACCACGCGCACGATGAAGAACAGGAACAGGTAGACCAGCGCCAGGAAGACGAACTTCAGGAGCGTGAGAACCGATTCGGGCACCGTCGTGCCCCTACGACGCCTCGAAGCGGAACTCGGTGGCGCCGATCGCGATCACGTCGCCGTCGACCAGCATGTGCTCACCGACGTTGGTGCCGTTGATCCGGGTGCCGTTGGTCGACTGGAGGTCGACGAGCAAGAACCCGTTGCCGGCCGGGCGGATCTCCGCGTGCTTGCGCGAGGCCTTCGGGTCGGCGACCACGACGCCGTTGTCGGGGAGACGGCCGATGCCGAGGACCTGCTCGGTGAGGGCGATGCGCCTGCCGTCGGAGAGCAGCAGCGAACCCACGCGCACCCCGGCCGCGATCTCGGTGACGACGTCGCACTGGCCGACCTTCAGATCGTCGTCGGGGACGAGGTGGACGGTGACCGAGCCGACGAACTGGTAGCCCTCCTCGCGGGCGTGCTCGCGCGCCAGCTCGGCGAGCTCGCGGGCGAGCGCGTCGGCGAACGACTCGAAGCGGTCGAAGTCGTCGTGGGAGAGGTAGACGCCGATGTTGTTGGGGATCACCGGCACGCCGTGCACCCCCATCTGGCGGTGCGCGTCGAGCTCACGGGTGACCTTGCGGCCGATCTCCACCGGCTGCAGGCCGCTCTTGAAGGCCTTCCCGAAGCTTCCCTCGACCATGCGCTCGAGGCGCTGCTCGAATCGCTGCATGCCCACGGGCGCAAGTGTACGGGGGGCTTCCGCGCCCGACAGGGCGACCGTCTCGGGCTCCCGACCGTCGGGCGGGAACGGTCCCGGTCCGGGGTCGCCCGGGCGGCCGTTACCCTCGGAGGGGTGAGCGTCGTGGCGCAGCCCCGCTTCGAATGGGACAGCTCGTTCGTCCGCGACCTGGAGGGCCTCTACATCCCGTGGCAGGCGGCACCCGCGCCCGACGCCCGGCTCCTCGTCCTCAACGAGGATCTGGCGCGCGAGCTGGGGGTCGACCCCGCCGCGCTGCGCACCCCCGCGGGACTGGCCCTGCTGACCGGCGCCGACACCGAGGGCACGGAGCCGGTCGCGCAGGCGTACGCCGGCCATCAGTTCGGGGGGCTGTCGCCCCGGCTGGGCGACGGGCGGGCCCTGCTGCTCGGCGAGGTGTTCGACGTCCACGGCCGTCGCCGCGACCTGCACCTCAAGGGGTCGGGCGCCACCCCGTTCTCGCGGGGAGGTGACGGCAAGGCGGCGGTCGGGCCGATGCTGCGTGAGTGGGTCATCGGGGAGGCGCTGCACGCCTTGGGCATCCCGACCACCCGGGCGCTGGCGGTGGTCGCGACCGGCGAGCAGGTGGCCCGCGACACGCTGCTGCCCGGGGCGGTGCTGGTGCGGGTGGCGTCGAGCCACCTGCGGGTGGGCACCTTCCAGTTCGCCGCGATGCAGGAGGGCGACCGGGGTCTCGTCGACCGGCTGGCCGACTACGCGATCGAGCGCCACTACCCCGATGCCGCCGACGCCGCGAACCCGTACCTCGCGCTGCTCGCGCACGTGGTCGACGCGCAGGCGGCGCTGATCGCCCGGTGGATGGGCGTGGGCTTCGTCCACGGCGTGATGAACACCGACAACATGACGATCTCGGGGGAGAGCATCGACTTCGGCCCGTGCGCGTTCATGGACGGGTTCGACCCGGCCACGGTGTTCTCGTCGATCGACCACGGTGGGCGCTACGCCTACGGCAACCAGCCCCGGATCGCGATGTGGAACCTGGCGCGGTTCGCCGAGACGATCCTCGGCCTCGTCGACGGCGACGACGACGTCGCGATCGAGAAGGCCACCGAGGTGCTCCAGACCTTCTCCGCCCGCTACGAGGATCACTGGAGCGCGGTCATGCGGGCGAAGCTCGGTCTCGGCGCCCCTCCG
>VGCA01000131.1 GCA_016870245.1 Actinomycetota bacterium | reverse complement strand
CCTCCAGAAGGCCGACGCCATCACCGCCTACGAGCCCACCCGCCCCACCTGGCTCCCCCAGACCTCGGGTCACTCCGCCCCCTGACCGTTCGACCGCCCCACGCGCCGATGCGCTTCTCACCGTCGGTCCACGCCGATGGGTTTCCCGCCATCGACGGTGAGAAACGCATCGGTGGGGTTGGGGTCAGGGGCCGACGGTGCGTTCGCGGGGCTCCTGGTCGCGGGAGCGGACGAGCTTGTTGACCGCGTTGAGGTAGGCCCGGGCCGACGCCTCGACGATGTCGGTCGACACGCCCCGGCCCGACGCCTTGCGGCCGTCGGCCTCGAGCTGGATCACGACGTCGCCCAGCGCGTCGCGCCCGCCGGTGACCGACGCGACCCTGAAGTCGAGCACCGTGCCGGTGATGCCGGTCGCAGCCGCGATGGCGCTGCACGCGGCGTCGACCATGCCGTTGCCGCTCGCCTCGGCTTCCACCCTCTCGGTGCCGTCCGACAGCACGACCTTGGCCGTGGGGGTCGTGGTCGTCCCTCCGTGCACGTCGAGCGAGACGATCTCGTAGCGGTGCACCGCGCCGGCGCCGAGCTCCTCGGCGACGATCGCCTCGAGGTCGGCCTCGGTGATCTCCACCTTGCGGTCGGCCAGCTCCTTGAAGCGGACGAACGCCTGGTTGAGCGCGTCGCCCTGCAGGCGCAGACCCATCTTCTCCAGCGTGTCGGAGAACGCGTGGCGCCCCGAGTGCTTGCCCAGCACGATCTGCGCGGCGGTCTGCCCCACCGCGTTGGCGTCGATGATCTCGTAGGTCTCGCGGTCCTCCAGCACGCCGTGCTGGTGGATGCCCGACTCGTGGGCGAACGCGTTGCGCCCGACCACCGCCTTGTTGTGCTGCACGCTGTAGCCGGTGAGCCGGGAGACGAGCCGCGACGTGCGGGCCAGCTCCTCGGTCTTCACGTTGACACCGACACCACCGAAGTAGTCGCTCCGGGTGCGGATCGCCATGACGACCTCCTCGAGCGCGGCGTTGCCGGCGCGCTCGCCCAGGCCGTTGATCGCGCACTCCACCTGCCGGGCGCCCGCGGCCACGCCGGCCAGCGAGTTGGCCACGGCGAGGCCGAGGTCGTCGTGGCAGTGGGTCGACACGACGTAGTCGCCCGTCACCGTCGCGCAGATGTGCGCGATCAGCTTGGCGTACTCCTCGGGCACGCCGTAGCCGACGGTGTCGGGGATGTTGAGCGTGGTCGCCCCGTTGTCGACCGCGATCTGGAGCACGTCGCACATGAAGTCGACGTCGGAGCGGCTGCCGTCCTCCGGCGAGTACTCCACATCGGTCGTGTACCCGGCCGCACGGGCCACGCCCGCCGCGACCTCGGCCTTCACCTGGTCCTCGGTCATCCGCAGCTTCTTCTGCATGTGGATGGGCGAGGTGGCGATGAAGACGTGGATGCGGGGCCTGGCCGAGTGACGGACCGCCTCCCACGCCCGGTCGACGTCCTTGAACCCGGTGCGGGAGAGCCCGGCGATGACCGGGCCCTGCACCGTCTTGGCGATGGCCTCCACCGCGTCGAAGTCACCCTGGCTGGCGATCGGGAAGCCGGCCTCGATCACGTCGACGCCCAGGCGCGCGAGCTGCTCGGCGATCTCGAGCTTCTCCCCCACGTCGAGGGAGATGCCGGGCGACTGCTCGCCGTCCCGCAGGGTGGTGTCGAAGATCCTGACCTGATCCATCTCTCTGGCTCACTCTCTCGCTCGGCGGTTGCCTCGGGTCCCGAGGTCACTCCGGTCCCGCTCGTTCGTTCGCTGTGCTCGGTCGCTCGCTGGGCGAGCACCTCGCTCCGCTCGGTGCCGCTGTGTTCCGGGCCCCACCGGTGCCCGCTCGCTGGGTTCGTCCCCGGGATCCGTCCGGGCAACGAAAAACCTCCCCGACCGAGAGGCCGAGGAGGCGTCCGCGAGCACCGGAGGGTGCCCGCGTCTAGGTAAGGAGGAGGCCGAAGTGGTGGCTCGGGCGCACGTCCTTGTCCATAACGGGACCAATGCTACCCACCGCAGCCGGGTGCCTGCCACCATTGAGTCCGATGGCGAAGTGGACGAAGCGGATCCTGGGTGCCGGGGTGATCGCCGGGGCCGCCTACGCGCTGTGGCGGGTGATCGACCAGCGCACCCGCGAGAGCACGCTCGAGTGGACGCCCCAGCCGCTGCTCTCGCCGCCCAAGCCGGTCCCCCACGTGCCCGAGTCGACGGCCTGGGTCGAGCCGGTCGACGGCGCCTGCCCGGCCTCGCACCCGGTGAAGGCCAAGCGGGCGAGCGGCATCTTCCACGTGCCCGACGGGCAGATGTACGACCGCACGGTCCCCGACCGCTGCTACGTCGACGCGGCGGCCGCCGAGGCCGACGGCCTGCGCGCCTCCAAGCGCTGACGGTTTGGACCGAACGTGGGGCCATGGCACCACGTTCGGTCCACACACGGAAGGTCAGGCACCGGCGGGACACTCCAGTGCGGCGCGGTCGCGCACCTCCAGACGGCCGCGCGCGCGGTCAATTTCCTCGCGACCCCGGCTGGCCCGCCCCGTGTCCTCTGTATCGCTGTTACAGTCCCGCCACTCGCACGACGACCAAGGGGGAATCACCGTGGCCCAGATCATCGGCCAGATCTGCTTCAACGTCACCGACATCGAGCGCTCCATCGACTTCTGGGAGAACGTCATGGGCGTGCCGCTCCAGGGCCGCACCGAGATCCCGGGCGTGCTCGAGGCGGTGCACATGGCGCCCGAGGGCGGGTCGCGCATCCAGCTCGCCCAGTGGACCGAGCGCGAGGGCCCGATCGACATGGGCACCTCGATGTGGAAGATCTACGTCAACACCTCCGACGTGCAGGCGCTGTTCGACAAGGCCGTCGCCTACGGCTGCGAGGTGGAGACCGAGCCCACCCGCCTCGACCGCTGGCCGGTCACCGTCGCGTTCGTGAAGGACCCCGACGGCTACCTGCTCGAGCTCATCGAGTACCACGAAGGCATGCCCGCCGGGGTCCCCGACCCGAAGGCGGTCGACCGCCCGTGAAGGGCCAGGACTTCACCGGCAAGGTCGCCGTCGTCACCGGTGGTGGCGGCGGCATCGGCAAGGCCATGGGCGAGGCGTTCGCCAACGAGGGCATGAAGGTCGTCCTCTCCGACGTGTTCGAGCCCTCGCTCGACGCGGCGGTCGACGAGCTGCGGGGCAAGGGCGCCGACGTGATCGGCGTGCTCACCGACGTGTCGAAGCTCGAGTCGGTCGAGGCCCTGCGCGACGCGACCGTCGACCACTTCGGCCGTGTCGACGTCGTGTGCAACAACGCGGGGGTCGCCTCAGGCGCGCACGGCAAGCTGTGGGAGCACGAGATCAACGACTGGCGGTACGCGTTCAGCGTGCACGTGTACGGCGTGATCAACGGCATCAACGCGTTCGTGCCGTGGCTGCTCGAGCACAACGACGACGGCCACATCGTCAACACGTCGTCGCACAACGGCGGCTTCGCGCCCGTGTACGCCGCGCCCACCTACGCCACGTGCAAGGCCGCGGTGGTCACGATCTCGGAGTGCCTGTTCGGGCAGCTGCGCGAGTTCGGGTCGAACATCGGCGTGTCGGTGCTGTTCCCGTCGGGCAAGACCGAGGGGATCCTCAACACCGGCATCTGGACGCCGCGCGAGCGGCCCGAGGGCTACGAGGCCGAGGTGCCCGTCGACACCACGTCGAAGATGCAGATGTGGATCGACATGAAGGAGAAGGCCGGCGACCCCGTGAAGTTCACCCCGCTCTCCGAGGTGGCCGACACCATGATCGACGGGCTCAAGGCCAACCGCTTCTGGATGGTCGAGGAGGGCCGCTTCGAGGAGCTGGTCCAGGCCCGCGCCGACGTCATCCTCCAGCGCGCCGACCCGCAGTATCCGATCGGGGCGTAGCAGTCCCGTGCCGAAGGCTGCTGCGCGTCGCGGAGCGCCGCATGGTGTCGGGGCCTGAAGCCTGTCTGTTCGGACGGTTTCCGTCGCCCCGGCGTTGGGAACCGTCCAAACACACGATGCGTAGCACCTGTGCTACCGTGGTCCCATGGACTCGGTCGGGTTGCGTGAGCTGCGCCAAGAGGCGTCGGAGCTGGTGCGGCGGGTCGAGGGCGGCGAGGAGATCGAGATCACGGTCTCGGGTCGCCCGGCGGCCCGGCTCGTCCCGCCCACGCCGCGCCGCTGGCAGGGGTGGGCGGTCATCGCCGACCTGTTCGCCGGTCCGGCCGACCCCGACTGGGAGCGTGACCGCGACCTGGTCGACCAGTCGGTCGACGACCCGTGGGCGCGCGACGGGTGAGGGCGGTCCTCGACACCAGCGTCCTGGTGGCGACCGACGTGCCCGAGCTCGACGGTGAGCTCGCGATCAGCGTCGCCTCGATCGCGGAGCTCCACTTCGGCGTGTTGGTCACCACCGACGCTGCGGTGCGGGCCGAGCGGCTGCGCCGCCTCTCCGCACTGCAGCGCGCGTTCGACCCGCTCCCCGTCGACGACGCGGTGGCCACCAGCTACGGGCTGCTGGCCTCGACCGTCGCGGCGACCGGCCGTCAGCCCCGCGCCCGGGTCACGGACCTGCTCATCGCCGCCACCGCGCACGCCCACGAGGCCCGCCTCTACACGCGCAACCCGGGCGACCTCGCCGGCCTCGAGCACCTGGTCGAGATCGTCGCCGTCTGACCATCCGATACGCCACCCCGGCGGCGGCGCTGTCCACGCGCCGACCGCGGGCGGACATCTTCTCATGGTTCTTTGGTAGTCCAGCGGTAGCTGTCACACCCCTTCGTCATAGTGGGGTCATGACGGATCGAGGGTTCGACGCATCCGGGAGCTCGCCGCCGAGCAGTCCCGAGCCGACCAACCCGCCGCATGAGGCCCGGATGACCCAACCCTTGCTTGCGTATCACGCGTGATACGGTCGAGGCGATGAGCGAGGTGTCGATCCGCGATCTCCGTAACCACGGCGGCGAGGTGGTCGAGCGCGCCCGCCGGGGCGAACCACTCACGATCACCCGTGCGGGCGAGCCGGTCGCAGTCCTCAGCGCGCTCCCCCCGGCTCCGCTGATGCTCGACGAGCTCCGGCGCCGCTGGGCGCGGCTGCCACGGGTCGATCCTGCGGCGCTCCGCGGCGACGTCGACCACGTGATCGACCCGGCGCTCTGACCGGGATCCTCCACGTGCGCGGCATCCTCGACACCAGCACGCTCATCCTCCTCGGGCGCATCGACGACCCGTCGACCCTGCCGGCGGAGCCGGTGATCACGGTGATCACCCTCGCCGAGCTGTCGGTCGGCCCACTGGTCGCATCCGACGACTCCGAGCGCGCGGCGCGCCAGGCCCACCTGCAACAGGCCGAGGCCGATTTCGTCCCCCTGCCGTTCGACGCGGCCGCGGCGCGCGCGTTCGGGCAGGTCGCGGCGTCGCTACGTCGGGCCGGCCGGAAACCGGCGGCACGCGCCTACGACGCGATGATCGCCGCCGTCGCGCTCGCCCACGATCTCCCCGTCCACACCTGCAACCCCCGCGACTTCGACGGCATCACGGCCCTCGAGGTCGTCGCCGTGCCCCACCCCCATCGCTGATCCGGCGTCGGCTCAGACGACCTCGAAGTCGACGGCGTCGGCGTGGACGGCCAGCGCCTCGAGGTTGGTCCGGTCGGTCGTGAGCACGGTCGATCCCGGCTCGGCGGGTCGGGCGGGTCGGGCGGGTCGGGTCAGTCGCAGCGGCAGACGACGGTGAGGTCGTGGACCTGCCAGCGGAACTGCACCGGGTCGGACTCCTCACCGCAGCCCGTGCAGCTCAGCCGCCACTGGGCGTCGATCCGGGCGATCGTGAGGGGCGCCTCCCCGGTGGACAGGCGCTTGGCCTTCGCCTTCGGCGTGACCACCCGGGGGAGCGCGATCACCTCGGCTTCCAGGTACGGGGCGGTGGCCCGCCGCCGCGGGAGCCGAGCCCCCAACACGCGCAGCGCGATCTCCCGCCGCGGGTCGCCACGATCGGCCCGGGCGTAGGCGAGACATCCGTAGGCGGCCTCCACGCCGACCGCCGCGGCGAGGTCGGCCGCGAGCTCCTCACCCGTGGCACCGGCGCGCGCGAGCACGAGGTCGACGGCCCGCACGGAGGCGTCGAGCCGCTCGGGCTCGGGGACCACGCTCGGGCCGGGAGCCGCGAGGAACGCGTCGATCGCCTCGCGCCGGTCGCCGTCGAAGACCGCGGTGGCGTCGGCGATCCGCTCGATCTCGTCGAGGAAGCCATCGCGCTCGGTGCGCTGGGTGGGGTCCTCCAGTGTGTCCTTGGCGAACATGATCACGAACCGGGCCGCGACCCCCGGGCGCTTGCGCCGGAGGATGCGGCCCATCCGCTGGATCATCTGGCGCCGGGTGCGGCTCGCGCTCATCACGATGCCGAGGTTCGCGTCGGGGACGTCGACGCCCTCGTCGAGCACCCGGGGCGCCGCCACCGCCTGAAGCCGCCGCACGCGCAGGTCGTCGAGGATCTGACGCCGCTGGCCGCGCGCGGTCGACCCCGTGATCAGGTCGATCGACACCAGCGGGTCGAGGCGGTTGATCGCGTGGTTCGACGCGCGCACCGTCTCGGTGAACACCAGGGCGCCGTCGGCCTCGCGGATCGCCGGGGCGAGCGTGCCGAGCAGCTCGTACTTGCCGCTCGACCGGGCGACGATGTCGCGCCGCTTGGAGAACGCATCGAGGTAGTCGCGCGCGGCCCGGCCGTCGGCGCCGGCGTCGCGCTCGGCCAGGTACGCGACCGCGGCCAGGAAGTCGCCGAACGGCTCGAGCGGCATCCCGGACACGCCGCGCAGATGCGAACGGGCACCCACCAATCGCTGCTCGACGGCCGCGTACTCGTCACGCTCGGTCGCCGACAGCTCGACACCGACGAACGCGACGCGTGGCGGAGCGCACACGCCATCGGCGATGGCCTCCGCGAACCCGTAGCGGTGGCAGATCCCACCGAAGTACGGCAGCAGCACCTCGGCCACACCGTCGTCGCTGCGCTCCAGCGTGGCGGTGAGCCCCAGACGCTCGTCGTAGGCCCGGAGCATGGCCCGGCGCAGGGTGCCCCCGCCGAACCCGTGGCACTCGTCGGCGATCAGCAGCCCGCCCCGGCCGTCGGGCGGCACGGGCTTGTACGCCGCGGCCGAGTGCCGGGTCGCGACCAGCACGTCGCACGACCCCGAGTCGTCACGACCGTTGTCGCCCAGGCGCCCGATCCGGGCGTACGGCAGCGCCGCCGCCAGCCGACCGCACCACTGCTCCATGAGGACCCGGGAGGGCACGACCACGAGCACGAAGTGGCCGCGTCGGAGCGCGTCGGCGGCCGCGGCGATCGCGACATCGGTCTTCCCGGAGCCGGTGACCGCCTCGATCACGCCGCGCCGGCCGCAGCGCAGCCAGCCGACGAGCGCGTCGAGCTGCCAGCGGTAGAGACCGTCCGCCTCGGCGCCGGGGTCGGCTACCTCGACGTGCAACGATCCGGGAGATCGCGACAGGCGCACATGGGCCGCCGAGGGTACCGGACGCCGACCGGGGTGACTGCCCCGCGGGACGGCTTCGGACGTTCGGCCCTGGTCGGATCGCGATGCGGGGTCGACACTGGGGGCACCCGACGAAGGAGGCGGCGATGAACGCGCCGGTGACCAATCCACCGAAGCTCCCGCCGGCGTGGTTCAAGCACGCGTTCTGGAAGGTCCACCGCGCGCTCTACAAGGCGCTCGGCAGCCGGGTCCTGTGGACACCGGCGAGCAAGCGCGGGTGGGGTGCGGTGGCGCTGACCACCACCGGGCGGCTGACGGGCAAGGAGCGCACCGTCATCGTGGGCTACCTGGACGACGGCCCCGACCTGGTCGTCCTCGCCATGAACGGCTGGGACCAGGGCCACCCCGCCTGGTGGCGCAACCTCGAGGCGCACCCCGACGCGGTGGTCCGGACGAAGGGGCAGCCGCCGCGACCCGTCCACGCCGTCGTCGCCGCAGGGGCCGAGCGCGACCGCCTGTGGGCCCGCTGGGCCGAGGTCGACGAAGGCCTCGACGGCTACGCCGCGATGCGCTCGGTCGAGACCCCCGTCGTGCGGCTCGTGTTCCGCGGCTCGTGAGCGGAGGGACCCCCACTGCCCACGCGGGGATCAGCCGCGCATCCGCAGCCACGCCGCCTTGAGGCTCCGCAACGGTCGGGTGAGCCGGAAGCTCACCGATCGCTTGAGCGCGGCGACGTGCGCTTCGAGCGCGCGGGTGCGCTCGAGGATGTCCAGCTCGTACTGCAGGCGCCGGTCGTCGTCGAAGGAGGGCCGCGCGTCGTCGTCCAGGATCGCGGCCAGATCGAAGAAGGCCAGCGGCTGGTACTCCGCGACCACGGCGAGCACGTGCCGGCCCCGATCGATGTCGATGCCCTTCGGCCCGCCGTCGCCGAGCCGGTGGCGCGGATGCAAGCGGAAGACGGCGTCGTCCATGACCCGGAACGACCCGACGGGGTAGCGCACCCCGCGCCAGGTGGGTCCGTCCGGCTCGAAGACGTGGACGAACGGCGCACTGCAGTCGGCGACGACGACGTGGCGG
>VGCA01000130.1 GCA_016870245.1 Actinomycetota bacterium | reverse complement strand
ACGCGTTCGCCGACTACGTGGCGGCCGGCGCCGGCTGGGTCATCGCCGGCCCCGTCGACTCCCGTGACCCCGCCAACGCCGAGACCCTCGCCGCAGTCAAGGCCGGTCTGTCCACCCGCGCTTCGTAGTCGTACGGAGCGAAGCGACGGGAGCCGCGGAGCGAGCGGTCACGGAGTGAGACCGACGCCCGCGAGCCGACCGGCCGAGCGAGCGACGCCATGGTCAGGATCCGAAGTACTCCGCACGGGTCTCGGGACGGGGGGTGACGAACAGGCCCTCGGCCTCGGCGGTGAGGACGTCGCCCGCGTGGATCGTGCCGCGCACGCGCATGCGTCGGCCCTCGTGGTGGTCCTGCCACGCGGTGAGGCGGAGCTCGGTGCGCAGCGGGGTGGGCTTCCGGTAGCGCACCGTGAGGCGTCCGGTGAGGCCGCCCTGGCCGTTGCACACGTTGCACATCCCGAACAGCTCGTCGAACGCGAGGGCGACGATCCCGCCGTGCACGTAGCCGGGCGGCCCCTCGAACTGCGCGCCGAAGGTGGCGCGCACGTCGAGCACGCCGTCGGCGAACGCGTAGGTGGCGCCGGGGGAGAGGGGATGGGCCGTGCCCACGAGCAGGCTGTTGGGCAGGTAGTTGCCGTACGTCTTCCGGTAGCGGTGATGGCTGCCGGGCCGGGTCAGGTCGGCGTCGCGCAGCGCGGCGGTCGCGCGCTCGATGGCGTCGGTCGCCGCGAGCAGCGCCGCGTCGTCGGAGTCGGCCGGGGCGAGGGTGGTCGCCTCCACGAGCGCGCGGGTCGCGGCCGCGAGGCGCAGCCGGGCGTCGGGAACGCGCTGCGTGAGATCGGACCCGTCGGGCACCGCTACCGGCCCCGGAAGACCGGCGGGCGCCGCTCGGCGAACGCGCGCGGCCCCTCCTTCGCATCGTCGCTCGCGAACACCTCCCAGCCGATCGGGTCCTGGTGGGCCATCGCCTCGGCGTCGGTCATGTGCTCGGTCTCCCGCCAGGCCCGCAGGATCGCCTTGATCGACAGCGGGCCGCACGCGGCGATCTGCTGCGCGATCGCGAGCGCGGTGGCGAGCGCGTGCCCGTCGGGCACCACCCGGCTGATCAGCCCGATCTCCTTCGCCTCGCGTGCGGGCACCGGCCGCGACGTGAGGAGGATGTCCATGGCGATCGCGTAGGGGATCTGGCGGGGGAGCCGGCAGGCCGACCCGCCCAGCGGGAACAGCCCCCGCTTGCCTTCCCACACGCCGAAGATGGCGCTGTCGCCCGCCACGCGGACGTCGGTGCCCTGGAGGATCTCGGTGCCGCCCGCCACGGCGTAGCCCTCGACCGCGGCGATGATCGGCTTCGAGCACCGGTAGTCGCGCAGCAGCGCCTTCCAGTGGAGGTTGGGCTCCTCCTGCATCCGCCGCTCCACGTACTCGCTGCGGGGCGCGTTGATCGACACGAGGTCCATGCCGGAGCAGAAGTGGCCGCCGGCGCCGGTGAGCACACCGCAGCGCACATCGTCGTGGTCGTCGATGTAGGTGTACGCGTCGGCCAGGCCGACGAGCATCTCGGCGCTCAGCGCGTTGCGCTTGTCGGGCCGGTTCATCGTCATGACCACGACGCCGCCGTCGCGCTCGACGATGCAGTTCTCGGTGGAGAAGGAAAGGGTCTCGGGCATCGCGGGAGCGTAGCGAGCGTCCGGGGCCTGGTTCGGGGGTGGAGTCCGTGAGGTCGATCGGTTCAGCGAGCGCAGCGACCCAGGATGCGGGAGCGTAGCGAGCGTCCCGATCTGCACCGGGGTGGAGGGACTTGGGTCGTGCCCGGTCAGCGAGCGGAGCGACCCAAGAGGGGGAGGAGGTCGGAGAGATGGCGGATGCGCACGACGTCGGCGTCGGGGTGGTGGTCGTAGGGGTCGACCAGCACGGGGTGGATGCCGGCGGCCCGGGCTCCGGCGACGTCGGCGGCCGGGGTGTCGCCCACGTGGAGGGTGTGCTCGGGGGCGACACCCAGCGCCTCGAGCGCGAGTCGGAAGATCGCGGGGTCCGGCTTGGCCACGCCGACCACGCCGGAGTCGAGCACGGCCCCGACCTCCACTCCGGCGCCCGGACCCACCTGGCAGATCCCGTCGTCGCGCAGCTGGGCCTCGACGGTGCCGTCGGCGTTGGACACCACGGCCACGCGCACCCCGGTGGCGGCCACTGCCACCAGCGCCGCCCGGGCCCCGGCGATCTCGCGGGTCCACACGTCGCCCTTGGCGAACTCCTCGAGCAGGACGGTGCGGGCGTGGTCGAGGTGGTCGTCGGGCACGCCGTGCACCTTGGCGTAGGCGAGGTTGTAGGAGTGCCAGACGCTGTGGTCGGAGGTGAAGTCGTCGGTCGCGGCGACACCGGCGAAGTGGGCCCGGTCGAGGTCGTCGGGGGAGGGGTCGACGCCGAGGCGGGCGAGCGCGGCCCGCATGCGGTCGTGGTCGGGCAGGTAGATCACCCCGCCCAGGTCGACGAGCACGGCGTCGACCCGGGTCCAGGGCAGGGGGGTGCTCGACACGGCGCAAACGTACCGGGATCCCGCCAGGCCGGTTGCTAGGTTGCCCCGGATGGAGTTCCGCCGCATCAACGGGCTGCCGCCCTACGTCTTCGGGATCATCGACTCGCTGAAGATCGAGGCCCGGCGGGCCGGCGACGACGTCATCGACCTGGGCTTCGGCAACCCCGACCTGCCGTCGCCCGACATCGCGGTCGACAAGCTCGTCGAGGCCGTGCGCAACCCCCGCAACCACCGGTACTCGCAGAGCAAGGGCATCCCCAAGCTGCGGGCGGCGATCTGCCACCTCTACCACCGGAAGTTCGGGGTGGAGCTCGACCCCGAGACCGAGGCCTGCACCTCGATCGGGGCGAAGGAGGGCTTCTCGCATCTGATGTGGGTGCTCCTGGGCCCCGGCGACGCCGCGCTCGTGCCGAGCCCGTCGTACCCGATCCACATCTGGGGGCCGATCCTCGCGGGCGCCGAGGTGCGCCACGTGCGCCTCGGCCCCGAGCAGGACTTCTTCGAGAACCTGGTCGAGGGCTGGGAGGACTCCTGGCCCCGTCCCAAGGTGATCGTCGTCTCGTTCCCGCACAACCCGACCACTGCGTGCGTCGACCTCGACTTCATGCAGCGGCTCGTCGACTTCGCCCGCGAGCACGAGGTGCTCATCGTCCACGACTTCGCCTACGCCGACCTCGGCTTCGACGGGTACCAGCCGCCGTCGATCCTCCAGGTGCCGGGCGCGAAGGACGTCGCGGTCGAGCTCTACACGCTCACCAAGTCGTTCTCCATGGCGGGCTGGCGGGTGGGCTTCCTGCTCGGCAACGCCGAGGTGGTGGGCGCGCTCGCGAAGATCAAGAGCTACCTCGACTACGGCACGTTCCAGCCGATCCAGATCGCGGCCACCGTCGTGATGAACGAGCTGCCCGACTACCCCGAAGAGGCCAATGCGATCTACCTGGGCCGGCGCGACGCGCTGGTCGACGGTCTCGCCCGGGTGGGCTGGGAGATCGAGAAGCCCCGGGGGACGATGTTCGTCTGGGCGCCGATCCCCGAGCCGTACAAGGAGATGGGCAGCCTCGAGTTCGCCAAGATGCTGGTGAAGGAGGCCAAGGTCGCGGTCTCGCCCGGCATGGGGTTCGGGCCCGGGGGCGAGGGCTACGTGCGCTTCGCCCTCGTCGAGAACGAGCAGCGGATCGGCCAGGCCGTCCGCGGCATCCGCCGGGCCCTCGACAAACTCGACTGATCCCGCTGCCTGGAGCTCAGGCCTCGGTGTCGGCCCACCCCTGCGCGCGATCGACGCCGCGTCGCCACTGCGCGTAGGCGGCGTCGATCTCCGCGCGGGGCGCAGTGGCCTGCCAGCGGCCATCGTCGTACCAGTGCGCGGCGACGTCGTCGACGTCCCCCCACACGTCCTCGGCGAGCCCGGCGAGGAACGCGGCGCCGAGCGCGGTGGTCTCGCGGACCGCCGATCGGCGTACCTCCGTGCCGAGCACGTCGGCCTGGAACCGGCAGAGCAGGTCCATGACGCTCGCACCCCCGTCGATGCGCAGCGAGGCGATCGCCCGCCCCGACGCCGCGGTCATCGCGTCCACCACGTCGCGGGTCTGCCATGCCATCGCCTCGATGGCGGCCCGCACGAGATGCGCGCGCGTCGTGCCCCGGGTGATGCCGAGGACGGCGCCGCGCGCGTACGGGTCCCAGTACGGCGCGCCGAGGCCGGTCAGCGCCGGCACGAACACCACGCCGCCGGTGTCGGGGACCGACTCGGCGAGCGGGCCGGCTTCTCCCGACGACGCGAGGATCCCGAGACCGTCGCGCAGCCACTGGACGGCGGCGCCCGTCACGAAGACCGCCCCCTCGAGCGCGTACGTCACCGTCTCGCCGATCTGCCACGCCACGGTGGTGAGCAGGCCGTCGACCGGGCTGGGCAGCGTGGACCCCACGTTCATGAGGACAAACGACCCGGTGCCGTAGGTGTTCTTGGTCTGGCCGGGCTCCACGCAGGCCTGGCCGAACAGCGACGCCTGCTGGTCGCCGGCGATGCCGCTCACGGGGACGGCGAGACCCGCGGCGCAGTCGGGCACGCTCACGCCGAAGCGTCCGGAGCTCATCCCCACGAACGGGAGGACGCCCATCGGCACACCGAACCGGTCGGCCAGCTCGGGGGACCAGGCGCCGGCGCCGATGTCGTACAGCAGGGTGCGGCTCGCGTTCGACGGCTCCGTCGCGTGGACGCCCCCCGCAGGGCCGCCGGTCAGGTTCCAGAGCAGCCAGGTGTCCACGGTGCCCATCGCGAGGTCGCCGTCGTCCTCCACGCCCCCCTCGGTGAGCAGCCACGCCATCTTCGTTGCGGAGAAGTAGGGGTCGAGGATGAGGCCGGTGCGGGCCCGGACCAGCGGCTCGTGCCCGGCCTCCCGGAGCGCATCGCACGTGGCCGCGGTGCGCCGGTCCTGCCAGACGATGGCGCGGTGGCGCGGCTGCCCGGTGCGGCGGTCCCACGCGACCACGGTCTCGCGCTGGTTGGTGATGCCGATCGCGGCGATCCGGCCGCCGCCGTCGCGCAGGGTGCCCGCCACCTCGCCGAGCGTCGCGAGCGCGGCGGCGAGGATGTCGGCGGCGTCGTGCTCCACCCAGCCCGGTCGGGGGAAGTGCTGGGGGAACTCCCGGTAGGCCATCGGGCCGGGCCGGCCGTCGGCCCCGACCGCCAGCGTGCGCACGCCGGTGGTCCCGGCGTCGAGGGCGAGCACCCAGTCCATCAGCGGCCTCCGGTCGACCGAACCATCGAGCGGGGCGCGGCCTCAGGCCGCCGGGCGCACGCGGGCCCGGGGCACCTCGTCGGAGACGATGTGCCCCACCTCGCGCGAGCGGTGGGGCCACTCCACGACCAGCGCCAGGCCCGCGTCGGTGCGGAGGCGTTGCTGGAGCAGGGTGGGTCGCTGGTGCTGCGCGTCGAGCACCAGCGCGTCGAAGTGCTTCACCAGCTTCACGTCGGACGGATCGAGCGGTCCGCGGCTGCGGGCGATGAGGACGAGCCGTCGGTCGGTGACGAACGCGTCGAATCGGCGGCGGCGGAGGAACAGCAGCGGCACCCGGCGGCGCTCGACCGCCGCCCAGCACCAGCCGCGCGCCTCGATCCGCTCACCGGCGTCCAGCACCCGCCGGATCGCCGCGAGCATCCGCTCGTCGCGCTCGCTGGCCATGGCCGCAGGCTACGCCAACGGGTCGTCCTCCGCGACCGGCGACCGTCGGCCGGGGCGGCACCCACATGTCCGGTGGATGTCCCGTGGATGTCCCGTGGCCTTCGCCAGCGGGCAACATGGGCGTTCCCATCACACCTGGAGGAAGGTGACCATGCGCGTCGGAGTGCTGACCGGTGGTGGCGACTGCCCGGGCCTCAACGCAGCGATCCGCGCGATCGTCCGGCGGGGCGAGCGTGAGTACGGCCACGAGTTCGTGGGGATCCGTCACGGCTGGCGTGGCCTCGTCGAGGACGAGATCGTGCCGCTGTCGGTGTCGAACACCCGGGGGATCCTCCACCGGGGTGGGACGATCCTCAACACCTCGCGCACCAACCCGTACAAGGGGGATGGCACCGCAGTCGACGCGGTGACGGCCACCCTCGAGCGGCGCGGCATCGACGCGCTGGTCGCCCTGGGTGGTGAGGACACCCTCGGCGTCGCGCTCCGGCTCGGTGAGGAGGGCGTCCGTGCGGTCGGTGTCCCCAAGACCATCGACAACGACCTCTCGGGCACCGACGTCACCTTCGGGTTCGACACGGCCGTGCAGATCTCGGTCGACGCGATCGACCGGCTCCACACGACTGCGGAGAGCCACGACCGCGTGATGGTCGTCGAGGTGATGGGGCGCCACGCCGGCTGGATCGCGCTGTGGTCGGGCATCGCGGGCGGTGCCGACATCGTGCTCGTGCCCGAGCGGCCCTTCGACCTCGCCGACGTGTGCGCCCGTCTCCAACGCCGCCACGCGAGCGGGACGGACTTCTCGATCGTGGTCGTCTCCGAGGGCGCGACGCCGGCCGAGGGGACGATGGTGCTCCAGGAGCAGGCGCTCGACGAGTTCGGTCACGTCCGCCTCGGGGGCATCGGCAATCGACTGGCCCTCGAGATCGAGGCCCGCACCGGCTACGAGACCCGGGTCACCGTGCTCGGCCACGTGGTGCGCGGCGGCACGCCCACCGCGTTCGACCGCATGCTCGCGACGCGCCTCGGGCTCGAGGCGGCCGGCGCCGTGCACGACGGCGACTTCGGGAAGATGGTCGCGCTGCGCGGCAACGACATCGTGCGGGTTCCGCTCGCCGACGCGGTCACCGAGCTCAAGACGGTCCCCGACGCGATGCTCGACACCATGAAGGTGCTGCTCGGCTGATGCGCAACCCGGTCGGCGACCGGCACCCGGCGGGGTAGCGTCGGCGCCGATGATGCCGTCGTCGCTCGCCGCGCTGCTCGAGCTCCTCGACCTCGAGGCGCTCGAGGTCAACCTGTTCCGGGGGCTGAGCCCCACCACGCCGCACCAGCGGGTGTTCGGCGGCCAGGTCGCCGCGCAGGCACTCGTCGCCGCCGCCCGCACCGTGGAGGCCGACCACCGGGTCCACTCCCTCCACTCCTACTTCCTCCGGCCCGGCGACCCCACCATCCCGATCATCTTCGAGGTCGACCGGATCCGGGACGGGCGCAGCTTCACGACCCGGCGCGTGGTGGCGATCCAGCACGGCAAGGCCATCTTCAACCTCTCGGCCTCCTTCCAGGTCGAGGAGCCCGGCCCCGACCACGCGATGGGGATGCCCGAGGTGCCTGCGCCCGAGACCGTGCCCACGGTCAAGGAGCGGGTGGAGGCCAAGATCGACAAGTTCTCCGACGACCCCGACGCGCTCGAGTGGCTCGAGCGGTCCACCCCGGTCGAGGTCCGCCACGTGCAGGAGCCGCACTGGCTCGAGCCCACTCGGCGCGAGCCCACCCAGGACCTGTGGTTCCGGGCCGCGGGGACCCTGCCCGACGACCCGCTGCTCCACGCCTGCGTGGTCGCCTACGCGTCCGACATGTCGCTCATCGACACCGCGACGCTGCCGCACGCGATCGGCTACGACACCGGCTTCATGATCGCCAGCCTCGACCACGCCATGTGGTTCCACCGCGAGTTCCGGGCCGACGACTGGCTCCTCTACCACCAGGTCAGTCCGTCGGCGTCGGGCGCACGGGGCCTCGCCGAGGGCTACGTGTTCCGTCAGGACGGCGCGCTCGTCGTCACGGTGATCCAGGAGGGGCTCATCCGCCCGCTGCGATGACCGCCGACCCACCCGTCGACCTGCGCTCCGACACCGTCACCGCGCCCACCCCCGAGATGCGGGCCGCCATGGCCGATGCCGAGGTGGGCGACGACGCCTACGGCGAGGACCCGACCGTCAACCGACTCCAGTCGCTCGCCGCGGCGTTGCTGGGGTGCGAGGCGGCGCTCCTCGTGCCGTCGGGCACGATGGCCAACCAGCTCGCGCTCGCGGTGCTCGCCGGTCCCGGCGAGGAGGTCGGGTGCGCGGCCCGCGCCCACGTGCTGCGGCACGAGTCGGGTGGCGCCGCCGCGAACTGGGGTGTCCAGCTCCGGGCCCTGCCCGACTCCGGCGGGGTCGTCACCGCCGCCGCGCTCGACGCCGCCGCGGCCGACCAGCGCCACCACCTGCCGCCCTTCGTCGCCGTCACCATCGAGAACACCTACATGCCCGCGTCGGGCCGGCCGTGGCGTGCCCACGAGCTCGACGGGGTGACCGCCGCCGCCCGCCGCCACGGGCTCCGTGTGCACGTCGACGGCGCCCGCATCTGGAACGCCGCAGTCGCGACGGGCCGATCTCCCGCCGAGCTCACCGCCGGCGCCGACACCGTGATGTTCTGCCTCTCCAAGGGCCTCGGCGCGCCCGTCGGCTCGCTGCTGTGCGGGCCCACCGACTTCGTCCACCGCGCCCGTGACCTCCGCCACCGCCTCGGCGGCGGCATGCGCCAGGCCGGGGTCATCGCCGCCGCCGGCGTCGTCGCGCTCGAGACCATGGTCGAGCGCCTCGCCGACGACCACGCCCGGG
>VGCA01000129.1 GCA_016870245.1 Actinomycetota bacterium | reverse complement strand
ATGCGCTCGAGCTGGCGTGTGGGACCGGGGAGGCGGCGGTGTGGCTCGCCGGGCGCGGGCTCACGGTGCTGGCCTGCGACGTGTCGCCGGTGGCGGTCGCCCGAGCCGCGTCGCTCGCGGCCGGGGCCGGCGTGGCCGACCGCTGCCGGTTCATGGTCTGGGACCTCGATGACGGGCTGCCCGACGGCCCTCCGGCCGACCTCGTGCTGTGCCACCGGTTCCGGGATGCCCGCCTCGACGCCGCCGCGGTCGACCGTCTGGCGCCCGGCGGGATGCTGGTCCTCGTGGCACTCAGCGAGGTCGACGCGGGACCCGGGCGCTTCCGGGAGCCGCCGGGTGGCCTGACCGCGGCGTTCGCCACCGTCCCCGGCCTCGACCTGGTGAACGCCGGGGAGGCCGACGGCGAGGCCTGGCTGCTCGCCCGTCGTGTCCGCCTAGGCTGATCGGGTGGTCGGGGAGCGCGATGTCCGCCGGGCGACGGTCGACGACGCCGGAGCGGTGGCCCGCCTGCTGCACGACTTCAACACCGAGTACGACGTGGAGACGCCGGGCCCCACGGTCCTCGCCGAGCGGCTCACGACGCTGCTCGCAGGACCGCACACGCTGGCGATCCTCGCGGGTGGCCCGCCGGTGGGTGTCGCGCTGGTCACCCTGCGTCCCAACGTGTGGTTCGCCGGGCCGGTCGCCCTGCTCGACGAGCTCTACGTGGTGCCGGCGGAGCGTGGCGCGGGGATCGGTTCGGCGATCATCCGGCACTTGCTCGCTGCGATGGCGGTCACGGGCGTCGAGCGCGTCGAGATCAACGTCGACGAGGAGGACTTCGACGCCCGGCGGTTCTACGAGCGTCACGGCTTCTCGGCGACCGACCCCGACACCGGCGAGGGTGCCCTCTCCTACTCTCGGTCGGTCGTGGCCGACGGCTGATCCACTGCGACGCCGCCTGGACGGCCTGCATGGAGACGGCGTCGACGTCGGGGCGCTCCTCGCGATCGACGGTCAGGCGAGATCGGCAGCGAAGGACCGCGCACCGAGCGGTGCGCCGGTGGCGTCGGCCACGAGCTTGTCCCAACGGTCGCGTGCCGCGGGCCGGAACACAATGTCGCGCAGGTAGGCGCCGGCCTCGGGACGATCGACGAGGCCGCCCGTGCGCTCCCGCAATGTGGCCAGGAGCTGCGACGCGAACATCTCGCCGTAGAGGTAGTTCTGGTAGTAGACGGGCACGACGGCGATGTGGATCTTCGCCGCCCAGTCGGGGTGGCTGCGGCCCGCCGGACGGCGCACCAGCTGGAAGCGCTCCACGAGGTCCCACCACACGGTGTCGAGGTCGGCGTCGGGGTCGGCGTAGAGCCGCCGCTCGAAGTGGGTGACCACCAGCACCCAACGGGCGAAGACGAGCAGCGAGGCCCGGGTGGCGGCGCCCAGCCGGGGTGCGAGGTCGGCGAGCACCGCGTCGGGGATGCCCGCGACGTCGCGCAGCCACCCGGGGTCGCGCACGAGCCGCCCGAACATCATGGCGATGCCCTCCGTGGTGAGCGGATGGGCGGGCTCGCGCAGGAGCCACGGCAGGGTCGAATCGAGCTCGAGGTCGTAGATCGCGTGCCCGAACTCGTGGAGCATCGTGTCGGCCCACCGCTCGTTGGGCTCCACGTTGCACAGGACCCGCACGTCGGCGGCGCGGTCGAGGTTGATGCAGAACGCGTGCTGGCTCTTACCGGCACGCGCGTACAGGTCGGAGGCGCGCAGGCTGCGCTCGATGTCGAGCCCGAGGCCCGAGAACGTGCGGACGGTGAGGGCCTCGAGGTCGGCATCGGCGAAGCACGCGTCGAGGTCGACCGCGCCGGCGATGGGCGGATCCTGGAAGAACGGGTCGTCGAGGTGCCACGGCGCGAGCGCATCGACGTCGACGACGAAGCGGGCGGCCAGGCCCGCGTCGAGCTGCGCCTTCCAGGCGCGGAAGGGCGCGTCGGTCAGGTGCTCGACCTCGGCGAGCGTGGCGAACAGCCGGGCTTCGTCGAGGCTGCCGGTGGCGAGCGCGAGAGCGAAGTGGTCGCGGTAGCCGAGCGCGCGGGCGCCTTCGTTGCGCAGCCGGGCCAGGGCGCGTACGTCGTCGGCCACCTCGGCGCCGATCTGCTTGCCGGCCTCCCACGCGGCGCGGCGCTCCTCGGAGTCGTCGCTCGTGCGCAGGATCTCGAGCAGGGCGTTGTTGTCGACGCGGGTGCCGTCGAGGTCGGCCCGGAACGCCGTGTACCGGGCATCGACCGCGGTCTCGAGGTCGACGAGCGCGCGCAGGAGGTCGCCGGGCAGCTGGTGGGGGAGCATGCCGTCGCGCAGCAGTTCGAGACACCGGGCGAGCTCGGGGTCGGCGCGGCCGCCCTCGATCGCCGCCGTGACAGCCGCGAACGCGTCGGGGTCGGCGAGCACCTCGCGCCGGGCCAGGTCGGCCGCGGCCCGATGGGCGTCGGCGGCGGGGGAGGCCGACGTGCTCGACGCCCACCACGCCTCGGCGAGCGCGAGGTCGAGCGGCGCGAGCCGGTCGGTGACCGACGCGACGAGGGTCGCCGCCGAGTCCGGGCCGGGCCGCTCGGGCCCGCCGTTCCTCATCGCGTCATCACCCTCCCGGTGGGCGCTGCGGCGATGGTCACGATCGCCTCGTCGGCGCAGCGGACGGGATCGGGGATCGCGCGCGCGTCGAGCGTGGCGAGCACCTCGGCCTCCACCGCGGCGAACCGCGCGGCGCCGAGCGTCGCCCGCACGTAGCGGGCCCGGGCACCGGTTGCGACCCGCTGGAGCCATTCGGCATGGCCGAGCGGGTACCGGTAGGCCCGGCCGAACATGTCGACCACGCGCAGCCCCACCTCGGCGAGCGCGAGGCGGATCCGGGCGGGGTCGCCGAACCACTCCTCCCACGGGAGTGCCTCGGCCGCAGCCTCGTCGACGGCGTCGAGGTCGATGTACTCGCCGACCACCGCGTCCCACGTCGCATGGGCGGCACGCTCGTCGGCGTCGTCGATGGGCGGGGCGTCGTCGAGTCGGCCCCAGGTGGTGAGGCCGAGGCGGCCGCCCGGGCGCAGCACCCGCACGAGGTCGGCGAGGGCGGGCTGGTAGGCGTCGAAGTGGCCGATGACCAGGCTGGCGACCGCGACGTCGAACGCCCGGTCGCGGAAGGGAAGGCCCGGTGCGGCGCCGGCCACCGCGTCGACGTGGTGGGCGCGGGCATGGGCGACGAGCACCGCCGACGGGTCGAGCGCGACCACGTGCCCGCCGGCACCGGTGGCGTCGAGGGCCGCAGCCGCGGCGATGCCGCTGCCCGCGCCGAGGTCGAGCACACGAGCGCCGAACGGCGGAGCCACCGCGGCGACGAGGTCGCACGCGAGCTGGCGGTGGCACGCGGCCGAGACCCGGACGTACGCGTCGGCGACCGCGTCGTAGCTCCGCCACCCCCGGTCGGGCCGGGCCGCTGCGCTCATGGGCCCAGCGTAGGTGTGTGCGGGTTGGTGCCACGCGGCCCTCGGCGGTGATGCCGGCCGACCCGCTGGTGCTGCCAGGATGGTCGGACTCGGGTGGATCCGGTCCCGGGACGGGAGAGGGTCGCCATGGGGGACGGGCGCGTGAAGGCGGTTCGGCGGTGGGGCCGCGTCGCGGTCGTCGCGGTGATGGTGGCGTCGGCGGCGGTCACGGTGGGCCCGGCCGGTGGCTCACCCGCGACCGCCGGGACCACCCCGTCGGCCTGGGACCCCCGGATCGCGGATCTCGCTCTCATGGTGGAGCGGCTCCGGGGCCTTCCGTTCGAGCGACCCGTCCCGGTCCGGATCCTCGGCGACGCGGCGTTCGAGCGACGGCTCCTCGGCGACGAGGAGCCGACCCGCAAGGACCGGGAGCGGTGGGACGAGACCCAGGACGCGTTCATCGCCATGGGCCTCCTCGACGAGCGCATCCCCTTCGACGACGCGCGGGCGGCCGGGGGGTCGAACGTCGCCGGCTTCTACGACTCGGAGCGCGTGGCGATCGTGGTGCGGGGCTCCACGCTGGAGGACCCGTCGACCCGGGTCACCCTGGTCCACGAGCTCACCCACGCGCTCCAGGACCAGCACTTCGACCTGCAGGCGATCCAACGGCGCGGCGCGAAGGCCGACAGCATGATGACCCGAGCGCTGGTCGAGGGCGACGCCTCCGCCGTCGAGCAGCAGTACTTCACCGACCTCGGCGCCGACGAGCGGCGCGCCGCGACGGCGTCGGTCGCGGACTCCCTGGCCGAGGCCGCCGCGCTGCCCCCCTTCCTCGAGGCGATCTTCTACGCCCCGTACCTGATGGGGGCCGTCCGCCTACCTGTTCCCCCTCGTGGACCTCGTCGCGTTCGGGGCGCTGGCGATCGCGTCCATCGCGCTCGCGACCATCTGGGTGGTCCGGTCGCGTCGGTCGAGCCGATCGGCGGGCAGCGGCCGGCCGAGTGTCTCGCGATCTACTTGAACCAGATCCGCTGGTACTCGCGGCTCTGGGGGTGCAGGAGCAGCGCGACGAGGGCTCCGTCGAAGAGCAGCGAGATGATCTGGGGGAAGCCGAGGATGTTGGTGCCCCACGCGAGGACGAGGAACACCACCTGGAGCACCGCTCCGGTGACCGCCACCGTGTAGCCCCAACGCAGCTCGTTGGCGATCCCGTAGCCCCCCGCCCCGAGCAGCACGGCGACGACGAGCAGGATCGGGTGGAACCAGATCAACGCGTACACCGCACTGATACGGAGGAGACGTGTGCGCAGGTCGATGAGCCGCCGAGCTCGCATCGCCTCGCCCCGCTCGCTGCAGCGGTGCTGCCGGGGCCCGAGCAAGCCGAGCCGGCTGCTCAGCTCCCGGCAGCTCGAACGACGCGCCCGGGCAGGCTCGAGGCGGAGCAGCGCTAATCGCGGTCGTGGATCGAGGACGTCCCGGCCGGAGTCGTCGGTGGTGCGGGCCTGCCCACTTCGGGGTCGTCGACCGGCACGAGGGCACCGTCCCGCTGGATCGATTCGTCCACCGCCTGCAGGACCGCGACGACCCGACGACCCTCGTGGCCGTCGGTCAGCGGGGTCCGTCCTGTGCGGATGCAGTCGGCGAACTCGTTGCATTCGTCGGCCAGGGGCTCGCGGAACGGGATCCGGGGCTCGTACCGGTCGCCCTGGCGCACGTGCATGTGGAAGTGCACCATCGAGCCGTCGCCGGGACCGGGGTGGGGTGTGCGCTCCACCGAGGAGTCGAACACGGTGATGGGCGCGTTGAGCTCGGTGTCATCGAACACCACCATCCGGTCGCTGCCCACCACGGTCAGGGAGCGGGTCTTCTGGGGGTCGAGCCAGCTGAGGTGGAAGTAGGCCATCGTCCCGTCGGGGAAGTGCAGCTGCACGAACGCCACGTCCTCGTGCGGCTGACCGAGGAACCGGCCGCCGCTGGCCCGGACCGACACGGGGAACGCATCGAGCAGGTACATGGCCATGGAGAAGTCGTGCGGTGCCAGGTTCCAGACGACGTTCACATCTGTGCGGACCCGGCCGAGGTTCAGGCGTTGGCCGTACATGTACAGCACCCGTCCGAAGTCGCCGCGCTCCAAGTGGTCACGGAGCCAGCGAACCGCTGGGTGGTACCGGAACGTGTGACCGACCATCAGCGTGAGGCCCCGCCGGTCGGCTTCGCCGATGAGCCGGTCGCATTCATCGACGGTCAGAGCCATCGGCTTCTCGATGAGGACGTGCTTCCCGGACTCCAGCGCACGCAGTGCGAGTGCGGCGTGGGTCGCGGCGGGTGTGGCGAGCACCAGCGCGTCGACATCAGGGTCCGTGAGGAGCCGCGTCGAATCATCGACCAGCGCTACCGAAGGGAAGTGGTCGGCCGCGTGGGCGCGGGCGCCCCCGCTGGCGTCGCAGATCGCCACCAGCTCGGTGTCAAGGCTGGAGTTGAGGTTGCGGGCGAGGTTGGGCCCCCAGTAGCCGAACCCGATCAGTCCGACGCGTACGATCGACCCCATTGCGTTTCCCGATCTCCGCTGCAATTTGGAAGATTAGTAACCTACAGGGCATCTGCTACAGAACCTGGGCATTCGGGGGCAGTCACTGCTGATGGAACACGTGATCATCGGGTCGGTCGCGCTCGGGGACGGTGCGCGCATCGACCCCTTTGCGATCCTGGGGTACGGCGGCGATGACGAACCCGGTCTGGTGCTCCGGATCGGCGCGGCTGCGCGGATCCGGTCGCATGCCGTCGTCTACACCGGCTCGGTGATCGGGGACCGTTTCCACCTCGGGCATGGCGCCTTGCTGCGTGAGCGCGCGTCGGTGGGCTCCGACGTGAGCATCGGCTCGCACACGGTGGTCGAGCGGGACGTCCGGATCGCCGATCGCGTTCGCATCCACTCATCGACCTTCGTCGGGGAGCACACACTCCTCGCTGCTGACGCGTGGATCGGACCCAATGTCACGCTCACCAACGTGCTGCACCCGCTGTGTCCCGAAGCGAAGAGCTGCATGAGGGGGCCTCGCATTCATGAGGCGGCGAAGATCGGAGGGGGTGCCATCGTGCTGCCAGACGTCGACGTGGGGGAGATGGCGCTGGTCGGGGCCGGAGCGGTCGTCGTCGCCGACGTCCCCGACCGGAGCGTGGTCGTGGGCGCTCCGGCCCGGGTGATCGGTACCGTCGACGAGCTGTCGTGCCCCTATGACCTGATCGGGGCGCCGTACCAGTGATCGAGCTTCCCGGTATCCCGTTCGTCGATCTGGCCGCGCACCACGCGCCCATCCGCGAGGAGCTCGACCGCGCGATCGACGCGGTGATCGACGCCTCGCAGTTCGTGCGCGGACCGGCCGTCGCCGAGTTCGAGTCCGCGTTCGCGGCGTACTGCCAGTCCGAGAACTGCGTCGGCGTCGGGAACGGCACCGACGCCCTCGAGCTGGCGATCGACGCGCTGGGTCTGCCGCGTGGTGCGGAGGTGATCACCACCCCGACGACCTTCGTGGCGACCGCAGAAGCGATCGTGCGCACGGGTTTCCGGCCTCGTCTCGTCGATGTCGACCCGGACACGTGGCAGCTCGATCCCCGGGCGCTCCGGGGCGGCCTCGGTTCCGACGTCGGCGCAGTGATCGCGGTGCACCTGTACGGGACTCCGGCGCCCATGGTGGAGATCGACCGCTTGCTCGAGGGGAGCGGGGTGGCCTGCATCGAGGACGCAGCGCAGGCTCACGGCGCCGCGTACGCCGGGCGCCGGGTGGGGTCCCTCGGCCGGGTGGCCGCGTTCAGCTTCTACCCGGGGAAGAACCTCGGGGCGTTCGGTGACGCCGGCGCGGTCGTCACCGCTGACGCCGAGCTCGCCGAACGGGTCCGTCGGCTCGGCGACCACGGGCGCGCCGGCCGGCACCGTCACGAGGTCGTCGGCCGCAACAGCCGACTCGACACGATGCAGGCCGCGGTGCTCTTGGTGAAGTTGGCCCGGCTCGACGAGGCCAACGCGCGCCGGCGCGCCATTGCGGCGCGTTATCGCAGCGGGCTCGACGACGTGCCCGAGGTCGACCTCCCGGTCGAGGACCAGGACGCGACCAGCGTGCATCACCTCTTCGCCGTCGGCTGTGACGTCCGCGACGCGCTCTCCGAGCACCTCCGGGGAGAGGGCATCGCGACCGGCATGCACTACCCGGTCCCGGTGCACCTGCAGCCGGCGTTCCGGGATCTCGGCTACTCGCGGGGCGATTTCCCTCATGCCGAGCGTATCGCCGACCGCACGCTGTCCCTGCCGATGTATCCGGAGCTGCCCGACGGAGCCGTGGAGCGCGTGTGCGACACGATCCGGAAGTACTTCGGAGCCCACTGAGCCCGTGTGTGGCATCGCCGGGGTCCTCGATGCCGACGGGCGAGTCGACACCGTGTCGCTCGCCGCCATGGGGCACCTGCTCGAGCACCGTGGTCCCGATGACCACGGCCTCGTCGTCGACGTCCTCGGGGCAGCCACGGCGATCGCCGTGGAGGACGGCGCGGCCCCGATCGGGGGAGCTCACCTGGGTCTCGCCCACCGGCGGCTGAGCATCATCGACCCGGACGCGGGTCCGCAGCCGATGGCGAACGACGACGGGTCGCGGTACATCACCTACAACGGCGAGCTCTACAACACCGCCGAGTTGCGTACGTGGCTCCGCGCCCGGGGTCACCGGTTCCGGACCGCGACCGACACCGAGGTCGTGCTGCGGGCCCACGAGGAGCTCGGGGTGAGGGCCGTCGACGCGTTGGAGGGCATGTTCGCGTACGCCGTCTGGGACCGGCGTCGCGGCGAGCTGGTGGTCGTCCGGGACCGGGTGGGGGTGAAGCCCGTCTACCTCTGGTCGAGCCCGTCGCGTCTCGCGTTCGCATCCGAGGTCAAGGCCTTCCTCGCCCTCGACGGTTGGCGCGCCGCGGCCGACCCGCTGCACGTCGTCGAGTACCTGACGTTCCAGAACACGTTCGGCACGCGGACGCTGTTCTCGGAGGTCCGCTTGCTCGAGCCCGGGCACTTCGTGGTGGCCCGGATCCGCGGTGACCGGGTGGTCACGTCGGAGCACCGTTACTGGGAGATCACTGCGGACGCCCTCCCGGCGCCGGACCGCGGGCGTCCCGATGCCAGAGACGAAGGCGAGGAGGTCCGGCGCACCTTCGAGGCGGTCGTGGGGTCACAGCTGGTTGCCGACGTCCC
>VGCA01000128.1 GCA_016870245.1 Actinomycetota bacterium | reverse complement strand
TGCACATCCCGCCCCACGCAGTGCACTCGCTGCGGCCGGTGTCCGACCACGCGCCGATCCACTGCTTCTGCTTCGCGGTGGGCACGCCCGACGCGGGCGAGATCAACTACACCGAGCACTGAGGGCACGGCGGCCGTGGCCCGGGTAGTGGTGACCCGCCGGTTGCCCGACGGGGGGCTCGACCCGCTCGTCGCCGCCGGTCACGAGGTGGTGGCGCGTGACGACGACACCCCGTTCACGCACGACGAGCTGTGTGCGGCGGCGCGGGAGTCCGACGCGATCGTCTGCCTGCTCACCGACCGGATCGACGCCGACGTGCTCGACGCGGGGGTCGCGGGTGGGCGGCTGCGGGTGGTCGCCAACGTGGCGGTGGGCTACGACAACATCGACGTGCGGGCCGCGGCCGAGCGGGGGATCGCCGTCACCAACACGCCCGGGGTGCTCGACGAGACCACCGCCGACCTGGCGTTCCTGCTGATCCTGGGCGCGGCCCGACTGGCGTCCGACGCCGAACGCGACCTGCGGACGGGCGTGTGGGACGGGTGGGAGATCACCGAGTACCTCGGCGTCGACGTGCACGGCGCCACGCTCGGGATCGTCGGCTTCGGGCGCATCGGCCAGGCGGTCGCCCGACGCGCGAGCGGGTTCGGCATGCAGGTGCGTCACCACACCCGGCGCGACACCGGCATCCCGGGCTGGACCGACGACCTCGACGGGCTGTGCGCCGCGTCCGACTTCGTCAGCCTGCACACGCCGCTCACCGACGAGACCCGGCACCTGATCGACGCCCGGCGGCTCGCGCTGATGAAGCCGACCGCGGTGCTCGTCAACACCGCGCGCGGCCCGGTGGTCGACGAGGCCGCGCTCGCCGACGCGCTCCACGAGGGTCGGCTGTTCGCCGCGGGGATCGACGTCTACGAGCGCGAGCCCGAGGTGCACCCCCGCCTGCTCACCGCGCCCCGGGCGATGCTGCTGCCCCACCTCGGCTCGGCGTCGGTCGCGACCCGCGTCCGCATGGCCCACCTCGCCTGCGAAGGCGCCCTCGCCGTCCTCGCCGGCACCACCCCACCCAACCTCGTCCACCCCTGACCCGCCCCCGATGCGTTTCTCACCGTCGATGGCGGTGTGTGCATCGACGGTGAGAAGCGCATCGGGTCAGTCGGCGGTGGTGACCGGGCCGGGGTCGAGGTCGAGGAGCTCGAGGGTGGTGCGGCCCGCCTTGAGTTGCTCGAAGAGGGCGGCTTCCTTGTCGGTGCGGGTGCGAGCCGCGGCGAGCACGTCGGCGAGCACGTCGCCGGGGACGATCACCACGCCGTCGACGTCGCCGACCACCCAGTCGCCGTCGTCGACCGTCACGTCGCCGCAGCGGACGGGCAGGCCGACCGAGCCCGCCCGGTGCTTGGTGGCACCCGTGAGCGCGATCCCCGACGAGAACACCGGGAAGCCGTGGGCGGCCAGGGCGTCGACGTCGCGCACGCAGCCGTCGATCACCAGCCCGGCGATCCCCGCGACCTCGGCCGCAGTGGTGAGCACCTCACCCCAGTAGCCCAGCTCGGGCTCGTGGCCGACGTCGACCACCAGCACCGACCCCGCCGGGGCCTTGCTGACGCCCACGTGGATGCCGAGGTTGTCGCCCGGCGTGCAGCGCACCGGCACCGCCGGCCCGGCCACCCGAGCGCCGGGCCACACCGGCCCGATGCGGTTGCGCATCCGGCGGGCCCCGCTCTCGCCGAGCGTCGCGGTCCCGTGCGCCAGCAGCTCGGCGGCGGTCGCAGCCTGGTCCATGGTGCGCTCCAGAAATTTGGCGGAGGGAGAGGGATTTGAACCCTCGAGGAGGCTCAACGCCCCCTACTCGCTTAGCAGGCGAGCACCTTCGGCCACTCGGTCATCCCTCCGTGGGCAGAGGAGTGTACGCCGGGCGCCCTGATGCGCGGAATCCGGATCGGGGATCGACGGTGAGAAGCGCATCGGCGGTGATGAGATCGACGGTGAGAAGCGCATCGGCGCGGGCGGGATCGACGGTGAGAAGCGCATCGGTGCGGAAAGCGGATAGCGGTGGGGGGCGCGCTCGCGTAGAACGGGCGCATGACGACGACGTCCGCCCGCTACGCGAAGATCAGCCGCGTGTCCGAGCCGAGCACCTCCCCGAGCGGCGAGCCGCCCACCTCCCCGTCGACCGACCCGGCCGGCGAGCCGACCGGCCTGCCAACCGGCCTGCCAACCGGCCTGCCAACCGGCCTGCCAACCGGCCTGCCAACCGGCCTGCCAACCGACCTGTCAGCCGGCGGGCCGACTGGCGACCCGATGGGGGAGACGGTGGCGGCGGCGTGCCGGTTCATCGAGGGGCGGGTGGCCGACGGCAGCGACGGGGCGGTGCCGCTCGCCGAGGTGGCGGCCGCGGTGGGTGCCTCGCCTGACGGCCTGCGACGGGCGTTCGTCCGCATCCTCGGCGTGACCCCCCGCCAGTACGCCGACACGCGACGCCGCGAGCGGCTGCGGGGCGCGCTGCGCACCGGCACCGACGTCACCGGCGCGCTGTTCGACGCCGGCTACGGCTCCACGAGCCGCCTCTACGAGTCGGCGCACGAGCACCTCGGCATGACCCCGGCGTCGTACAAGGCCGGTGGCGCGGGCGCCACGATCGACTGGACCGTCACCGACTGCGACCTCGGCCGGCTCCTGGTGGCCGCGACCGAGCGGGGCCTGTGCTTCATCCAGCTGGGTGACGACGACGCCGAGCTCGAGGCCCGTCTCGTCGCCGAGTTCCCCCGCGCCGTGCTCGCCCGCGACGACGCCGCGCTCGGCACGCTGGTCGACGCCGTGCTCCAGCGGGTGGCCGGCGACGCCACGGCGGCCGACATCCCGCTCGACATCACCGGCACCGCGTTCCAGCGCCGGGTGTGGGAAGCGCTGCGCCACATCCCGTACGGCGAGGTGCGCACCTACGGCGAGATCGCCATCGAGATCGGCACGCCCCACGCGGTGCGGGCCGTGGGCACGGCGTGCGGCGCCAACCCCGTCGCGCTCGTGATCCCGTGCCACCGGGTGGTGCCCAAGAGCGGCGGTGTGGGCAACTACGGCTTCGGCCCCGCCCGCAAGAAGGTGCTCCTCGCCCGCGAGGGCGCGTCAGTCCCCGGCCTGGTCAAAGACCTCGACGTCGCCCGCGATCACGACACCGCGCCGACCCTCGATCTCCAATAGCCCGGATACCGGCGCGCCCTCGCTGACACGGTCCGTAGCCAGCAGGACACGGGCGTTCTGCAGACAGACCGGAACCCTGTCCGGAGCGTCACCCAGGTTGAGGACCACCTGCACCGTGGAATCGCGCAGGAAGCTCCAGACCTCGGAGCCACGAATCGACACGTCGGTGTAGCCGCCGCGGCGCAGCTCGACGGTCGCCCGGCGCAGCGCGAGCAGGTCACGGGTGAAATGCAGCATCGAGCCCGGGTCCTCGCGCTGGTCGGCGACGTTGCACGCGGCGACGTCGCCGAACGGCAGCCACGGCTCCACGCCCGGCGCGGTGAACCCCGCCCCGGTCGCGACGTCGCCGGTCCACGGCACCGGCGTGCGCGCGGCGTCACGGTCGACGACGCGCCCCACCGCGATGGTCACCGGATCGAGGAGGCGGTCGTCGGGCACGTGCGTGTCGGGCATGCCCAGCTCGTCGCCGTAGTAGAGGACGGGCGTGCCCCGCAGGGTCAGGAGCATCATCAGCGCGACGCGGGCCAGCCGCTCGTCACCCTTCGCCCACCCGGTGGGGAAGCGGGTCTTGTCGTGGTTCGACCCCGCCCACACCGGCCAGCCGCGGTCGGAGGGAATGGCCGCGTCGGCCTCGCCGACGACCCGGCGCAGCGTGGCCACGTCGAAGTCGGCGTAGAGGAAGAAGAAGTTGAAGGCGAGGCCGAGCTCGTCGTCGTGGCCGTAGAAGCGGGCGATCGCGTCGACGTCGAACACGTGGGTCTCGCCGAGCAGCAGCCGGGTGGGGTCGTACTCCTCGGCGATCTCCCGCCAGCGCCGGTACACGTCGTGCACCTCGGGCCGATTGGCGTTGTACTCCTGGCGCTGCCCGCGGAACTGGTCCATCCAGAAGTCGGTGTCGTCGGTGGGCGGGTTGTCACGCAGCTGCGCGTCCTTCACGAGCATGTGCGCGACGTCGATGCGGAAGCCCGCGACCCCACGGTCGAACCAGAACCGCAGGATGCGCTCGAACTCGGCCCTAACCTCCGGGTTCCCCCAGTTGAGGTCGGCCTGCTCCGGCAGGAACGAGCGCATGTAGTACTGACCCGTGGCGTCGTCGAGGTGCCACGCCGGCCCGGTGAACGTGCTGACCCAGTTGTTGGGCGGTCCGCCGTCGGGCGCGGGGTCGGCCCACACGTACCAGTCGCGGTGGGGGGCGTCACGCGAGGAGCGGGCCTCCACGAACCACGGGTGCTCGATGCTCGTGTGGTTGGGCACGAGGTCGAGCACCACCCGGATCCCGCGGGCGTCGGCCGCGGCGATGAGCGCGTCGACGTCGGCCAGCGTGCCGAGCGCGGGATCCACGTCGCAGTAGTCGGCGACGTCGTAGCCCCAGTCGGCGTTGGGCGACACCGTGATCGGGCTGATCCAGATCGCGTCGACCCCCAGCCAGGCCAGGTGGTCGAGGTGGGCGGTGATGCCCGGGAGGTCGCCCACACCGTCGCCGTTCGCGTCGGCGTAGGAGCGGGGATAGATCTGGTAGAGGACGGCGTCGCGCCACCACTGGCCCACGGGCGGAGTCATCGCCGCGGAGCCTAGGGTGCTCGCAATGACCACCGCGACCCCCGCCGACGCCGCCGTGCCGACCCACCCGCTCGCCATGATCACCGGCCCCGAGATCCGCGCGGCCTCGGCCGCGGTGAAGGCCGACGCGCGCTTCCCCGAGGGCGGGCTCCTCGCGCACGTGCGGCTGCACGAGCCGACCAAGGCCGCGCTCGCCGCGTGGGCGCCCGGGGATCCCGTCGCCCGCGCCGTCGAGGTGCTGGTGGTCCCGCCCGGGCGCCTCCACGTGGTCGAGGTGGTCGTGACCGTGCCCGGCGGCGCGATCACGCAGTGGGAGCTCCACGAGGACGAGCGCCCCGCGCTGCTGTTCACCGAGTCGATGCACGCGATCGGCGCCGTGAGGGAGCACCCGGACTGGCAGGCGGCGATGCGGCGACGCGGCATCGACGACTTCGACCGCGTGCAGATCGACCCGTGGCCGGCCGGATCGTTCGACTCGCCCCACGAGGCGGGCCGTCGCATCAGCCGCTGCATCTCGTACCTGCGCGACTCCCACACCGACAACGGCTACGCGCACCCGATCGAGGGCGTGATCGCGTTCCACGACGGCACGAGCAACGAGGTGCTCGAGGTCGTCGACCACGGCGTGGTGCCGGTCCCCACCGAGTCGGGCTCGTACCTGCCCGACGACCAGCCGAGTCTCCGCACCGACCTGAAGCCGCTCGAGATCGTGCAGCCCGAGGGACCGTCGTTCACGGTCGACGGCAACCTCGTCACCTGGGGCCGCTGGGCACTGCGGGTCACGTTCGACCCCTACGAGGGGCTGGTGCTGCACCAGGTGACCTACCACGACGGCGACCGGTCCCGGCCGGTGCTGCACCGCGCGTCGGTGACCGAGATGGTGGTGCCCTACGGCGATCCCGGACCGATGCACGGCTGGAAGAACGCGTTCGACGCCGGCGAATGGGGCCTGGGTCGCATGGCCAACTCGCTGAAGCTGGGGTGCGACTGCCTCGGCGAGATCCACTACTTCGACGCGGAGCTCGCGACCGAGCAGGGCGACCCGTACACCGTCGAACACGCCATCTGCATGCACGAGGAGGACTACGGGATCCTCTGGAAGCACAACGACCTGCACGGCGGCACCAACGAGGTGCGGCGGTCGCGCCGCCTGGTCGTGAGCTTCATCGCCACCGTCGGCAACTACGAGTACGGGTTCTACTGGTACCTGTACCTCGACGGGAACATCCAGCTCGAGGTGAAGCTCACCGGCATCGTGTCGCCGATGGCCGTGGCGCCCGGCGAGGTGCCGGAGTTCGCCAACATGATCGCCCCCGGGCTCGCGGCGCCGCACCACCAGCACCTGTTCAGCGCGCGGCTCGACTTCGACGTCGACGGCGCGCCCAACTCGGTGTACGAGGTGGAGGCCGAGGTGATCCCGCCCGGGCCCGACAACCCGTGGAAGAACGCCTTCCGCCCCAGGGTCACGCGGCTCGACACCGAGCTCTCGGCCCAGCGCGACATGAACGCAGCGACCAGCCGCACATGGCGGATCGTCAACGAGCAGGCCCGCAACCGGCTCGGCAACCCCGTCGCGTACAAGCTCATCCCCACGATGTCGACGCCGACGATGCTCGCCGACCCCGACTCGAGCGTGGGCCGGCGCGCCGGCTTCGCACGGCACAACCTGTGGGTCACGCCCTTCGCGGCCGACGAGCGCCGCGCCGCGGGTGAGTACCCCAACCAGTCTGCGGGCGGCGACGGCCTGCCACGCTGGACGGCGGCCGACCGGTCGATCGTCGACACCGACATCGTGGTCTGGTACACGTTCGGCGTCACCCACTTCGTGCGGCCGGAGGACTGGCCGGTGATGCCCGTGGAGTACACCGGCTTCCTGCTGAGCCCCTACGGCTTCTTCGACCGGAACCCCACCCTCGACCTGCCCCCGTCGAGCAGCGGCGCCTGCCACACCTGAGGCCGTCCGACCACGCGACCGGGGCCAACCCCGTGGGGTTGGCCCCGGTCCGCGTCGGGGGGAGGGCGGGCAGCGGGTCAGGGCAGGTCGACTGCGAGCGACGAGTGCACGAGGCCCGGGAAGGTCGACAGGTCGACCGCCACTGCGTAGAACCGGCTCGACCCGGCCACGCCCACCTGCTTGCTGGTGAACGCACCCGCACCGGCGGCGTCGGACGAGAAGGTGCCGAGGCGGCGCAGCGGGGCGCAGGCGTCGCCGTCGTACAGCCACACCTCGTACTGGGTGTTGGCGTCGCCCGCGCTCATCACGTAGCGGGTGGTCATCCGGTCACCGCTGCGCAGGAAGCGGGCGTTGCCGATCACCGGCGCCCCCATCACGGTGTCGCCGCAGTTGGCGTTGCCGTACTCCACCGAGGTCTGAGCGCTCGCGGCGACGATCGCGGCCTGGGCGCTCGGCGCCACGGCGGTGCCGACTGCGCCCACCGACACCAGCGCCAGCAACGCGGTGCGGACGACGCGGGCGAGCCGGGACGGGAACTGGCGGCGGGACGGGGACTGGTGGGTGCGGGCTCGGGTGTGCATGGTGGCTCCTCCGGTTCGGGCGCTCGTGCGCCGTGGTCTGGAGGAGTGACACCCCGGCCGGCCCCGCGCTTACGCGGCCGGCCGATCCGTGCGCATCAGTGCCGCTCGACCCGCACGACGTCGGTGATCTCGCCGCTCTCGACGTCGAACACCACGCCGGAGATCACCCGCACCGGCTCGAGGTAAGGGGCCGAGGTGAGGATGTCGACATCCTCGCGGAGGGCCTCGGCGTGATCGAGGATCGGGTAGAAGCCGAGGTCGGCACCGGTCTGGGCCTGGAGCTGCTCGTCGGTCACCCCGGCCAGTCCGCACTTGGTGTGCTGCATCACGACGACGGTGTCGACGCCGAGCACGTGGCTCGAGATCGCGAGGCTCCGGAGCATGTCCTCGGTGATGCGGCCGCCGGCGTTGCGCAGGACGTGAGCCTCCCCGAGGTGCAGTCCGAGCGCAGCGAACACGTCGATGCGGGCATCCATGCACGTGACGATGGCCAGGTGCCGGCTCGGCTTGGGGTCGCGGACGTTGGCCCGCGCCGATGCGTAGCCGTGGTTCGCGTCGAGCAGTCGGCTGATCTCGCTCATTAGGTGGCGTCCCCGCAGCGTGGCCGGTCGGGATGCCGGCCGAGCAATTCTGGTGTTGGAGGACACCCATCCGCCAACGGGGGCTCACGACTCGCGCCCTCCACGGACGAATGGTGGATCGGGGCTCGGTTGGGCCGCCTCGGCACCAGCCCTCGCCCGCGCTGCTGCTCACGTCGCTGTGCACGCCCAGGGGTCTCCGCGGCACCTCCGTGAACCGATCGCGGCGTTCGGTGGCACAGTGGGGTGTGGGAACGGTCGAACGGACCGACGATGAGCTCCTGGCGGCGGTCGCCGGGCACGACCGCGGGGCGCTGCGGGAGCTCTACCTGCGCCACGAGCCCTGGCTGACCCCGCGGCTGGCCCGGCGCTGCGCCGACTCGGCCACGGTGGAGGAAGTCGTCCAGGACACCTTCACCACCGTGTGGCGCTCAGCCGACCGCTACGCCGGCCGGGGGGAGGTCGCCGCGTGGGTGTGGGGCATCGCCATCCGCACGCTCATGCACCACGTCCGGCCCCGGCGGCCGATCGTCGCCCGCCTCACCGCGCTACGTCACGAGGACCAGCGCCTCTCGGCCGAGGACGAGCTGCTGCTCGGCGTGGAGCACGGCGACCTCGGCGCCGCGCTCGGCTCCCTGTCCCCCGAGCTGCGCGCGGTCGTGCAGGCGACCGTCATCGACGGCCTCACCACCCGCGAAGCGGCCGCGCTGCTCGGCATCCCCAACGGAACGGTCAAGACCCGAATGCACCGCGCCCGCATCCACCTCCGGGAGGCCCTCACATGACCACCTGGCACGCCGACGACGTGCAGCTCGCCGCGTTGCGCGACCTCCGGCTCGCCCCGGTCGCGGCGACATCGGTC
>VGCA01000127.1 GCA_016870245.1 Actinomycetota bacterium | reverse complement strand
CGCCGACGACGCCGAGGCCACCGGCTGGCGCGGCGCGCTCGCCCGCCGCCGCCGGCGCGCCAGCGACACCCGCTCCACGTGACGTTCTGGCGTCCCCCGCGCCGCGTATAGATGCGCCTGGGACGCCAAAAGGCGCGTCAGCCGCGCTGGCTGGCGAGGCGGCGTTGCTTGAACTGCGCCTTGATGTAGTCGCGGTTCATCAGCGCGATGAAGTCGATCGAGATCTCCTTCGGGCACGCGGCCTCGCACTCGCCGTGGTTGGTGCACGACCCGAAGAACTGCTCCATCGTGTCGACCATGTTGGTGACCCGCTCCCAGCGCTCCGGCTGGCCCTGCGGCAGCAGGTTGAGGTGCATGACCTTCGCGGCGGTGAACAGGTTGGCCGCGCTGTTGGGGCAGGCCGCGACGCACGCGCCGCAGCCGATGCACGCGGCGGCGTCCATCGCGCTGTCGGCGACCGCCTTGGGGATGAGGATCAGGTTGCCGTCGGGCGCGCTGCCCGTCGGTGCGGTGATGTAGCCGCCGGACTCGACGATGCGGTCGAACGCCGATCGGTCGACGACCAGGTCGCGCACGAGTGGGAACGCGCCGGCGCGCCACGGCTCGACCGTGATCTTCGCCCCGTCCGCGAACTTGCGCATGTGGAGCTGGCACGTCGCCGTCCCGAGCTCGGGGCCGTGCGGGCGGCCGTCGATCATCATCGAGCACGAGCCGCAGATGCCCTCACGGCAGTCGTGGTCGAACGCCACGGGCTCTTCGCCCTTGGCGATCAGTCGCTCGTTGAGCACGTCGAAGAGCTCGAGGAACGACATGTCCTCGCTGACCTCGTCGAGCTCGTAGGTCTCGAACCGGCCCTGGGCCGCCGGGCCGGCCTGCCGCCAGACGGTGAGAGTGACCTTCATCGCGCTTCCTCTTCTCCGAATGCCGCGGTGCGCTACTTGTACGAGCGCTGGGCGAGGTGGACGTACTCGAACTCGAGCTGCTCCTTGTGCAGCCCCGGGTTCGCGTGATCGCCGGTGAACTCCCAGGCGGCCACGTACGCGAAGTGCTCGTCGTCGCGCAGCGCCTCGCCGTCCTCGGTCTGGTGCTCCACCCGGAAGTGGCCGCCGCAGCTCTCCTCGCGGTGGAGGGCGTCACGGCAGAGGAGCTCCCCGAACTCGAGGAAGTCCGCCACACGCCCGGCCTTCTCGAGCGACTGGTTGAACGTGTCGCCCTCGCCGAGGACGCGCACGTCGTTCCAGAACTCCTCGCGGAGCGTGGCGATCTCGCCGATCGCCTTCTCGAGGCTCTCCCGGCTGCGGGCCATGCCGCAGTTGTCCCACATGATCTTGCCGAGCTCACGGTGGAAGTAGTCGACCGAGCGGGTCCCGTTCACCCCGAGCAGCTGCTGGGTCATGGCCTCGACGCCCTGCTGCGCCTCGATGAACACGGCGTCGTCGGTCGGGACCGGCTGCTCGCCGAGCTGCGGCGCGAGGTAGTTCCCGATGGTCGCGGGGAGCACGAAGTAGCCGTCGGCGAGGCCTTGCATGAGCGCGGACGCGCCGAGCCGGTTCGCGCCGTGGTCGGAGAAGTTCGCCTCGCCGAGCACGTACAGGCCGGGGACGTTGCTCATCAGGTCGTAGTCCACCCAGAGCCCGCCCATGGTGTAGTGGACCGCCGGGTAGATGCGCATGGGTACGACGTACGGGTCCTCGCCGGTGATGCGCTCGTACATCTGGAAGAGGTTCCCGTACCGCTCCTCGATGACGTGGCGACCGAGCCGGTTGATCGCGTCGGCGAAGTCGAGGTACACGCCGTTCTTCAGCGGGCCGACGCCACGGCCGGCGTCGACTTCGCGCTTGGCCGCCCGGGAGGCGACGTCACGGGGGACGAGGTTGCCGAACGCCGGGTAGCGCCGCTCGAGGAAGTAGTCGCGGTCCTCGTCGGGGATCTGGTCGGGTGAGCGGGTGTCCATCGCGTCCGTGGGCACCCAGATCCGGCCGTCGTTGCGCAGCGACTCCGACATCAGCGTGAGCTTCGACTGGAACTCGTCGCTCGCCGGGATGCAGGTCGGGTGGATCTGCGTGTAGCAGGGGTTCGCCATGTAGGCGCCCTTCTTGTACGCACGCCAGATCGCGGTGACGTTGCTCGCCTTCGCGTTCGTCGACAGGAAGAACACGTTGCCGTAGCCGCCGGTCGCGAGCACGACCGCGTGCGCCGAGTGCGACGTGACCGCACCGGTCATCAGGTTGCGGGCGACGATGCCGACCGCCTTGCCGTCCTTGGTGACCAGGTCGAGCATCTCGCTGCGGTGGTGCAGCTCGACGTTGCCGAGGTGGATCTGGTTCGCGAGTGCCTGGTAGGCGCCGAGCAGCAGCTGCTGGCCGGTCTGGCCCCGGGCGTAGAACGTGCGGGACACCTGCGCGCCACCGAACGACCGGTTGTCGAGCAGGCCGCCGTACTCGCGGGCGAACGGCACGCCCTGGGCGACGCACTGGTCGATGATGTCGACGCTCACCTGGGCGAGGCGGTACACGTTGGCCTCGCGGGCGCGGTAGTCGCCGCCCTTCACGGTGTCGTAGAACAGCCGGTACACCGAGTCGCCGTCGTTGTGGTAGTTCTTCGCGGCGTTGATGCCACCCTGCGCCGCGATGCTGTGCGCACGGCGGGGCGAGTCGTGGAACGTGTGGAGCTCGACCCGGTAGCCGAGCTCGGCGAGGCTCGCGGCGGCCGAGGCGCCGCCGAGGCCGGAGCCCACGACGATGATCGTGAACCGCCGCTTGTTGGCCGGGTTGACGAGCTTCACGTCGAACTTGTGGTTGTCCCACTTGGTCGCGATCGGACCCTCGGGGATGTGCGCGTCCATCACCACGGTTCGCTCACTCCATTCCTGCGTCGGAGGTCGGGGCAAGGCGTCGTTCGCTCACTGCCATGGTCAATCCACCACTCCGGTCACGACGAGCAGGGGGATGCTGACGTTGCCGACCACGATGATCGCCGCGAAGCCGATCGCGAAGAGGCGCCGCCAGTCGTTGAACTTGCGGTTGTTCCACCCGAGGCTCTGGAACATGCTCCAGCCGCCGTGGTACAGGTGGATGCCCAGGGCGATGTTGGCGAGGATGTAGACGATCGCCACCGGGACCCGCTGGAAGCTCGCGACCAGGTTCTCGTAGACCTCGCCGCGGGTCCAGTCGGCGCCGGTTGCCCCCCAGGTGAGGTCGAGCAGGTGGAAGATGACGAAGAGGCCGACGATCACGCCGGTCCAGCGCATCGTCCGGCTCGCGAAGTTCGCCGCGGCGTAGTCGCGCGGCGATTCGTACTTGTCGGGCCGGGCCTTCCGGTTCATCCGGGTCAGCTGGGCCGCCGAGACGATGTGGACGGCGAACGCGCCGATCAGGCCGATGCGCATGATCCACAGGAGCACGGTGCGCGGGAAGATCGGCTCGCCCATCTCCCGCAGCCACTCGCCGTAGTGGTTGAGGTCGTCGGCGCCCAGGTACACCTTCAGGTTGCCGACCATGTGGGCGAACACGAAGCCCATCAACATGATGCCGGTGATGGCCATCAGCCACTTCTTGGCGATGGCCGATCCGTAGAACTCGACGATGAAGGGACGCGTGCGCGCCTCCTTCGGAACCGGATGGGCGGGCTTCTCGAGCCGCGCCTTCGGAGCCTCGTCGACCTTGGTCATGTCAACTCCAACTCAGACGTTGTCCCCACGGGCGAAAACTGGGTGAACGCTAGCCCTATGCCCAGGTTCGGGGCTTATCCGGGCGCGGGTAGCGTGAGTCACACGACGGGCCCGGCGCGGCCCCACCGGATCCCTCCAGGAGTCGACGATGCACCGTCCCGGAACCCTCGGCGAGCTGCGCGAGAGCGGTTGGGTTTCCCGCCCCGTCAAGCAGGAGATCCGGGAGAACGCGATCCGGCGCATCGCCGCGGGTGAGCCCGTGGTGGAAGGCGTGGTCGGCTTCGAGGACACCGTGCTGCCCCAGCTCGAGAACGCCCTCCTCGCCGGGCACGACGTCATCCTCCTGGGGGAGCGGGGGCAGGCCAAGACCCGCATGATCCGCAGCCTCGTCGGCCTGCTCGACGAGTGGATGCCGATCGTGGCGGGCAGCGAGATCAACGACGACCCGTACCACCCGATCTCCCACCACGCCAGGGTGATGGTGGCCGAGCGGGGTGCCGAGACGCCGCTCGAGTGGGTCCACCGCGACCGGCGGTTCTCCGAGAAGCTGGCCACCCCCGACACCTCGATCGCCGACCTGATCGGCGAGGTCGACCCGATCAAGGTCGCCGAGGGCCGGTACCTGTCCGACGAGCTCACCATCCACTACGGCCTGGTGCCTCGCACCAACCGGGGCATCTTCGCCATGAACGAGCTGCCCGACCTCGCCGAGCGGATCCAGGTGGGCCTGCTCAACGTGCTCGAGGAGCGTGACGTCCAGATCCGGGGCTACAAGATCCGCCTCGAGCTCGACCTGGTGCTGATGGCGTCGGCCAACCCCGAGGACTACACGAACCGCGGTCGGATCATCACCCCGCTGAAGGACCGTTTCGGCGCGCAGATCCGCACGCACTACCCGCTCGACGTCGAGCTCGAGATGGACGTCATCGAGCAGGAGGCGCGGCTGGTCCAGGCCGACGGCCTGCCGGTGCACATCCCCGAGTACATGACCGAGGTGGTCGCGGCCGTGAGCCAGCACGCCCGTCGGTCGCCCCACATCAACCAGCGCTCGGGCGTGTCGGTCCGCATGTCGATCGCCAACTACGAGACGTTGGTGGCCAACGCCACCCGGCGGGCGCTGCGCAACGACGAGGACGAGGTGGTCCCCCGGGTGAGCGACCTCGAGGCGCTGGTGCCGAGCACCTCCGGCAAGGTCGAGTTCGAGACGGTCGACGACGGCCGCGAGGAGCAGATCCTCGACCGCATCGTGAAGGCCGCCGTGCTCGAGACGTTCCGGTCGCAGTGCCGGCCCGAGCAGCTCGTCGACCTCGTGCACGCGTTCGACGAGGGCACGGTGATCCACACCGGACCCGACGTCCCCGCCGCCGAGTACGGCTCGGTGCTCGCCGCCGTTCCCGCGCTCCACGGCGTGCTCGCCGACCTGGAGGTCGGCGAGAGCCCGGCCCAGGTTGCGTCGGCCGTCGAGTTCGTCCTCGAGGGGCTCCACCTCTCGAAGCGCCTCAACAAGGACTCCGTCGGCACCCGCGCCACCTACCGCGGCAAGTCCTGACGATCGTGCGTCCCTGAGCGCCGCGGCCGAGCGTGGGCCGGACCTCAGATGGGGCTGTCGCGCTCGAAGACGTCGCAGCCCTGGTTCCAGCGGCGGTTCACGTCGACGATCGCCGCCTCGAAGTCGGGGTCGTCCTTCAGGGCGTCGCGGGCCCGCTGGTTCGGCGCGGCGGCGTACTCCCGCAGGGTGTCGAGCACCAGCTCCGCGTCGGCCTGCACCGACGGCGGCGCCGTGGCGGCCAGCGCCTCCCAACGCCGGATCTGGAGGTCGACCTTCTCGTTGTAGGTGGTGCCGTACCGGTCGATGTCGTTCTCGTACTGCTTCGCCGCCTTGCAGAAGGCCTTCGGCGCGGGCTTGACGCTGGTCTCCTGCTCACGGCCGATGTACGACACGACGGCGATCGCGATCGCGACCATGCCGAGCAGGGCCCAGACCCAGATGCGGGCCCGCTTGCGGGAGGCGGCGTCGGCCGCGGCATCGAGGGCGGTCGGGTCGGGTCCCGGCGGGGTGGGGTCGGACGCCACGGCGGTCATTGTGCCGGGTCGGGCCCCGCGCGCCGCGACGGGAGGGTCACCCTCTAGATTGGCTGGGTTCCTCGGCGCGCACTGCGGCGGGTCGGGGTCGCACGGCTGTCCGATGTCCACCGGGTCACGGACGGCGGGGCACACACCGCGTCAAGGAGCGCCCGGTTGACCGTCACCGTCGATGGTTCCCCCGTGGCTCCCGGTCCCGGCGGCGCCCCCAGGGCTCCCCGGGCCCCCATGGCCCCCGGGGCCCGCGCGCGGGCCCGAGCCCGACAGGCCCGACGCCGGAGGCGGTGGATCCTGTTCGGATCGCTCGCGGTCGTCGTGGCCCTGCTGTTGCCGATGGGAACGTCGTACGTCACCGCGCTGACCGAGTCGGGGAGCACCGAGTCGCCGTTCCAGCGCACCGTGCAGTGGGTGCGCTCGCATGGCGGCAACGGCCTGGTGAACACGGTGGAGCGTTGGTACTACACCACGATCGCCGCGCCCAAGAAGGGCGGACGTCCCGACAAGTTGGAGGCGATCGGCGTCAGGGACCAGGCCACGCCGCGCCAGACCACCGCCACGACCGCGCCGCTGCGTGCGCTCAGCACGCCGCCGCCGACGACTCCGGTGCCGACCCCGGCCCCGGTCCCCGAGAGCGGCGAGGGTGTGTGGGTGCCGTCAGGGCGGCTCGTCGACGGGCAGCCCGCGATCTACACCACCTGGGTGCGGCCCGACTCGGTGCGCACCTCGTACATCGTCACCCTCATGTGGATGGACCCGAAGCTGCTGAAGTTCACCTACGTGCCGGGGACGAAGCAGCCGGGGGGCGGGCCCAACCCCTGGGGATCGATGATCCCGGTGGAGGAGCGAGGGAGCCTGGTCGCGGCGTTCAACTCCGGCTTCCAGATGGTCCACGCCCGCGGCGGGGCGAACGTCGCCGGTGAGGAAGTCGTGCCGATGCGGGACGGCGCGGCGACGCTCGTCGTGAAGAGCGACGGCAGCGCCGACGTCGGGATGTGGGGTCGCGACTTCCAGATGAGCCCCGACATCGCGGCGGCCCGCCAGAACCTGGAGCTCCTGCTCGACAACTACCAGCTGAACCCGGAGCTGCGCGAGAACGACACGTCCGCGTTCGGGGCCACCGTGGGCAACAACGTCTACGTGTGGCGCTCGGGGATCTGCGTGCTCCCCAGCGGCGGGCTCGTCTACGCCGCCGGTCCGGCCCAGAGCGTGCTGTCGCTCGCCAAGACGTTGCAGGCCGTGGGGTGCGTCCGGGGCATGGAGCTCGACATCAACCACGACTGGACGACGGCGTATCTGTTCTCGTCGCCCGATCCGAACCTCCCGCAGAACGTCGTGGGTGAGAAGCTGCACCCCGACATGTCGCGTGACGGCACGCGGTACCTCGAGCCGGGGGTGGTGGACTTCTTCGCGCTGTTCGCCGACCCCACGTATCCGACGCCGACGACCACGACGACGACCACGACGACGGCCCCGCCGTCGAAGCGGGGGCGCTGATCCGGCGCCCGGGCCGAGTCCCGGGCCGAGTCCCGGGGATCAGCCGCGCTTGGCCTTGACCTTGCGGACGTAGTCGAGCGCGATGCGGGTGAACCCTCGGTCGAGGATGCTGTCGAGCGCGTCGACGAGCGTGTCGATCTCTGCGCGGGTGACGATGAGCGGTGGCTCGAGCCGGATCACGTTGCGGTTGTACTCGGTGAACGCCACCAGGATGCCGTGCTCCTCGAGCAGCAGGGCGCCGACCACGCCGGCGAGCCCACCCTTGAGCCGATCGTCGAACTTCGCCGCGACCGCGCGGGTCCCCCGAGGCAGCACGCGGCTGAGGTCGGCGAGCTCGAGGCCCACCATCAGGCCCTGACCCCGGACATCGGCGATCAGCGTCGGGTACTTCGCCTGGAGCGCGCGCAGACGGTCGAGCAGGTACGAGCCCTGTTCGGCCGCGTTGTCGATGAGCTTCTCGTCGTAGAGCACGTGCAGGGCCTCGATCCCGGTGACACAGGCCTCGCCCATGCCGCTGAAGGTGGCCGGGCCGTGGATGAGGGCGGACTTGGGTGATCCGTAGGCCTTCATGTAGACGGGCGTCCGGGCGATGAACGCGCCGAGGGCCGTCTTGCCGCCACCCAGGGACTTCGCCAGGGTGACGACGTCGGGCACCACGTCCTCGTGCTCGAACGCGAAGAAGCGTCCGGTCCGGCCGTAGCCGCACTGGACCTCGTCGGCGATCCACAGCACGCCGTACTGGTCGCAGAGTCGCCGCACGTCGCGCAGGTAGCCGGGGGGCGGAAGCACGACGCCCGCGCCACCCTGGATCGTCTCGGCGATGAACACGCCGATGCCGGGGTCGGCCCGGAACGCCTGCTCGAGCGCATCGGCGTCGCCGAAGGGGACCCGACTGACGTTGTCGAGGAGCCGGAAGTCGGCTCGGTAGAAGTCGGAATCGGTGACCGACAGCGCGCCCCGCGTCTTGCCGTGGAAGGAGTTCTGCGCGTAGCAGATCGTCGAGCGCTTGGGCCCGGCCGCTCGCTCGGCGACCTTCATCGCGGCTTCGACGGCCTCGGAACCCGACACGCAGAGGAACACCATGTCGAGGTCGCCGGGCGCGATCCGCGCCAGGTTGCACGACAGCGTCGCCGCGTACTGGGAGAGGAAGGCGATCGCCAGCTCGTGGCGGTGCTCGGCGGCGAACGTGGCGCGGGCGGCCAGGATCCGGGGGTGGTTGTGCCCGAAGGCGAGGGCGCCGAAGGCCCCGAAGAAGTCGAGGATGCGGCGACCGGACCGGTCGGTGTAGTACATCCCTTCGGCCCGCTCCACCACCACCCGGTCGAAGCCGAGGAGCTTGAGCGTGGTGATCTGACCGGGGTTCATGTGCGCGGCGGCGAGCTCGCGGACCTGGGCAGCATCGAGCCCGTGGGCGTCGTCGATGCTCATGAGCGCCGGCTTGGCGATCGTGGGGCTCGGGCTGGCCGGGTCGTCGGTGTTGCTCACGGGCCCTCGTCGCAGGGTGGGGGCAAGGCGGCATGCGTGCTCGCCCGACGGTGGGCGAGCCATGTGGATGGGCAGCCTAGGGCGTCCCGTCCGGCGGTGTGGACTGCATGA
>VGCA01000126.1 GCA_016870245.1 Actinomycetota bacterium | reverse complement strand
AGGTCCGCCGACGCCAGGCGCGGTTCGCGGGGTCGTTCCGGGAGCGGCGGGGCCGGGTGATGGCCGCGCTGCGCGACGGGCCGGTGCCGGTCGGCGACCTCGACCCCGAGGCGCTCGCCTCGCTCGTCGCCGACGGCCTCGCCCGCATCACGCGCGACACGGCCCGGCTGCCGTAGCGCCGCTCAGGCGCGGGCGCCCACCTGGGCGAGGAAGTTGCCGAGCATGCCGTGACCCGATTCGGTGAGGATCGACTCGGGGTGGAACTGCACCCCCTCGACGGGGAGCTCGCGGTGGCGCAGCCCCATCACCAGCCCGTCCTCGCTCTCGGCGGTGATCTCGAGCACGTCGGGCACGCTCGAACGCTCGACGACCAGCGAGTGGTACCGGGTGGCGGTGAACGGGCTGGGAACGCCGGCGAAGACGCCGCGCCCGTCGTGGGTGATCGTCGAGGTCTTTCCGTGCATCACGTGGGGTGCCCGCACGACCTCGCCGCCGTAGAGGGCGCCGATGGCCTGGTGACCGAGGCACACCCCGAGCACGGGCACCCCGGCCTCGCCGAAATGGCGGATCGCGGCGTTGGACACGCCGGCGTCCTCCGGGCGCCCGGGGCCGGGAGAGATGAGGACGGCGTCGGGAGCGAGCGCGGCGAGCGCCTCGAGCGGGAGGTCGTCGTGGCGGTGCACGACGGGCTCCGCGCCGAGCTCACCGAGGTACTGGACGAGGTTGTAGACGAACGAGTCGTAGTTGTCGATCACGAGCACGCGAGTCGCCACGCCCTGCACGGTATCGCCCGCGACCCGCTCGGCCCGCAGGCGTTTCGGACCGGGGCTTCGCTACAGTCGCCGCCGTGGCACGCCAGAACCAGCCGGGTCGCACCACCGCCAAGGGCACGCAGGGGCCGCCCAAGGGCGCGAAGGGGAAGTCGACCGCGACCTCGCGCCCCGCGCCGGGGTCGCACCGCTACACCCCGCCCCAACCCAAGTCGAAGAAGCACAGCCCGCTGTGGGTGCCCGTCGCCATGTTCACCCTGCTCGGGTGCGGCTTCCTCGTGATCCTCGCCAACTACCTGGGGATCCTGCCCGGAGGCGAGGCGCAGAACTCCGTCCTGATCCTCGGCCTCGTGCTGTTGGTCGGCGGGTTCGTCATGTCCACCCAGTACCGCTGACGGATGGCCCGCCGCGCCGACCGGGGCGAATCCCAGTCGTGTAATTCTGCACAGAGTTATCCACAGACTGTGGACGACTCCCCCTCCCGTTTCGGGCGGCGGAGGTTCCTCGCCGCGCTCGGGGCGGTCGCGCTCACGTCGGCCTGCGGGGGTGGCGACGGGGGCGGCGCCCTGGGGGCCGACGACCCGGACCTCGAGGCGTCGGGCGCCACCGCCCCGCCGGCCACCACGCCCGCGACCGCACCCCCCGGCCCCACGGACCCGGTCCCCACCGGGCCGTCGCAGTGGGTGTCGCGGGGTCCCGCGGGCGCGAACCGGGTCGCGCTCACCTTCCACACCGACGGCGACCTCACGGTGGCCGACGAGATCCTGCGCACCCTGAAGGCCCGCGGCGTGCCGATGACGTCGTTCCTCGTGGGCTCGTGGCTCGCCGCCCACCCCGACTGGGCGAAGCGCCTCACCGACGACGGGCACGAGCTCGCCAACCACACCTACAGCCATCCGACCTTCGCCAACCTCACGCCGCCGGCCATGACCGACGAGATCACCCGTACCCGCGATCTGCTCGTGCAGCTCACGGGGAAGCCCGGGGCGTACTTCCGCCCGTCGGGCACGGCGAACGGGATCGACTCACCCTCGCCGGCCGCCCTCGCCGCGGCCGGCACGGCCGGGTACGCGGTCACCCTCGGCTACGACGTCGACCCGCTCGACTACCAGGACCCGGCGCCCGCCCTGATCGTCCAGCGCACGCTCGACGCCGCCACCCCGGGCGGGATCGTCAGCCTGCACTTCGGCCGCCCCAACACCGCGGCCGCGCTCCCCGGCATCCTCGACGGGCTCGCGGCACGCGGGCTCGCCCCGGTCACCGCCTCCAAGCTGCTCGGCTGACGGCCCGCGGCAGGGTCAGCCCGAGGCTTCCCACACCGGGAGCATGTCCTCGCGGCAATGGCGCGGCGCCACGATGTCGTGCTCGGCGTTGACCGCGGTCATCGTGACCTCGGCACCGCACACCGTGCAGCGGTAGCGCAGCTCCACGGGCACGACGTCGTCGGGGTCGGGCTCGTTGGGCGGCGCGATCTTGAACTTCGCGAGGGTCGCGGCACCGATGAGGTAGATCGCCAGGACCGCCGCGATCGCGACCGCCAGCCGGACGATCCAGCCCAGCCAGGAGACGGCGATCAGCACCGTTCGATGATGGTCGCGTTGGCGAGGCCACCGCCCTCGCACATCGTCTGGAGCCCGTACCGGCCGCCGGTCCGCTCGAGCTCGGCGAGCAGCGTGGTCATCAGGCGGGCACCCGACGCACCGAGCGGGTGCCCCAGCGCGATCGCCCCGCCGTTGACGTTGACCTTCTCCATGTCGGCCCCGGTCTCTCGCTGCCACGCGAGCACCACCGGCGCGAACGCCTCGTTGATCTCCACCAGGTCGATGTCGTCGAGGGTGAGTCCGGCGCGCTCGAGCACCTTCGCCGTGGCGGGGATCGGTGCGGTCAGCATCATCACCGGATCGGCGCCCGCCAGGGCGAACGTGTGGAACCGTGCGCGCGGCGTGAGCCCGAGCGCCGTGGCACGCTCCTCGCTCATGATCAGCACGGCCGACGCGCCGTCGGTGATCTGCGACGAGTTGCCGGCGGTGATCACGCCGGTGTCGGGCACGAACGCGGGCTTGAGCTGGCCCAGCTTCTCCACCGACGAGTCGGGCCGGATGCCCTCGTCGGCGGCGAACATCCGGGTCTCGCCGTCGACGGTGACCTCGACGGGCACGATCTGGCCGTCGTAGCGCCCCTCCTCGCGGGCCCGAGCGGCCCGCTGGTGCGACTCGACCGAGAACGCGTCGTTCTCCTCGCGGGTGATGCCCCACCGCTCGGCGATCATCTCGGCCGAGATGCCCTGGGGCACGAGGTCGTAGCGGGCCATCACCCGCGGGCCGAACGGGAGGCTCCCCGGGAGGAAGCTCGAGCCCATCGGCACGCGGGTCATCGACTCCACGCCGGCGGCGATCACGACGTCGTACGCGCCGGCCATCACGCCCTGCGCGGCGAAGTGGACGGCCTGCTGCGACGACCCGCACTGGCGGTCGACCGACGTGGCCGGCACGGTGTCGGGGAAGCCAGCGGCCAGCACGGCGTTGCGGGCGACGTTGCCGGCCTGGTCACCCACCTGCATGACGCAGCCCATGACCACGTCGTCGACGAGTGCGGGGTCGAGGCCGGTGCGAGCGACGAGCGCCTCGAGCGTGTGCGCGGCGAGGTCGACGGGGTGCCAGTCCTTCAGCGAGCCGTTGCGCTTGCCCAGCGGGGTGCGCACGGCATCGACGATCACTGCGGTGGTCATCCGATGGTCCTCCTCCGACCTGCTCCATGGCGGGCCGCGACGGTACCCCTTCGTTACGCTGCCCCTCGATGGACGACGCGCCCCCGCTCTCCGCCTCGCCCGGAAGCCCGCGACCCGGCGCCACCCGCGACATGGACAAGGCGCTCGGCGACGGCGGCATGCCCCTGCTCGCCGAGCTCGGCGTGTCGTTCGACGGCTATGGCGCCGGCTGGTCGGAGGCCGCCTGGGTGCCCACCGCGCTGGCGTGCAACCCGGCCGGGATCGTGCAGGGCGGGGTGTACGCGGTGGTCCACGACGCCGCGATGAACTTCGCCACCAACAGCGCCCTGGTCCGAGGCGACCGGTGCGCGACGCTCGACGTGCAGTACCAGACCATCCGGTCCGCCTCGGCCGGCGACGCCCTGCGCGTGCGCGGCGCCGTCACCCGGGCCGCCAGGCAGGTCGCGTACGTCGAGGCGGAGATCCGCACGGCCGACGGCGGACTCGTCTCCAAGGCGACCGCCACCTTCATCCTCCGACGCAAGGAGCCCGACCAACCGTGAACGACTCCACCTCCGCGGCCGTACCCGACGCCCTTCCCGCGTTGCCCACCGCGGTGCTCGGCGCCCGCTTCTCCGAGGCGGTGCGGTGGGCCGCCATGCTCCACGCCGACGACGTGCGCAAGGGCACCCGCATCGCCTACGTGTCGCACCTGCTCGGGGTGGCGTCGCTGGTGCTCGAGGACGGCGGGAGCGAGGAGGAGGCGATCGCCGCGATGCTCCACGACGCGATCGAGGACCGCGGCACGCCCGAGGCGGAGATCCGGGCCCGCTTCGGTCAGCCCATCGCCGACATCGTGGTCGCGTGCAGCGAGCCCCCCGGGCTCACCCGCGGCGCCGCCACCTGGCGTGAGCGCAAGACCGCCTACCTCGCGTACCTGGAGGGATCGGTGTCGGAGTCGGCCCTGCGGGTGACTGCGGCCGACAAGCTCCACAACGCCAGGTCGATCCTCTCCGACCTCCGCGACCACGGTCCCGCCATGTGGGACAAGTTCAACGCGCCCGCCGCAGACCAGCGCTGGTACTACACGGAGCTCGCACGGCTGCTGGCGGCCAAGCACGACGGCCCGACCGTGCGCGAGCTGCAGCGGGTCGTGGCCGACCTCGTGAGCGAGATCGACCGGACGCCGCCTCGCTCCTGACTAGCTGTTGTCGGCGCCGGGCTCGGGGATCTCGCTGAAGTCGAGCTCCTCCACCTCGGCGATGTCGGGGATGCCGTCGCCGTCGACGTCGACCACGGTGGTGCGGGTGATCGTGACGGAGTCGGCGGTGCCGTCGCCGTCGAGGTCCATCATCACGGCTTCGGTGATCTCGGCGCCGTCCACCGTGCCGTCGCCCGTCATGTCGACCGTGGTGGTCTCGGTCACGACGACGATGTCGGTGGTGCCGTCACCGTCGATGTCGATGCGCTCGACCTCGATCTTCACATGGCCGTCGGCGGTGCCGTCGCCGTCGAGGTCGACATCCATGTCCTCGAGGACCTCGATGTCACTGCTCGGGTCGGCGATCTCGGGGGTCTCGTCGCTCACTGGCCTGTTCCTTCCGGTCGCGAGCCCGGGACCCTACTCCTTGCCCCGTCGGCAGTCATGCCCGAGGCCGCGACGCGCGTACAACGCTCCCTCGGGCCGCGATCCGCTCGGCCAGCCGTGAAGCGTCCAGCGTGCACCTCTGTCACCGCCGGTGGAAGAGCCGATCGCCCTCGATGGTTCCTAGCATCGCGCGATGTCCCTCACCGCGTCCGTCCTCGCCCTCCTGGCGGCGCTGACCGCGGCGATGGGTGCGGTGCTCCAGTCCCGCGGGGTCCACGCCGTGAAAGAGGGCGACCTCGGGGCCGCGGGCCTGCTCTCCCGGCTCGTGAGGATGCCGTTGTGGTGGCTCGGCGTGGCGCTCACCGGACCGGTGGTCGCGGTGTTCCACACCGCCGCGCTCGACCGGGGCACCCTGATCGAGGTCGAGGCGGTGATGGTGTCGTCGCTGCTGTTCGCACTCGCCCTCGGGGCGCTGATCACGCACCAGTCGGTGTCGCGCCGCGACTGGTGGTCGGCGGTGATCGTGGTAGTCGGTCTCGCCCTGTTCCTCGGCTCGGCCGACCCCTACGGCGACGACTACGCCGTTCCCGTCGGGCAGTGGGTGGTCGTCGGCGTGGTCGTGACCGCCGCAGTCGTGCTGCTCGGCGTGGCCGCGCGGCGCAGCACGCGCCCCAACGTGCGTGCCGCATCGTGGGGCACCGCGGCCGGGGTGCTGCTCGGCACGTCCGCGGTCCTGCTCAAGTACGTGTCCACCCTGTTCGGCGACGGCCTCGGCGCGATCGTCACGTCGCCGGCCCTCTGGGCCCTCGCCGCAGCCGAGCTGGTGGCGCTCGTGTGCCAGCAGCTGGCCTTCCGGTCGGGGTTCGCGGCGGCGCTCGCGCCCATCGTGGGCGGCAACCCACTCGTCGCCGGCCTCATTGGGGTGATCATCTACCACGAACGGTTCCACCGCACCCCGGTGGACCTCGCCATCGCGGGCACGGGCCTCGCGCTCGTGGGAATCGGGATCGCGCTGCTGACCATCTCCCCGATGGTGGCGGTCGGCTCCGGCGAGGTGGCCCCGGCCGGCGCCGACGACTGACCTCGTCCGGTGAGACGACGGCCCGATCGGTTCACACGACGACGCGGTCACTCTCGAGCCAGTCACGCAGCCGGCGCTCGACCATGCGGGATGCGGGGAGGATCTCCGCGACATCGATCCGGCGCGAGCGGTCGGCGCCGAGGACCAACTTCCCTGACCGGTCTGAGAGGGCGCGCAACGCGTCCACCCGGTGGGCCGTGGGGGGATGCGACGCGTCGACCGACGCGCCGCGCAACCGATCGGCCCGGCGCAGCCGCTCCCACTCCCCGCCGGGGAGCCCACCCCGCCAAGTGACCAGGAGGTCCCAGAGGGCGCCATCGCCGTGCCGGCTGTCGTGCTGTAGCGCGCGCAGGCACGGTGTCGACAGGAGGGACACGTCGAGCAGGGCCAGCACCGCGCCGGTCGATGCGATCTCCGCGGCGAGGTCGTCGGCGGCAAACTCGGCCCGGCGGTGCGACCGCGCGGTCAGGCGGAGCTGGAGCCGCAGCGTCAGCTGGATCGCCTTGGCCAGCGGCAACGACAGCAGCCACGACAGGTAGTCGACCGGTCCCAGCCCGCCCTCCGCATCGTGAGTCCACTTGAAGGCCTGGTACCACGACGCCAGCGACTCGATCGACGTGCCCACGAGCAACCCGCGTCGAGCGTCTCCGTTGACCTGGTGCGCGATCTCGTGGGACAGCAGGGCGAGGCGCTCGTCGGGCGCGAGGACGAGCCACAGCGGAACCCCGATCCACACCACCCGCCGACGCCGCAGTCCCACACTGCCGTACGCCGCATTGAAGTCACCGTTGAGCACCACGAGCTGCACGGGCCGGGCGGAGGCCGCCAACGCGATCTCGTCGAGCAGGCCGAACAGCTCCGGAGCGGTGGCCCGGGTCACGGTGACATCACGCTTGGAGATCCGACCCAGGTGCGGGCGCAACAGCACGGCCGCCGACACGAGCAGCACCCCGAACAGGATTGCGAGGACGCCGCCCGGTACCAAGACGAGATACAGCCCCGCGAGGACGACCACCAGCGATACGAGGTGCACCCCGAGCGCGATCAAGACCGGGAACATCTCAACCACCCGGTCGCGAGTCGAGTGATCACGTGCACCGGCCGCCAGCGCGAGCGCCCGTTCGGCATCGGCATCGACCCGGGCCGCAACCCGGTCGGCCTTCCGGGTCGGCAGCGCCCGGGGAGGCAGCGGGTCCACGTTCCAGTCGCACCTCCGGCACCAGGCCACGTACCCGCGGTCCTGCGCGATCTGCGCTCCGCAGCGCGGGCATGTTGCCGCGCCCTCGCTCACCGCCGCCATGCGTTGCGCCCCCCGAGCGCTCCCCACCTCGGGAGCCATCGGGAGCCTAAGCGCGATGCGGCTGCCTCACGATGGAGACGGTCGGCTCCCGCGAGGTCCGGCCGCCGTTGGGCCCGCCACCCTTGACGCGAGCGGGGCCGCGTCAGTTGCGCTCGGACTTCGCGCCCGCGTCTTGGGGCGGGGCGAACGGCACCGCCTGGGTCTTCTTGACGCAGCGCGTCTTCAGGTCCGCCGTGGGATCGAGCACGAACTGCGTCATGATCGAGCTCGCGCACAGGTTGGCGCCCGCGATCTGCACGTGGGAACGACCGGGGAAGACGACCATCTCCGCGTTCGGTAGCGCGTCGGCGACCTCGCGAGTGCGGAACTCCGGTGTCTGCACGTCCAGCGTGCCGGAGAGGAGCAGCACCGGAACGTCGGTCGTCACGTCGACATCGGTCGAGTCGGGCAGCGCCCGCACATTGACGAGCGAGCACAGCTCGACGTACTCCTTCGCAGCAATCTGGCCGAAGAGCGTGGCGTACCGGCCGACGCCGTCGGTCTTCACGTCGTCGGCCGATCGCACCGGATCGTCCGAGCAGACCATCGCCGAGTGCATGGCGTATGCGATCGGGTTCTTGGTGGCGGTGCGACTGATGAGGAGGGCGCTGCCCTTCTTCTGTCCGAGCACCTCCGCCGCGGCCTCCGGGCCACCTTCCACCATCGCCTGCAGGAAGCTGGGCAGGATCCCGTTTCCGCCGAGCGAACCCTGATTGGAGTAGATGAACTCGACCAGGTCGTCGACCGTCACCACCCCCTCCACCGTCTGCGACCGGTCCTCCGGGTTGGTGAAGGTGTACGGGATGGGCCCGTCGTCGAACAGGGCCTTCGTCGACCCGACCCGCGGCACACCGGCCCGCGGGAGCGGCGGGTCCGGCGAGCGCGCCATCGCCACCACGATCTACTACCCGACCACGATCGCGCCGAGCGAACAGAACCCGGAGCCGCGCGTCGCCACCGGACCCTGGCCGCTCATCGTGTTCGCCCACGGATACGCGATCGACGCCGCCGCGTACGCGCCGCTGCTCGAGGACCTCGCGTCGGGCGGCTACATCGTCGTCGCACCCGACTTCCCCGGCAACAGCACCGCGTACCCCGGCGGCGCCGTGCGCAGCGACCTGCTCCAGCAGCCCGGCGACATGTCGTTCGTCATCACGAAGCTGATCGAGGCGTCGCAGACCCCCGGCCTGCTCTCCGGTGCGATCGACCCCAACGCCGTCGGCAGCTCCGGCCACTCCGACGGTGGCGTCGCCGCGGCGGCCTCCGCGTACAACACCTGCTGCATCGACCCCCGCATCAAGGCGTCGGTGATCCTCACCGGCGGGTCCTTCGGCTTCGACGGCCAGTGGTTCCCACCCGGCACCCCGCCGGTGATGTTCGTGCACGGCACCGCCGACG
>VGCA01000125.1 GCA_016870245.1 Actinomycetota bacterium | reverse complement strand
CGCACTCCGGGTTCTGGTACACGATGAGGTCGAGGCCGTGGCGGGCGACCAGCTCGTCGCGCATCTCGTACATCGCGCGGAACTTCCACGTCGTGTCGACGTGCATGAGCGGGAACGGCGGACGCGACGGGTAGAAGGCCTTGAGGGCGAGGTGCAGCATGACCGAGCTGTCCTTGCCGACGGAGTAGAGCATCACCGGCTTCTCCGCCTCGGAGACCGCCTCCCGGAAGATCTGGATGCTCTCGGCCTCGAGCCGCTGCAGGTGGGTGAGCCGGGCCACGGGTGTCCTCTCGGGGTGCGAACGTGGGAATCCAACCTGAAGAAGTAAACAATATCAGGAAACTGGGTTCCGCTCTCCATCGCCGTAACCTGCGGCGCCGATGGCGGCGAACCCCGATCCGCAGCGCCCGACGGCCGCTGACGTGGAGGACTCCACGGCCCACGACGACGTCGCGCCCGAGAGCGCCTTCGCCGAGATCGGCATGGTCATCGAGGCCGTCGACGACGAGATGCACGGCCGGTTCGACGTCGTGCCCGAGCTGCGCACCCCCGGCACCGACGCGGTGCGGGCTTCCGTGGCCGCCGCGGTGGCCGATGCCGTCCTCGGGTTCCACGCCATCCGGGCCCTCAGCCCCCGCCTCCCCGTGACCCTCGAGCTCGACGTCCACCTGTTCGACGAGGTCGCCGGAGCGGCCCGGATCCACGGGCGCTCCCGGGTGGTCAAGGCCGGGCAGTCGGTGATCGTCACGAGCATGGACTTCCTCGACGACGCCGACCGGCTCGTCGGCTTCGGCAGCGCGTCGTTCATGGCCATCCCCAACCCCGAGTTCACCGCCCCCGACATCGCCGACGTGCTCGCCCGGTTCGGCGCGCCGACGGGTCGGCTGACCGCGCCGATCGCCGAGCGCATCGGCTGCGTACGCACCGCGCCCGGCGTGGTCACGCTCCCGTGCACCCCGATCGTGCACAACGGGTCGAAGGCGATCAACGGCGGCCTGCTCGCGGTGGCGGTGGAGGAGGCTGCGCTGTCGGCCGACCCGGCCGCCACCCGCATCGAGTCGCTCCACATCCGATTCGTGCGGGCCGTCCGGGTCGGTCCCGCCACCGCCCGGGCCGACGTGCACCACGGCATGGCCCGCGTCGAGGTGGTCGACGAGAGCTCCGGGGCCGTGGCCGCCATCGCCACCACCCGGTCGAGCACCCTCGGCTGACCCGCGCCTCGGGCGCGCCCCGGGTGCCTTGTCTTTCGACACCAGCGTCGATATCGTCCGCGCACCCGGGAGTGGCCGAACGGCCCGCGTCCGGGACGAGGGGGTCCACACATGCGTGCTCGTCGTCTGACGCGTGGGGGAGCCGGCGCCGTCGCGGTGCTGGCGCTGCTCGGAATGGTCGCCGCCCCGGTCGGGGCCCAGTCGGGCGGCGCGCCCGGGGTGACCGACAAGGAGATCGAGGTGGGGGCGGTCCTGGCCAAGACCAACCCGACCGGCATCCGCTACCAGGACATCGTCGACGGCGCCCAGATGTACTTCGACATCGTCAACAAGGCGGGCGGCGTCAACGGCCGCAAGCTGAAGTTCGTGAAGGTCATCGACAACCAGAGCCGGGCGTCGAAGGACATCCTGGCCGCCCGGTCGCTCATCGAGGAGGAGGAGGTCTTCGCGGCCTTCGAGGCTTCGCAGACCTTCGCCGGCGCCGACCAGTACAAGAAGGCCGGCACGCCGGTGTTCGGGTACAACATCCAGGAGGAGTGGTCGAACGCGCCCAACCTGTTCGGCGCCTACGGCTCCTACGTGTGCCTGAAGGAGTGCCTGCAGTGGTCGGGCAACTTCGTGGCGAAGCAGGAGGGGTTCAAGAAGCCGGCGATCTTCGCCTACGGCTCGTCGCCCCAGTCGTCGGACTGCGCCGCCTCGGCCAAGAGCTCCTACGACAGGTACGGGCCGCCGGTCGCGGTGATCGACACCAGCCTGTCGTTCGGCTTCTCGGCCAACGACATCTCCGGTGCCGTCCAGGCGATCAAGGAGAACGGCGTCGACTTCATCCAGACCTGCATGGACCTCAACGGCATGCTGAACCTGAAGAAGGCGATCGAGCAGGCCGGCATCACCACCGTGGGCTACCTCGCTCCGCAGGGCTACGACGCCCAGATCCTCGCCGACCTGGAGGAGGACCTCGAGGGCATGTACTTCATCGCCCAGTTCACGCCGTTCGAAGCCGCCGCGAACAACCCCGGGATGCAGCAGTTCCTCAAGGCGCTGAAGAAGAGCGGGAAGACTCCCAACGAGAACTACCTGGTCGGGTGGTCGGGGGCCTCGCTGCTCGTCGAGGGTCTGAAGGCCGCCGGGAAGAACCCCACCCAGCAGGGCGTGGTCGACGCGATCAACCAGATCACCGACTGGAACGCGGGCGGCGCGATCCGGCCGGTCGACTGGACCCGGGCCCACGGTCCCCCCCAGCCGGGCGACCGGGCCTGCTCGTCGTTCGTGCAGGCCGAGGACGGCAAGTTCGTGCCGCGGTTCGGTGAGAAGAACGAGCCGATCGTCTGCATCTCGGCGGCGCCGTACCCGGCCACCCTCGACGACTACATCACCATCAACGCCGCCGAGGGCTTCCCGAGCAGCTAGCGCACCGTGGGCTCGACTCGCTGCTCGACCCCGATCGCCGTCCCCTCGGGGCCTGGGGTGGGAGGACCCTCCGCATGACCATCGACTTCCGGGCGATCGGGCAGGAGCTGTCGAACTGGGGCCGGTGGGGACCCGACGACGAGCTCGGCACGCTGAACCTCGTGACCCCCGCGCACGTCGCGGCCGCGGCGGCGCTCGCGCGCACGGGGAAGGTGTTCGACCTCGGCTACACGCTCGGCGCGAACGGCCCGCAGATCGGTCTCGGCGGGCGCACCAACCCGGTGCACCTCATGTCGGCGACCGGCGAGCCCCGCTTCCCCGACGGCGGTGGCTTCACCGACGACTTCATCTTCATGCCGCTGCAGTGCGCCACCCAGTGGGACGGTCTCGCCCACGTCTTCTACGACGACACCTGCTACAACGGCGTCCCGATCTCGGCGGTCACGGCCAAGGGTGCGTCCCGGCTCGCCATCGATGCGCTGGCCAAGGGGGTGATCGGCCGGGGCGTGCTCCTCGACGTCGCCCGCCTCCACGGCGTCGACTGCCTGCCGATCGACCACGGCATCGGGCCCGACGAGCTCGACGCTGCGTGCGCGCGCCAGGGGGTCGAGGTGCGCGCCGGCGACATCGTGCTCCTGCGCACGGGCTGGACGCGGGTGTTCCGCGACGGGTCGGCGGCCGAGTTCATGCAGGGCGAGCCGGGGATCACCGTCGACTGCTGCCGGTGGCTGCGCGAGCGCGACGTCGCCGCACTCGCCGCCGACAACTGGGCGGTGGAGAAGTACCCGTGCGGCGACCCCGACATCCGGATGCCGGTGCACTACGTGCTGATCCGCGACATGGGGATGACCCTCGGCGAGATGTTCGACCTCGAAGCGCTGGCCGAGGACTGCGCGGCCGACGGCGTCTACGAGTTCCTGCTCTGCGCGCCGGTGCTCAAGGTAGCGAACGGCGTGGGCACGCCGCTCAACCCGCTGGCGGTGAAGTGACCGAGGAGGCGACGACCGCGCCGCAAGTGCCGCGCTCCCGCAAGGGCGTGGCCACCCGGGCCCGCCTGGTCGAGGCGGCCCGCGTGGTGTTCGAGCGTGACGGGTTCCTCGCGGCCCGCGTGTCCGACATCGCCACCGAGGCCGGGCTCTCCCACGGGTCCTACTACCACTACTTCGACTCGAAGGAGCAGCTGTTCCGCGAGGTTGCCGACCTCCAGGAGCAGCGGCTCACCGCCCCGCCCGATCGGGCCGACGGCGTCGCGCCCCGCCCCGCGGACGCGACCACACCCGTCGAGCGCATCCGCGCGGCCAACCGCCGCTACTTCGAGCGCTACCGCGACGCCGCGGCGATCATGGGCGTGATCGAGCAGGTCTCGCGCTACGACGACCAGGTCAACGCGGCGCGCATGGCCACGCAGCGCCACTTCGCCGAGCGCAGCGAGCGGGCCATCCGCGAGTGGCAGGCCGCGGGGCTCGTCGACGCCGACCTCGACCCGGTGATCGCGGCCGACGCCCTCGGCGCGATGACCGCCCGCTTCGCGGAGCTGTGGCTCGTGCAGGGCTACCGCGACTACGACTTCGACGCCGTCGTCGACCAGGTCACCCGCCTCTGGGCCAACGCCCTGGGTCTCTGACCGCGCTCCGGGACCGGAGGGACGACACCGCGATGACCGAGACGGCGCGGGGCGTTGGATGCTCTCGGTCGCCAGGCGTTGGACGCCGTCCAGACGACAGGGTCAGCGCACAGGGCGATCGGTCAGTCCGTCGGGGGTGATGAAGCGGCAGCGGCGGCGGGCGATGCGCCAGCCGTCGGGCGTGCGGACGAGGTCGTCGTCGTAGAGGGCGGACCGCATGATGCCCTCCTGGGCTTCGGCGAACAGGAGGTTCTGCTGGGTGGTGGCGTGGTCGGCGTCGACCATGCGGATGACCGGCGGGCCGCCGAGGTGCAGGCCGCCGGGCGCGCCGGTCATCAGCCTCCGGAGCCCGTCGTGCCCGGCGAACTCGCGGCCGTAGACCTCGTAGACCGCGTCGGGCGTGAACAGTCCGACCCAGGTGTCGAGGTCGTCGTGGTCGAGGGCGAGGCAGTACTGCGCGAGCAGCTGGGTGATGGCGACGTGGTCCTCGGGGGTCGGAAGCATCAGGGGCGTCCTCGTCGGTGGTCGGGGCGGCGATCGCGGCGCGCGGGTCGGTGTCGTTCGTCGGTCCGGGCCGCGCCATGAGGAGCGTAGGGGCGGACTTGTGGGGCGCGACGAGGGTTCCTAAAATCGACGTCGATGTCGAAAATGCCGGACCCGACCCTGGTCGCCGACGTGGGGGCCTACGCCGCCGCGGTCGACGGGTGGTGCGCCACGCGGCCGCCGGCCCTCGCCGCTGCGGTCCGGCCGATCCCCGACTACGCGACGCGGGTCGAGGTGATGTCCGACCTGCTCGGCGCGCTCTTCGATGCCGGCTGGTCGCGCTACGGCTGGCCCGAGACCCTCGGCGGCCTCGGTGGGTCGATCCTCCACCGCGGTGCGATGTGGCAGACGCTCGCCGCCCACGGCGTGGCGAGCATGGCGGTGTTCGAGCACCTCGAGGTGCTGCTGCCGACCCTCGCGGCGCTCGGCCCGACCGACTTCGTGGCCGACGCGCTCCCTGCGTTCCTCTCCGGACGCGAGCGGTGGGCCCAGGGCTTCTCCGAGCCCGACGCCGGCAGCGACCTCGCCGCGCTGCGGACCCGAGCCGTCCTCGACGGCGACGCGTACCGCATCACCGGTCGCAAGATCTGGACCTCGTGGGCGAAGTACGGCACGTGGTGCCTGGTGCTCGCCCGCACCGGCACCACCGAGTCGCGCCACCGCGGCCTCACCGCCTTCGTCGTCGACCTCCGCCACCCGGGCGTGGAGGTCCGCGCGATCGAGCAGGCCAACGGCACCGACGAGCTGGCCGAGGTCACGTTCGACGACGTGCCGGTGCCGGCCACCCGCATCGTCGGCGACCTCGACGGCGGCTGGAAGGTCGCCATGCACATCCTCAGCCACGAGCGCGGCACCTACGCCTGGTTCCGCCAGTGCTTCATGTACCGCGACCTGATCGGCCATGTGGCCGATGGCCCCGCGGTGAGCGACCGTGCGGTGGGCGACGCGCTGTGCGACATCGCGGCCGTCGCGGCCACGAGCGGCGAGGGCCTGCGCCTGCACGCGTCGGGCGCCACGCTCGGGCCCCGGGCCACGATCACCAAGCTCTTGCTGTGCGAGGCGGAGCGGTCGATCCAGGACGCGGTGCTGGCGGGCAACGCCGACCTCGCGCTGGCCCCGCTCGACGACACCACCGCGCTGCTCCGCCAGGAGTACCTGTTCTCGCGCATCGTCACCGTCTACGGGGGATCGCAGCAGATGCAGCTCGAGACCATCGCCAAGCAGCTCCTGGAGCTCCCGTGAGCGAGCCCAGGAGCCGCGACCACGACGAGTTCCTCGCGGCCGCGCGGGCCGCGGTCGCCGGCTCCACCGGTGCCGACGCGCTCGACGCCCTCGGCTGGTGGGACCTGCTCGGGATGCTCGACGACCCCGACGCGCGCGCCGCGACCTTCGCGCTGTTCCGGGCCCACGGACGCGAGCTCGGCGACACGCCGGCGCTCGGCGCGCTCGCAGCCGCGCCGTACTTCGCGACCGATGACGGCACCCGCACGGTGATGGCGTTCAGCCGACCGGCCACCGGCGGCGGGTTCGCGCACACGCTGCTCGGCACGCCGGTGACCGAGCGGATCCTCGTCGACACCGGCGCCGCCGCCCCCGTGCTCGTCGAGGCGGCCGAGGTGACGCTCACCCCCGTCGCCGTCCCCGGCCGCCTCACGATCCACGCAGTCACGGTCGCCGAGGGCGCCGGGATCCCCGTCACCCCGGCCGACGGCCTCGAGGCCGCCCGGGCCCGCAGTGCCTTCCTCGCCCGGGTCGCGGCGGCCTACGAGATCCTCGGCGCAGCCGAGGGCGCGTTCGCGCTGGCGATCGACCACGCCAACGGCCGGGTGCAGTTCGGCCAGCCGATCGGCACGTTCCAGGCCGTGCGGCACCTGCTCGCCTGGGCGGTCACCGACACCCGGGCGGTCGAGTCGGTCACCGACGTCGCCCGCGACCTCGACGTCGCCGCGCCGCCCCGGTTCGACGAGATCGTGAAGGCGCTGGCCGGCCGCAACGGCCGCCGGGCCTGCGAGCGGTCGCTGCAGGTGCTCGGCGCGATCGGCTTCACCGCCGAGCTCGACCACCACCACTTCCACAGCCGGGTGCTCGCCCTCGACGCGGTGGCCGGCACGTCGGCCGAGCTCGCGACGGCGCTCGGGGCGTGGGTGCGGGCCGAGCGCCCCGACCCGCGGATCGCCCCGGCCGTGCTCTCGGCCTAGGGTCCCGCTCCGAAGCGCCGAGGGGGACCGATGGACGACGTCGAGGCGATCAGACAGCTCAAGGCGCGGTACTTCCGCACCATGGACACCAAGGACTGGGCCGGCATGCGCCGGGTCTTCCACGACGACGTCGTGATGGACACGTCGTCGTCGGGCGGCGGCGTGATCGAGGGCGCCGACGCGTTCCTCGCGTTCCTCGAGCCCACGCTGCGCGACGTCGTGACCGTGCACCACGGGCACATGCCCGAGATCGAGATCACGTCGCCCACCACCGCCACCGGCATCTGGTCGATGGAGGACATGCTGCGCTGGCCCGACGGCTCCGAGATGCACGGCTACGGCCACTACATCGAGACCTACGAGAAGGTCGACGGCGAGTGGCGCATCCGCACCTCCACCCTCACCCGCCTCCGCACCGACTTCCGCGCCGCCCCCGACGCCTGACGCCTGCCGCGCGCCCCCGGTGTGGGGAACGGGATCAGGCGTCGAGCGGGGTGCGGACGAGGCCGGGGTAGGTCCCGGTCTCGCGCCAGGCGGCGAGGAGGTCCTTGAACTCCACCGCGCTGCGCATGTACGCCGCGCCCCGGCCGCCGCTCTCGTCGGGCGGCAGCCCCTCGTTGTTGAGGTAGCCGGGCGTGCAGCCGGCGAAGTACGTCGCGTAGGCCATGACGGTCTGGAGCAGGAGCTGGAACCACTCCTCTTCGGCGTCGATCGTGGGCTGCACCATCACCCCGTCTTCGAGCGCCCCGGCGATCACCCAGGCGGTGTGCGCGGCGATCTTGGTGGCGGCGTAGGCGATGTTGATGTGCTGGCCGCCCTGGATCGCGCTGTTCATGCACAGGTTGGGGAAGCCGTGGCTGAAGATCCCCTGGAGCGTGTACGCCCCCTTGGCCCACGACTCCGAGAGCGACACGCCGCCCTCGCCCACCGGGTCGAAGCCCAGTCGGTGCGTGTAGAAGGTCGACAGCTCGAAGCCCGACGCGTACACGAGCAGGTCGACCGGGTACTCGACGCCGTCGACCACCGGACCGCGCTCGGTGATGCGCTCCACGCCCCGGCCGTCGGTGTCGACGAGCGTGACGTTGTCCCGGTTGAACGCGGGCAGGTAGTCGTCGTGGAAGCACGGCCGCTTGCAGCTCATCTTGTACCAGGGGAGGAGGCGCTCCGCGGTCTCGGGGTCCTGGACCGTGTCGCGGATCCGCTGGCGCACCCGCTCCATCTGCTGGAAGTCGAGCAGCTCGAGCTCGGCCGCCTCCGCCTCGTCGCGCGGCTGGCGCTTCGTGTCGACGGCGAACATCTCGGTCCAGCCGTCGTCGACCAGGTCGACGTCGGGGTTTCCACCGGTGGTGCAGGCGATGAAGTTCTCCATCCGTTCGTCGTGCCAGCCGGTCTTCGACGAGATCTCGGCGAACCACTCGGGGTCGGTGTCGCGCTGGTTGCGCTCGCTCACCGTCGACGGTGTGCGCTGGAACACGTAGAGGTGCTTGCACGCCTCGGCCAGCTTCGGCACGGCCTGCACCGCGGTCGCGCCGGTGCCGATGATGCCGACGACCTTGTCGTGCAGCTTGTCCATCGGCTCCTCGGGGCCGCCGCCGGTGATCGCGTAGTTCCAGCGGCTCGTGTGGAACGCGTCGCCCGCGAAGGTCTCGATCCCGGGGATGCCCGGGAGCTTGGCCTTGTGCAGCACGCCGCCGCAGATCACGACGAAGCGGGCCGACAGGCGGTCGTCGCGCGACGTGGTGACCAGCCAGCGCTGCGCGTCCTCCTGCCAGACCATCTCCTTGACCTCGGTCTGGAACAGCGCGTGCGGGTACATGTCGAACGTGCGGCCGAGCAGCTGCGCGTACTCGAAGATCTCCTGCGCGTGCGCGTACTTGCGGGTGGGCATGTAGCCGGTGCGCTCCAGCAGCGGGAGGTAGCAGTACGACTCCACGTCGCACATGCAGCCCGGGTAGCGGTTCCAGTACCAGGTGCCGCCGAAGTCTCCGGCCTTGTCGATGATCCGGTACGAGGTCACGCCCTC
>VGCA01000124.1 GCA_016870245.1 Actinomycetota bacterium | reverse complement strand
CGAGGCCGTGATCGCCAACCGCACCCTCGAGCGGGCCGAGGCGCTCGCGGCGCGGGTGGGCGGGCGGGCCATCGGCCTCACCGACGTCCCCACCGCGCTCGCCCACGCCGACGTCGTGCTGTCCTCCACCGCGGCCGAGCACGTGATCGTGGAGCGCTCGGCGATCGAGGAGGCGATGCGGCGCCGCGACGACCGGGCGATGCTCGTCGTCGACGTCGCCGTGCCGCGTGACATCGATCCCGGCGTCGCCCAGGTGTTCGGCGTGACCCTGCTCGACATCGACGCCCTCCGGGCGCTGGGCGAGCAGTCGCTCCAGCAGCGCCGGGCGGAGATCGGTCGGGTCCGCGAGATCATCGCCGACGAGCTCGAGCGGTACCGGAGCGAGCGGTCGGCCCGCGAGGTCGCCCCGCTCGTGACGGCCCTGCGCCAGCGGGTCGAGGAGCTGCGCACGAGCGAGCTCGAGCGGATCGCCGGGGACCGCGGCGCCGACCCGGCGTTGCGGGCCACGCTCGACGCCGTCACCCGCGGCCTCGTCAACAAGCTGCTCCACGAGCCCACCGTGCGCCTGAAGGACGCTGCCGGCACCGCACGCGGCGACCTGTACGCCGACGCGCTCACCGAGCTCTTCGCGCTGGCGCCGCCCCGCGACGACGACTGATGTCGACGCGGGTACGCGTCGCGACGCGCGGGAGCGCGCTCGCCCGGGCCCAGACCGGCGCCGTCATCGCGCGACTCGGCGTCGAGGCCGAGGTCGTGGTGGTCACCACCACCGGGGACCGGGTGACCGATGCCCCGATCCACACCCTCGGGGGCACCGGGGTGTTCGTGAAGGAGGTGCAGGAGGCGGTGCGCGGCGGTGCGGCCGACATCGCCGTGCACTCCGCCAAGGACCTCCCGTCGGTCACCGCGCCGGGTCTGGTGCTCGCGGCGGTCCCCGAACGCGGCGACGTGCGCGACGCGCTCGTGGGCTCGACGCTCGACGCACTGCCCACCGGCGCCAGGGTCGGGACCGGAGCGGTCCGCCGGCGGGCCCAGCTCGCGTCGGCCCGTCCGGACCTCATCTTCGGCGAGCTCCGGGGCAACATCGGCACCCGGCTCGACAAGGCCGTCGACTTCGACGCGGTGGTCGTCGCCGCGGTGGCCCTCGAGCGTCTCGACCTCGCCGACCGCATCGCCGAGCGACTGGAGCCCACGGTCATGCTCCCCCAGGTGGGGCAGGGCGCGATCGCGGTGGAGTGCCGGGCGGACGACGACGCCACCCGGGCCCTGCTCTCCGCGATCTCCGATCCCGCGGCCCACACCGCCGTGACGGCCGAACGGGCGTTCCTCGCCGAGCTGGGCGGGGGCTGCAACCTCCCGTGCGGCGCGCTCGCCCACGTGACCGACGACGGCGTGGCGATCGAAGTGCTGCTGGCCTCGCTCGACGGGCACACCGTGCTGCGGGCCACCGCCGCGGGCCCCGACCCCGAGACCGTCGGCCGGGAGGCTGCGACCGTCCTGCTCGACGTGCACGGCGGCCGCACGCTGCTGGAGGAGACGGTGTGACGGTCTATCTGGTGGGCGCCGGCCCGGGTGACCCCGGCCTGCTGACCCGGCGGGGCGCCGCGCTGCTGGCCCGGGCCGACGTCGTGGTGCACGACCGGCTGGGTACGGCCGACCTGCTCGACCTCGCCCGCCCCGATGCCGAGATGATCTCGGCGGGGAAGGCGCCGGGCCGGGTCGACCTGACCCAGGACGAGATCAACGCGGTCCTGGTCGAGCGGGGCCGGGCCGGCCTCGAGGTGGTCCGCCTCAAGGGCGGCGACCCGTTCGTGTTCGGCCGCGGTGGCGAGGAGGCCGAGGCGCTGGCCGCGGCCGGGGTGGCCTTCGAGATCGTGCCCGGGATCACCAGTGCGATCGGGGCGCCGGCCTACGCCGGAATCCCCGTGACCCACCGGGGGCGGTCCACCCACTTCACCGTCGTCACCGGCAACGAGGACCCGACCAAGGGCACGACCGACGTCGACTGGGAGGCGCTGGCCGCGGCCGGCGGGACGCTCGTGATCCTCATGGGTGCCGCCCGCATCGCCGGGATCGCCGAGCGGCTGATGGCCGGGGGTCTCGCGCCCGACACCCCGGTGGCCGCGGTGCGCAACGGCACCCGGCCCGACCAGCACACCGTGCGGGCCACCCTGGCCACCGTCGGCACCGCCGGGATCGGGGCACCGTCGGCGGTGGTGGTGGGCGCGGTGGCCGGTCTCGATCTCACCTGGTTCGAGCGGCGCCCACTGTTCGGGCGCACCATCGTCGTCACCCGGGCGCGCGAGCAGGCCAGCGAGCTGCGGGCCCGGCTCACCGCCCTCGGCGCCTCGGTGCTCGAGCTGCCGTCGATCGCGATCGAGCCGGTCGACTTCGCGCTGCCGGAGCTGGACGCGTACGGCTGGGTGGTCTTCACCTCGGTCAACGGCGTGCACGCGTTCTTCGACCGGGGGCTCGCACCGGCCGGCCTCGACGCCCGCGCGCTCGGCGGCGTGCGGGTCGCGGCGATCGGGCCCGGCACCGCGGCGGCGCTGGCCGACCGGGGCATCCGGGTCGACCTGGTGCCGGAGCGGTTCGTCGCCGAGTCGCTGCTGGAGGCGTTCCCCGAGCCGGCGACCCCCGGCGTGGGGGTGCTCCTCGCCCGGGCCGAGCAGGCGCGCGACGTCCTCCCCGAGGGGCTCGGGACGCGGGGCTACACCGTCGACATCCTCCCCGTGTACAAGACCGTGACCGCCGCGCCGGACCCCGCTGCACTCGCGGCGGTCCGCGAAGGCAGCGTCGACGCGGTGACGTTCACGTCATCGTCCACAGTGCGCAACTTCGTCGACCTGGTGGGCCCGCTCGCCGATCCGGCGCCGACGGTCGTGTCGATCGGCCCGGTCACGTCCGACACCGCCCGCGAGCTCGGGCTCACGGTCGCCGCCGAGGCCGCCGAGCACACCATCGACGGCCTGGTCACCACGCTCTGCGCGCTGCTCGGTCCGTGAGGCGCGCCGGGCCGACCGGACCCCCCGCGAAGGGGCGGCGGTAGCCTCGCGGCGTGGCCTTCCCCGACCAGCGACCCCGACGACTGCGCCGAACGGCGGCGATGCGCCGGCTCGTCGCCGAGACCCGGCTGTCGGTCGACGACCTGGTGGCCCCGCTGTTCGTGAAGGAGGGCATCGACGCACCCGAGCCGGTGGCGTCGATGCCCGGGGTGGTGCAGCACAGCCAGGCGAGCCTCCGCGCCGAGGTCCGGGAGCTCGCGGCGCTCGGCATCCCCGCGGTGATCCTCTTCGGCGTCCCGGCCCGCAAGGACGCCCGGGGCTCGGCCGCCGATGATCCCGACGGCGTGGTGCAGGTGGCGCTGCGCACCCTGCGCGACGACCATGGCGACGACATCGTCCTGATGGCCGACACCTGCCTCGACGAGTACACCGATCACGGGCACTGCGGTCTGCTCGACGACCACGGCGAGGCCGACAACGACGCCACCCTCGAGCGCTACGGCGCGGTCGCCGTGGCCCAGGCCACGGCCGGCGCCCAGGTGGTCGCCCCCTCCGGGATGATGGACGGCCAGGTGGCGGCGATCCGGGAGGCCCTGGACGACGCCGGGCACGCGGGCGCGAGCATCCTGGCCTACTCGGCGAAGTACGCGTCCGCGCTGTACGGGCCGTTCCGCGACGCCGCCGAGTGCGCGCCCAGCTTCGGCGACCGGCGCTCGTACCAGATGGACCCGCCCAACGCCCGAGAGGCACTCGAGGAGGTGGGGCTCGACCTCGCCGAGGGCGCCGACATGGTGATGGTGAAGCCGGCGCTCGCCTACCTCGACATCATCGCGTCGGTCCGGGCGGCGGTCGACGTGCCCCTCGGCGCCTACCACGTGAGCGGCGAGTACGCGATGGTGCACGCCGCGGCGCAGCAGGGCTGGATCGACGGCGACGCCGTGATGCGCGAGCACCTCGTGTCGATCAGGCGGGCCGGGGCCGACTTCGTCCTCACCTACTTCGCCCGCGCCCTGGCCGAGCAGCTCTCGGGCTGAGTCACCGAAGGGACCCCGTACCGATGAGCGACCTGTTCACGCGCGCCCAGGCCCGCATCCCCGGCGGTGTCAACTCGCCGGTGCGGGCGTTCGGCTCGGTGGGCGGCGACCCGTTCTTCGTGGCCCGGGCCGAGGGCGCGTACCTCGAGACCGAGGACGGCCGGCGGCTGCTGGACTACGTGCAGTCGTGGGGCGCGTCGATCCTCGGCCACGCGCATCCGGTGGTGGTGGAGGCGGTGCGGCGAGCGGCCGGCGACGGCACCTCGTTCGGCGCTCCCACGCGGCGGGAGGTCGAGCTGGCCGAGGCGATCGCCGATCGGGTCCCCTCGGTGGAGAAGGTGCGACTGGTGTCGTCGGGCACGGAGGCGGCGATGACCGCGGTGCGCCTCGCCCGCGGCGCGACCGGCCGGGCCAAGGTGCTCAAGTTCGCCGGCTGCTACCACGGTCACCTCGACGCCCTGCTCGTGGCCGCCGGCAGCGGGGTGGCCACCCTCGGGCTGCCCGGCTCGGCCGGCGTGACCGCGGGGACCGTGGCCGACACCGTGGTGGTCGAGTTCAACGACGTCGCCGGGGTGGATGCGGCGTTCGCCGCGCACGGGCCCGACCTGGCCGCGGTGCTGGTGGAGCCGGTGGCCGCCAACATGGGCCTCGTCCCGCCCGATCCCGGCTTCCTCGAGCACCTCCGGGCGCAGTGCTCCGCCCACGGTGCCCTGCTCGTGTTCGACGAGGTGATCACCGGCTTCCGGGTCGGGCTCGCCGGGGCCCAGGGCCGGTTCGGCATCACCCCCGACCTGTCGATCTTCGGCAAGGTGGTCGGCGGGGGCCTGCCCCTCGCCGCGGTGGGCGGCCCGACCGCGGTGATGGACGAGCTGGCCCCGCTCGGGCCCGTGTACCAGGCGGGCACGCTGTCGGGGAACCCCCTGGCCACGGCGGCCGGCCTCGCCGTCCTCGGCGAGCTCTCCGACGACGTCTACGCCACGCTCGAGGCCCGGGCGACCGCGCTGACGACCGGCCTCGCCACCGCGCTGGGCGCGGCCGGCTTCGCGGTGACCGCCCCGCGCGCGTTCACCCTCGGTGGCCTGTTCTTCTCACCCACCCCGGTGCGCGACTACGCCGACGCGAAGGCGGGCGACGCCGCCATCTACGCGCGGTTCTTCCACGCGATGCTCGACCGTGGCGTGTACCTCGCGCCGAGCGCGTTCGAGGCGATGTTCCCCAGCCTCGCCCACACCGAGGCCGACGTGGCCCGCACCGTGGAGATCGCGGCCGAAGCCGCCGCAGCAGTGCGCTAGATCAGGCGTCGTCTCGCTCGGCGTTGCGCTTGCGGACGCGGTCCATGAAGAGCAGGGCGCCCCAGATCACGACGACCATCACCACGAGGAGCACGAAGGCGAGCCCGCCACCACCGTTCTCGCCCGCCGCGTCGACGAGCTGCTGTGCGATCACGTTCATCGGGTGCTCCCGGGCCTCAGGCGTTGGCCGGCTCGCGCGTGCGCGCCGGGGTCTTGGCGGTCTCGGACTGGGCGGCGAGCTCGGCTCGGCGGTCCTTCTCGAACCAGCCGAACATGATCAGGCCGAGCACGAACAGGATCACCGAGCTGACAAAGGCGACCACCGGCGGCAGGCGCACATCACCGAGGTTGTACTCGAGCACCACGAAGCCGTTGTCCTCGGCGTTCTTGGTGCCCTCCTCGGCGCACTCCGGCACGTCGGGCGCCACGCCGAAGGGCTGGGTGTTGTCGGCCACGCCGCAGACCTCGACCACGGCGATCTTGGGCGTGTGGGTGAACTCGCCGTCGAGCCAGCTCGGTGAGCTCCCGCCGACTTCCCACGTGTTGACGGTGAGGAACTCGGTCACGTCGCCGAAGGTGGCGAACTGGTTGTCCTCGGGCGTGAACTTCTCGACCGCGTTGTCGACCTTGGTCACGAGGCCCTCGTCGACCGCGGCCTTCACGTTGGCGGCCTCGACGGCATCGACCTTCACGCCGTCCTGCTTGATGGTCCGGGCGGCATCGGTCTTCGCCTTCGAGAGGTCGCTGACGACCTCCTGGATCTCCCACTTGGGCACCGCGCCGCGCAGTGTGTTGAGCGGCGACGTCGTGGTCACCCAGAGCGCGCTCAGCACGACCATCAGGCCCATGAGGGCGGTGAAGGTCGCGAGGAACCCGGCCCGCGCCCCCATGTTGGTGCCGAGAATGAGGTAGATCGAGCCGATGAACAGCACCACGGCCGCGACGACCACGAGGACGCCGAGGACGGTCGGGTACCAGAGCGAGCGCTCGGTCAAGGTGGAGGCGAGAGTCACCATCGTGAGAACCGGTTTCCTTTGCCGCTCAGAGGCCGCGTTCGTAGGCGACGATCGCCTTGATCTGCTTCTCGGACAGCATGTTGACGAAGTAGGGCATGCGGCCCGAAGAGATGCCGCGGATGCCGTAGCCCTCGTTGGCCGGAGCACCGCGCGCCACCCAGTCGAACTGCTCCTGCACTCCGGCACCACCCGGGAACTGCACGAGGGTCGACCCGCCGGTGAGGTTGGGGCCGAACGCACCGCTGCCCGACGGCGACGGCGGCGGCAGCGCCAGGTTGTTGGGGTCGAAGTACGAGGCGCCCTTGGTGTGGCAGCGGGCGCAGTTGAGGCGGAACAGCACCTCGCCCTCACCCATGTCGGCCACCTGGTCGGCCCACTCCTTCGCCGACGCCGCGATGGCCTCTTGGCTGGCGACCTCGGCCTCGGCCTCCCCTATCGCCGCGGGCGTGCTCTTCGGGTCGGTCCGGAGCTTGGCGAGGTTGGCCTTGGCGGTGGTGACGCCGATCTCCTGCTGTTCCAGGTTCTCCTTCGCGCTCAGGCGGAACGCGATGACCTCCTTGGTGCTGCGCTTCTGCGCGTCGTCCTTGGAGATCTGGATGCTGTCGAGGTACGCGACCAGGTCGTCGATGCTCTGGGTGTTGAGCACACCCTTGCCGCTCTCCACGCCCCACGCGGGCATCGGGGTGCCGGGGCGACCCCAGGTGAGGATCTGGAAGACCTCCTCCTCGGGGAAGCGCAGGAGCACCGTGTCGAGGGCCGGCGCCGTCCACACCACCTGGACGGGCAGGCACTCGGGCACATCGGGGTTGCCCTGGTTCTCGAGCACGTCGCAGATGTCGAGCTCGGGCTGGAGCACGAACGGCGCCTGGCCGCCCTGGCCGTCGACGCCGTGGCAGTTGGCGCACAGCAGCGACTTGGCCGCGTCGTACTCCTTCGACTCGCTGTTCGCGTAGAGGATCGCGCCTCGCTCGACGGCCTGCTCGTCGAAGTGCTCGGCGAGGTCGTCCTGGCGGCTGGGCTCGAACAGGAAGTACAGGGGCAGCGCCAGCGCCACGATCATCACGAAGATGAGCGACCAACCCAGCGCCCGCTCGAGGCGCGGCCCCTCGAGGCCGTCGTCGTCGAGGAAGGGGGTGAGGTTCTCCGGGTCGTTCGTGGTCGGGTTGCGACGCACGCTCACGAGCCGCCACACGAGGTAGACGGCCATCAGGCCGAACACCACGAGGGTGAGCGTGATCAGGGCGTTGCGGAAGCTCACGGGTTGCCTGCCTTGTGGCGCTCGGACGAGGTGCGGGTCGGGTGGATCAGACGCACGCGGCGCCCTCTTGGCCCTGGCCGGTGGTGTCGGTGCCGATCGGAGGCCCCGGGACGACCACGGCGGTGTCGACAAGGATCGAGTTCCCCGCGACCTCGAGCCCGAAGCGGTCCATGCCCCGCGGCGCCGGGCCGCCCTTCTTCTCGCCGACCCGGTTGTACTTCGAGCCGTGGCAGGGGCACTCGAACCACTGCGACGTCTGGCACCACGGCACGCGGCACCCGAGGTGCGGACACTTCTGGTAGAGGGCGACGAAGCCCTCCTCCATGCCCGCGAGGACCGCCGGTGAGTCGCCGTAGACCGCCTGGGCCTTCTTCAGGTCCTCCTCGGGGAACGGCTGGATGTACACCTTGGCCGCCGCGTTGTAGAAGGGCTCCTTCTTCTCGAACGCGGCTTCCACGTCGGCGATGCTGCCCACGTTGACCTTGCCGCCGAACCCGCCGGCGCTCGACGGCCACAGGAACGCCAGCGATGCGGCGCCGAAGCCGGAGACCGCGAGGAGCAGACCGGTGAGGATGCCCCGGTTGAAGAACTGCCGGCGGGTGACCCCGAGCTCCTCCGGGTCGACCGGCTCGTACCGGACCACCCCGGCGGACTGCCGGGTTGCGGGGACGCCCGCGGCCGCGGCCTTCGACTCGTCGGCACGGGCCCGGGCGTCCTCGGTCGCGTCGGTCGTCGCGACGGCGGTGCCGACCGGAGCACCCTCGTCGCGCGCGCGCGTCTCACGGCTCAGCCGGCCCGTCGTCGCGCGACGTCGGCCGGTGGCGAGCAAGAAGACGAGGGCTCCCCCCAGCACGATGACGATGCCGACGATGATGAATGCCACTGCTGCTCCTACCTCTTCGTTGCGCTCGCTGCGTGTCCGGATCTGCTTCGGCTGCCGCTACAGCTCGAAGAAGATCCCGTCCTTCCACGGGAAGGTGAAGTTGAAGCCGGGACCCCGGAAGAACGAGCCGATGATGACCATCACCGCGAACATCATCACGAAGAGCGTGAAGATGGCGATGGCGAACCGGCGGTCCTCCGGCTTGTTCGACGGGTTCTTGTCGACGTAGGGCGACAGGGCGATGAGCCCGAGCGCCACGCCGGGGATGGTCACGCCGGCCACCATCGGGTGGAACATCGTGAGCAGCTCCTGGAGACCCAGGAAGTACCACGGCGCCTTCGACGGGTTGGGCGTCCGGTTGAAGTCGGCCAACGACAGCAGCGGTGCGCGCACGGTGGCCGAGAAGATGGTGATGCACGCGAGCAGGATGAGGATCGAGGCGAGCTCGATCACGAGCAGGTGCGGCCACACATGGACCTTGTCCTGCGCCTCGCCCTTGGTCTGCTGGATCGAGCCGGACTTGACCACCGTCAGGAGGCGCTGGGTGTGCCCGGCCGGCCCGGCCGCGCCCGCGGGCGGCGCCGCGATCGTGGCGGTCGCCGTC
>VGCA01000123.1 GCA_016870245.1 Actinomycetota bacterium | reverse complement strand
GACGATGAAGTTGATGCCCAGGATCAACGCACCCACGAGCACGACCGACAGCGCGCCACCGGCGTTGTCGACCGGGTCGGAGTCCTCGTTGACGTGCGCCGGCAGGAGCCGCATGGCGAGGGGGAAGCCGACGACGATGAGCGGGAGGGTCACCAAGAAGACCGATCCCCACCAGTAGTGCTCGAGGAGGACACCCGAGATCAGCGGCCCGAGCGCCGAGATGGCGCCGCCGGTGGCGGACCAGAGCGCGATCGACTTGGTACGCGACGCCCCCGGGAGCCACAGCGCCGTGATCAGCGACAGGGTCGTCGGATAGGCCATGCCGGCGGCGAGGCCACCGACGATCCGGGCGAGGATGAGCACCTCGATCGACGGCGCCCATGCCGCGGCGAGGCACGCCGGCAGCGACAGCGCCACGCCGAGGAGCAGCATCGTCTTCCGGCCGTAGTGGTCACCGAGGGCACCCAGCCACAGCACCGAGGCCGCCAGCCCGAGCGAGTAGCCGACGGCGACCATGTTGAGCTGGGTCTGCGACGCGTCGAAGTGCAACCCGATGTCGGGCAGCGCGACGTTGGCCACCGCCAGCGGGAGGTTGGCGATCGCCGCGACGAGGATGAGCGTGCCGAGGACCGCACCGGCACGCGCCGGTCCGCCCTCGGCGATCCCGCGCGCCGCCGTCGCTTGTCCGGAACCGGAACCGTTGCCTTGGGTCACGCCCGAACGCTAGACCTACCGGGCCGTTCGGCAAATCATCCTGGCGGGACGATTCGCCCCGACCCCGCCCCGTCGGAAGATCGGTCCCATGCCCGACGCCCCTGAGTCCACCCCCAGCGCCCCTGCGCCCCCGAAGCGGCGGTTGCCCGTGCTGCAGGGAATCCTGCCCCTGGACCGCACCCGCCTCCCGATGGACATCGCCGCGGGTGTGACGCTCGCGGCGCTCGGGATCCCCGAGGTGATGGGCTACACCTCCATCGCCGGCATGCCGGTGATCACGGGCCTCTACACGATCCTCATCCCGATCCTGGTGTTCGCCCTGCTCGGCTCGTCCCGCCACCTGGTGGTGGGCGCCGACTCGGCCAGCGCGGCGATCCTCGCCGCGGGCCTCGCGGGTCTCGCACCGGTCGCGAGCCCCCAGTACGTGGCCCTCGCCGGCTGGCTGGCGATCATGACCGGGGTCATCCTGCTCCTCGCGCGACTGGTGAAGCTGGGGTTCATCGCCGACTTCCTCTCGCGGAGCGTGCTCGTGGGGTTCCTCACCGGTGTCGGCATCCAGGTCGCCATCGGGCAGGTCGGCGACATGCTTGGCATCCCGCCGCCCACCTATACGAAGTGGATCGACGCTTCGAGCGGAACAGTCGAGAAGTTCCTGAAGACGCTCCGCGACATCGGGGATGCGAACGCGGCGACCATCTGGGTCTCGGTCGGGGTGATCGTCGTCACCGTCGGCGCCAAGCTGATCAACCCCCGCATCCCCGGCGCGCTCATCGCGGTGATCGGCGCGATCTTCGTGAGCTGGCAGTGGGACCTCGCCGCCGACGGGGTCAGCACGCTCGGGAAGGTGCCGGGCGGGCTCCCGGCGTTCGGGCTCCCCGACTACGCCATCACGTGGAGCCAGTTCACGTCGCTGCTCCCCACGGCGTTCGCGATCTTCATCGTGATCCTCGCTCAGAGCGCGGCCACCTCCCGCGCGTACGCGGCCCGCTACGAGGAGCAGTTCGACGAGAACGTCGACCTCGACGGGCTCGCGCTCGCCAACGTGTCGGCCGGGCTCAGCGGGACGTTCGTGGTCAACGGCAGCCCCACCAAGAGCCAGATGGTCGACGGTGCGGGCGGGCGCAGCCAGGTGGCGATGGTCACCACGTCGGCGATCATCCTCGTAGTGCTGCTGTTCTTCACGAAGCCGCTGCAGTACATGCCCAACGCGGTGCTGGCCTCGGTGGTGTTCATCATCGGCATCGAGCTGATCGACGTCGCCGGGATGCGCAGGATCTGGCGGGCCCGCCGTGACGAGTTCGCGGTCGCCGCGTTGACCGCACTCGTGGTGGTGACCGTCGGCGTCGAGCAGGCCATCCTCGTCGCCATCGTGCTGTCGATCCTCGACCACCTGCGGCGGGGCTACCACCCCAACGACGCCGTCCTGGTCGAGAACGACGCCGGCCACTTCCACGCAACGCCGGTCGCGGGCGGGACGACCACCCGGGGCGGCGTCGTCGTGTACCGGTTCGCCGCCGACCTGTACTACGCCAACACCAACCGCTTCAACGAGGAGATCCTGGAGCTGGTGGGCGAGGGCGCCCCCGACGTCACCGCGCTGGTCCTCGACGCCGGAGTGATGTTCGACGTGGACTACAGCGGCGGCGAGACGCTCAAGCAGGCGTTCAACGAGCTGCACGACCGGGGCGTGAAGCTCCTCATCGCCAACGCGCTGCCCAGCGCCCGGTCCGAGCTCGACCGCTACGGCGTGACCGAGCTCATCGGCGGCGACGCCTACTTCGAGTCGTACACCGAGGCGATCGAAGCCGCCGGCGGCACGACCTCGGCCTGACGACCAGAATCGGCGGGTGCGCGCCGAGCCCGGACGTCTGCGAGAGCTCCTCGGGTACTTCCTCCGGCTCGGCTCGACCGCGTTCGGCGGGCCCGCCGCGCACATCGCGCTGATGCGCCACGACCTCGTCGAGCGCAGGCAATGGCTCGACGACGCCGAGTACGCCGAGCTCATCGGTCTGGCCAACCTCGTGCCCGGACCGAACTCCACCGAGGTCGCCATGCACGTCGGGCGCATCCGGGCCGGGACGAAGGGGCTCATCCTCGCCGGGGTCGCGTTCATCCTCCCGGCCTTCTCGATGATGCTCGCGCTCGCCTGGCTCTACGACCGCTACGGCACCCGGCCCGGGTTCCGCTCGGTGCTCGCCGGAATCGCCCCGGTCGTGGTGGTGCTGGTCGTCCAGGCCATCCTCCAGCTCGCGCGCTCGACGCTGCGGAACGGCTCGACCATCGCCATCGCGGTCCTCGCCCTCGGCGCCGCGGTGGCGGGTGTCCACGAGCTCGCGATCCTCGTCGTCGCCGGGGCGCTCGCGTGGGCCGGCTGGCACTTCGGCACCCGGTCGACGAGCGGTCCGACCGCCCAGGGTGCCGCGTGGGTGGCGCCGGCGCTCGCCGCCCACCAGATGGGCGCCGGGATCGGCCCGGTGATGGCCACCGCGGGCCCCGTGATGCTCGCACCGCTGTTCCTCGTGTTCCTCGAGATCGGCGCGGTGCTCTACGGCAGCGGCTACGTGCTGTACGCGTTCCTCGAGTCGGCGCTGGTCGACGAGCGCCAGTGGATGACCCACCAGCAGCTCCTCGACGCGATCGCCATGGGGCAGCTGACCCCGGGCCCCCTGTTCACGACCGCGACGTTCATCGGCTTCACCCTGCGGGGACTGCCCGGCGCAATCGTGGCGACGGTCGGGATCTTCCTCCCCGCGTTCGTGTTCGTGGCCGCGACCGACTTCGTGATGCGGCGCCTGCGCGGCAACCCCGCCGTCGCGGCGGTGCTCCGCGGGGTGGTGGCGGCGTCGGTCGCCCTGATGGTGGCGGTGGCGGGGGTGCTGGCCGACGGCGCGTTCGTCGACGGGTGGACGGTGCTGGTCGCCGTGGTCGCGGCGGTCGTCCTCTGGTGGAAGCGACCCAACCCCGTCTGGCTCATCGCGTTCGGCGCGCTCGCGGGTGCGCTGCTCCCGGGGATCGGCTAGGCCTTTCGGTCGGGTAGCGTGCGGACCCGGAACTGACGACCCGTCAGATCCACCCGCTTCCCACCCACTTCCTCGTACCAGGAGCGCGTCATGTCCGAAGGGCTGCTGTCCGGGATCCGGATCGTCGAGAGCTCGATGCTGGGGCCGGCCGAGATGGGCGGGTTCCTCGCCGACCTCGGCGCCGACGTGATCAAGATCGAGCCGCCGGGCGGCGACTACGGCCGCCAGATGACCTGGCCCATCGTCGAGGGCAACTCGCTCCTCTCGTTGCACGTGAACCGGAGCAAGCGGTCGATCATCCTCGACCTGCGCACACCCGAGGCGGTCGAGATCTACCTCGACCTCATCCGCGGTGCCGACGCGGTGATCGAGGCCATGCGGCCGGGCGCCCTCGCCCGGCGCGGCCTCACCTTCGAGCGGATGCTCGAGGTCAACCCCAGGATCGTCTTCTGCGGCATCTCCGGCTACGGCGCCACCGGGCCCTACAAGAACATGCCGTCGCACGGCATCGCCTACGACACCTGGGCCGGCACGTTCAACCCCGCGTACGACGAGGACGGCCTGTGCTACACCCCCGAGCACGCGTCGATGGGCATCCACGCCGGTCCGCTGATGGGCGCGTTCGGCATCCTCGCGGGGATCCTCCGGGCCCGCGCCACCGGCAAGGGCTGCGAGATGGAGATCGCGCAGTCCGACGCCGCCGCGTACATGGACTGGTACCGCATCGAGTCGTGGAAGGCGTACGAGCGGCCGCAGTCGGAGGTGACCGGCAACGCGTCCGACAACTACGAGCGCCGTGCGCCGGGCACCGCCGGCATGAAGGAGGGCGTGCGCTACCAGATGTACGAGTCCTCCGACGGCCACGTGCTGTTCATGGCCTCGGAGCGCGAGTTCTGGAAGAACTTCTGCGAGGGCGTCGACCGGATGGACCTGTTCGAGAAGTGGCCGGGCGAGAAGTACGCCGACCACGCCCGCAACAACAAGGAGCTGCAGCTCATCCTGCGAGACATCTTCAAGTCGAAGACGAGCGCGGAGTGGATCGCGTTCGGCGACGAGAAGAACACCCCGATCGCCCCCGTCAACACGCCCAGGACGATCATGGACGACCCGCAGTTCCAGCACCGGTTCCACTGGTACCCGGCGTCGCAGACCGTCGCCGACACGCTGGCGTTCCCGCTCAACGTCGCCGGTGAGGACGCGCCCGACCTGAAGCGCGCTCCGAACGCGGGTGAGCACACCGACGAGGTGCTCGTGGAGGTGCTGGGCTACGACGCGGACAAGGTCGCGGCACTCAGGGCGGCCGGCGTCTTCGGCGACGCCTGATCCACGCACACACTTCCGAAGGGGGACGTCATGGGCACCATCTGCATCACCGGATCGGCCTCGGGCATGGGCGCCGCCACCGCCGCACGACTGCGCGCGAAGGGGCACACGGTCATCGGCGTCGACGTGCGCGACGCCGAGGTCGTCGCCGACCTCGGCACACCCGACGGTCGCGCGGCGGCCATCGCCGCGATCGAGGAGGCCAGCGGGGGTGTGCTCGACGGCTTCGCCCCGTTCGCCGGGCTCGGTGGTCTGCCCGACCGGGCCGGATCGTTGGTGGGGTCGGTCAACTACTTCGGCACCGCGGCGCTGCTCCCCGCGCTGCGCCCGATGCTCGCCCGGGGCACCGACCCGTCGTGCGTGGTGATCGGCTCCAACTCCACGACCTGCCAGCCCGACATCCCCGAGGACCTGGTGGACGCGTTCCTCGCCGACGACGAGGCCGCCGCGCGCGACATCGCCGACGGACACGGCTCGGTGGCCACGTACCCGGCGTCGAAGCTGGCGCTCACCCGCTGGGTCCGCCGCAACGCGCCCGGACCCGACTGGGCCGGGGCCGGCATCCGGCTGAACGTCGTCGCGCCCGGCCTGGTGGAGACCGCGCTCACGGCCGAGCAGAAGGCCGACCCGACGATGGGCCCGCTGATCGGCGGCTTCCCGCTCCCGCTGGGGCGGGGCGGCCGCGCCGAGGAGCTCGCGGCCCTGGTCGAGTTCCTCCTCGGCCCCGACTCCACGTTCTTCGTCGGCTCGATCGTGTTGTGTGACGGCGGCACCGAGGCGCTGCTGCGCCCCGACGACTGGCCCACCATCTGGCACGTCGAGGGCTACTGAGCCGACGATGCGGACCGAGGTCGGATCGTTCGAGCGACTCGAGGTCTGGCGCGACGGGCACGTCGGCTGGCTGGTGTTCGACCGGCCCGGGGCGGGCAACGCCCTCGACGCCGTGATGTTCCGCGAGCTGGAGCACGCCTGGCTCGCGCTCGATGCCGACCCCGACGTCCGGGTCATCGTCAACACCGGCAACGGGCCCGCGTTCCAGACCGGCCTCGACATGGTCCAGGTGGCCAAGGACAAGGAGGCGCTGCGCGCGGTGTCGCGCCAGACGCGCGACTTCGAGCTGCGGTTCACGGCCTGGCAGGTCGGCGTGCGCAAGCCGGTCATCGCCGCGGTCAACGGCGTGTGCGCCGGTGGTGGTCTCCACTTCGTGGCCGACGCCGACATCGTCATCGCGTCGAGCGACGCGACGTTCACGGATCCGCACGTCTCCGTCGGGCAGGTCAGCGCGTTCGAGACCATCGCGCTGATCCGCCGCTCGCCCATGGAGCCGGTGCTGCGCATGGCGTTCACCGGACGCCACGAGCGCATGACCGCGCCGCGCGCCCACCAGCTCGGCCTCTGCAGCGAGGTGGTCGACCCGCCGGAGGGACTGCGCGAAGCGGCGGCTGCGCTGGCCGAGAAGATCGCCCGGAACTCACCCACCGCGATGGCCGTCACCAAGAAGGCCCTGTGGGAGGCGCTCGAGCGCGACCTCACCGACGCCTGCGCCGCCGGCGCGAAGGACCTCGCCATCATGTGGGGCCACCCCGACCAGGAGGAGGGCCCCGAAGCGTTCGCGGAGAAGCGCGAGGCGGCCTGGACCCCACTCGACCACGCGCTGCTCCAGGCGGCCGAGGAGACGCAGTCATGAGCTACGGGAGCTACGAGACGCTGATCGTCGAACGGCAAGGGCACGTGGGGTGGCTCATCTTCAACCGCCCCGAGCAGCTCAACGCGATGAACAACACCATGCGCGACGAGCTGGCCGACGCGTGGCTCGAGCTCGACCGCGATCCCGAGGTGCGGGTGATCGTGCACACCGGCAACGGCCGCGCGTTCCAGACCGGCGTCGACGTGATGGAGATCGCGACCGACGGCGTGGGGTTCGAGCGCTACCGCGACTCGATGGAGCACTTCGACGTCCACTTCACCGCCTGGCACCAGCAGGTGTGGAAGCCGGTGATCACCGCGGTGAACGGCATCTGCGCGGGCGGGGCGTTCCACTGGGTGGCCGACGCCGACATCGTCATCGCCGCGTCCGACGCGCAGTTCTTCGACCCGCACGTGTCGGTCGGACAGGTGGTCGCGATCGAGGCCATCGGTCTCATCCGTCGCATGCCGGCCGAGGCGGTGATGCGCATGGCGTTCGTGGGCAAGTACGAGCGGATGACCGCGCAGCGCGCCTACGAGCTGGGCATGATCAGCCAGATCGTCGATCCGCCCGAGCAGCTCCGCGAGGAGGCACAGAAGCTGGCCGAGCTGATCGCCCGGAACTCACCGACCGCGATGCGCCATACGAAGAAGGCGCTGTGGGGCGCGTTGGAGGCAGGGCTCACCGACGCCTGCAAGAACGGCGCGAAGCACCTCGTCGACATGTGGGGCCACCCCGATCAGGAGGAGGGCCCCGCCGCGTTCGCCGAGAAGCGCGACGCGAACTGGGCGCCGCTCAGTCCCTCGGAGTCGCGCGCGCGGCCGAATCGATCGAGCGGATCGGACGCTCCGGCCGGGTGATCCGGCTGGACAGCGACAGCGACGGGTCGCGGATGAACCGCCCCAGGATGCCGGTCCACGACGAGTAGGACGCGAGCGAGTCGTACTTCTCCGGCGCGAGCGCCGTGAGCCGCGGCAGCCGGTTCCACGGGATCCCCGAGAAGTCGTGGTGCTCGTTGTGATACCCGACGTTGAGCGCGACCGGGTTGAGCGGGCCGTAGTAGGAGTAGGTCTCCTGGCCCGGCCGGGTGACGAAGTGCTCCTGGATCCAGCGACCGCCGACGGGGTGCAGGCCCAGGGCGAACACCGTCGACAGCACGAGGTACACGAGCGCCCACGGTCCCACGAGCACCGCGATCGCGATGTCGATCGTGAAGATCACGACGAAGTTGGCGACCGCCCACGCCCGGTCGCGCACGGGAACGCCCTTGCAGCGCAAGGGCCGCAGGGCCTGGGAGATCCCGAGCGCCGCCACCCAGAGCGCCTTGCGCCACGACGAGTGACCGACGACGTTCGCCTCGCTGCGGGTCGCGATGTCGCCGTCCAGGTCGTACTCGCCCATGTGGGCGTGGTGCACCAGGTGGAAGCGGCGGAAGGTGACCGCGCTCGGGAAGGCGATCGGGATGTCGCCCACGATCCCCAGCGCGAGGTTCTGCCATGTCCTCGGGAACACCAGGTTGTGGGCGGCCTCGTGGTTGCACACGGCCAGCGCGTGGTTGGCGAACGCGCCGACGACGTAGGCGACCACGATCACCCAGAGCCACCCGGCGCCGGCGAGCGCGAACGCCAGCGTGAGCTGGATCGCCACCAGGCCCAGCACGATCAGCGCGGTCCAGGGGTTGCGTCCGAACAGCCCTCGCACCTCGGGATGGTCGACCAGGATCTCATGCGCGCGCTGCGGGTGGTCCTGCGGCAGATCGGTGTGGAGGAAGTCCATGCGGCGCCCGGGGGAGGAGGCCCGAGCGTACGCGTCAGGCGTGGGAGCCGTCGATCCCGGGGTCGATCCAGAGGAAGCCGTCGCGGTCCACGTGCCCGTGGTCGCCGACGTGCACGAACCCGTCGGCGTCGACCCGCGTGCCGGGCTCGACCCGGTCGGTGACGTAGCCCGCCATGGCGAAGGGCGACCGGACCCACAGCTCGCCGGTCTCCCCCGCGTCGGCCGGGGTGCGATCGCGCCGCAGCACCCGCAGCTCAACGCCGGCGACCGGCCGACCGGCGGAGCCCGGCTTGAGATCGCCGTCGACCGCGGCGTCACCGATCGTCCACCCCACGACCTCGCCGCCGTACTCGGGACGCCCATACGACCCGAGCGCCGTGACCCCGAAGCGCGTGCGCACCCGCCGGACGTCGTCGGGGGAGATCGCCCCGCCGACGCAGCGGAGGTAGCGCACCGGCTCGAGGGTGGTGACCGCCGGGTCCTCGACCAGCGCATCGATCATGACGCGGTCGATCGTGACCGCCTCGGCACCGTGCCGGCGCACCGCGTCGGCCAGCGCCGCCGGCGAGCACGGCGCGAGCAGCGCCACCGACCCTCCCGCGACCAGGGCCCCGAGGGCGGCGTCGAGGCCGG
>VGCA01000122.1 GCA_016870245.1 Actinomycetota bacterium | reverse complement strand
CGGGCCGCTCCGAGCGGCCACCATGGTGGGCGATGGATGCCGGGCACACCGCCGCTTCCGAACCGGGCACCGGGCCGGGGGGCACGCCGGCGCCGTCGCGCGCCGGGATCGCGTGGCCCGCCGTGCTCGCCGGCGCCGGGGTCGGCCTGGTGGTGCTGATCGTCGTCGCCACCACCCGGGCGGTGCTCGACCGTCGGGTGACCGACTTCGACGAGTCGGGCTGGACGCTCCCGCTGTTCGTGCTGCTCGTCGCCGGGTACTTCGCCGCCGGGTGGGTCGCGCAGCGGCGGGCGGCCGCGCTCGGGATCCCCGACGCGCCGTTCACCCACGGCACCCTCGCCGGGATCGGCGCTTTCGTGGCCTGGATCCCTCTGCGCATCCTCATCTGGCTCGTGCGCGACGAGCGTCGCGGCCTCGTGGGCGGCGACGCCGCGGCCCTCCGGCCGGGCCAGGTGTTCGGCGGTCTGGTCATCGCCGCCGGGATCGGGCTGCTCGGCGGCTACCTGGCGAGTCGGTCGGCCCGGCGCGACCGGTCGGACGACCCGGACCCCTCGACGGGTTCAGGAGCCGGCGTCGAGGCGTAGCTCCCAACGCCACACCGTGCCGAGCTCCTCGTCGGGCACCGCTTCGGTCATGACGAAGCCGGCCCGGGTGAGAATGCGCGTCGACGGATTCTCCTCCGCGAGGGTGTGGGCGCTGACCCGCTCAATGCCGCGCGCCGCGGCCCCGGCGACGAGCTGTGCCACCGCGGCGGTCGCGTGGCCCCGCCTGCGGTGGTCGGGGGCGATGCTGTACCCGATCTCGACCTCACCGTCGACCGGTTCGCCCTTGTAACCGCCGAAGCCGACCACCGTGATGGTCTCCCTGTGCACGATGAGGTGACTGCCCCATTCGGGCTCGGCGCCGGCCGCGAGCGCGTCGCGCACCGCCGGGAGCACCTCGGGCGCATCCAGGTAGCCCGGGGCAACCGGCATCCCGTAGCGGGCCGTGAACACGTCGTCACCCGCGACGAGTGCCTCGGCGATCGGCAGGGTCACCGGGAACAGGACGGTGGTCTCGGCCACGGCGGTCAGGACCCGGGGCCGCGCGGGCGGGCATCGGTGTCGATCGCCGTCCGCAGCGCGGTCAGCCACGGCGCACGGACACGACGCTTGGTCTCGGCGTACACGCCCATGTCGTAGGCCGAGAGCGCCTCGGCGGTCGCCACCGCGCGCGCCAGCACCTCCGACCCCGCGACCACCTCGTCGAGGAAGCCGGCATCCAGAGCTGCCGCGGGACCGAAGAGCTCACCGGTGAGCAACGCCCGGTCGGCCGCGGCCGGGGTCAACCGCCCCTGCACGAGCTCGATGGCGAACTGGGGCATGACGATCCCGAGCGCCGTCTCGTTGGCCCCGATCCGGAACTCACCGACCGCGCCGATCCGCCGGTCGCCGGCGCAGAGCATGAACGCCCCCATCGCGATCGCGTGGCCGGTGCACCCCACGACGAGCGGGAGCGGCAGCGCGAGGAGCCGGTACGCGATCTCGAAGCCGGCGAACACCATCGCCATCCGCGCGTCGTGGTCGTCGCCCTGCATGACCTTGAGGTCGAACCCGCCCGACAGCACCCCGGGACGGCCGGCGAGCACGACCGGCACGCCCCGGGCCACCGCGGTGTCGAGGGCGGTGCCGACCGCGTCCAGCATCGCCGACGACAGCGCGTTGGCCTTGCCGTCGTCGAGCACGATCACCGTGCACGCGGGCTCTTCGAGGACGCTCAGCAGCTCGGTCACGGGAAGATCATGCCTCGCCCGGGTCGGTCGGGGCGGGGTCGGCCCCCCGACGGCGAAGAGTCACGACCTACGCCGGTATCGGCGGCATCGCAGGCATCGGCGGCGCAGCGGGCAGGAACGGGTTGATGTCGCCGGCCAGCCAGCCGCCGTCGACCACGAACTCCCCGCCGGTGCAGTAGCTCGCCTCGTCGGACGCGAGGAACAGCACCATCGAGCCGATCTCCTCGGGCCGGGCGGCCCGGGCGAGGGGCAGCTGCGCGTGACCCATGTCGAACTGCTCGGGTGGCACCTCTCCGATCATCGGGGTGAACACACCACCGGGATGCACGGAGTTGACCCGGATCCCCCACTGGCCGAGCTCGAGTGCACCGGTCTTGGTCATCGCCCGCACCGCGCCCTTCGAGCTGGAGTACGAGACGAGCCCGTTCTTCGAGCCGATGCCGTCGATCGACGAGATGTTGATGATCGACCCGCCGCCGGCGCGCTTCATGGGCTCGATCGCCGAGCGCATCCCCAGGAAGGTGCCCACCTGGTTGATGGTGATGACGAGCATGTACTCCTCGAGCGTGGTGTCGGCGATCGCGGTGAACCGCAGGATCCCCGCGTTGTTCACGAGGACGTTGAGCGGCCCGAGCTCCTCGGCCGCGGCGATCGCGGCGTCCCAGTCGGTCTCGCTCGACACGTCGAGGTGCACGTAGCGGGCCGCGTCGCCGATCTCGGCGGCGACGGCCTCGCCTTCGGCGTCGAGCACGTCGCCGAGGACCACCTTGGCGCCCTCCGCCGCGAACATCCTCGCCTCGGCGGCCCCCTGGCCGCGAGCCGCCCCGGTGATGATGGCGACCTTGCCGTCCAGTCGACCGCTCATGTGTGCCTCGCTCCGTTCGGCGCGCCACGACGGTGGCGCGGGAGCGCACAGCCTGCCCGGCCGGGCGGTCGCGCGCCGAACCCGCCGCGTCGCCCGCGGTCGTGGATGCGACGGCGTGTTGGCCAGCGTCCGAGCCGACCCACGGGCGGGACGCGTGGGGCGCCGCCGACCGCCCGATCCCGGTCCGGAACGGGCGGGCGGGCGGAGCCCGTTCACCCTCGTGGGTGCGGAGTGGGGCAACCCGCGAGACTCGGCGCGATGACGAGCTTCGACGAGCGGGCGGCGACCTGGGACGATCCGATGAAGACCGAGCGGGCCGCGCGGGTCGCTCGGGTCATCGGCGAGGCGGTGCCGCTGTCGCCGTCGGTTCGACTCCTGGAGTACGGCGCGGGGACCGGGCTCGTGACCCAGGCCCTCGGCGACCGCATCGGCCCGGTCGCGCTGGCCGACACGTCCTCCGGGATGCGTGGCGTGATGGCCGAGAAGGTGGCGACGGGCACGTTGCCGGCCGACGCGCGGATCTGGGCCGTCGACCTGTCGACCGATCCCCCGCCCGACGACCGGTTCGACCTCGTCGTGACGGTCCTCACCCTCCACCACATCCCCGACCTCGCGCCGGTGCTCGCGGCGTTCGCTGCGCTGCTCGACGACGGTGGGCACCTCTGCGTCGCCGACCTCGAATCCGAGGACGGCTCCTTCCACGGCGAGGGCTTCCACGGCCACCACGGCTTCGACCGCGCGGAGCTCGCGGCGCAGATCGAGGCTGCCGGCTTCGGTCCGGTCGAGTTCCGCGACTGCGGCTCGGTCGAACGCCCCGACGGGACCTATCCCATGTTCCTCGCCACCGCGGTGCGCGCCTGACGCCGGGTCCCGAGCCGGACGATCGACCCGGCGGGTCAACGCGCGAAGAAGCTCCGGCCGTACAGGTCGGCGGGGATCCAGGTCGAGCGTGCCCGGGTCCATTCCTGACCGGACTGCGGGTCGTAGTCGTGGGGGAGCTCGACTCCCTCGGGGACGTCGGCCGTCATTCCCGCGTCGCGAGCGGTGAGCACGCAGCGGACTGCGTGATCGGCGAAGGCGAGCACGCCGGCATGCCCGACGGTGATCCCGCGCTCCTTCGCCAGCCGCAGGCCCTTCTCGGCGACTCCGGCCGTGCTGAGGTACGAGATGGTGCCGTCGGCGGCGAACTCCGGCTCCACCGAGATCACGTCGTCGACGCCGAGGCGGTCGAGGACCTGAGCCACCTCCCACTGCGCGACGATCGGCACGGGATGCTCGCGCACGAAGTCGGCGGCGAGCCGCGCGAGCTCCGTGTTCACCGGTCCGGGCTCCAGTGCCTCCATCGGCGGGACCTGCCCATCGGGCGACGCGCCGGGCGCGAAGCGGTAGCCGTAGGAGAAGATCCACAGTGAACCGACCTCGCCGGCGCGAACCGTCGTCGGTGAGTACGACAAGGCCGGACTCCCCGCGATGTCGCCACCGGCGAGCGTCGCCAGGCGCTCGACCGTCGGATCATCGAGCCCGGCCACGACCTGCGCTGCGAGCGTCGCATCGTCGAGCTCCATCGCCAGGCGCTGCTCGAGCTGACCACGCACGTCGGCGGCGAACTGCGACTGCACCGAACTCCCCGTCCCCCGGGCGGACGACTCCCCGCCGGGCGAGAGCATCGCGCATGTCGGCCTGATCAGGCCGACGCCTCCAGTCGCAACCCGCCTTCGTTGGCAGCGGTGGGGATGCGGGCCAGCGCGTCCTTGTCGCCGAGCGTGTAGGCACGGAAGAAGTCCGTCATGAGCTTCACCACCGCTGGGCGCTCCGGTCCGGAGACGAACGGGTCCCAGTGGACACCCCCCGGGATCGACACCATGTACCTCGTGACGACGGTGTCGTCGTACAGCTTGAGGCTGTAGCTGTAGGGCACGTCACCGTCGGCGGTGCCGTGGATGAACATCTGCGGCGGCGCGGTGGGCTGGAACCACTCGCCGGAACGGAACAGGCTCCCGCCCTGATCGCCGGCCAGCGCCACCGACGCGCCGATGCGCGGGTCGAGGCAGCACGAGTTGCCCGACGCGGCGGCCACGGTCACGCCACCGTCGGAATGCCCGGTGACCGACACCTTGCCGGGCGCGATCTTGTCCTGGAGCACCGCGGGGAGTGCCGACGGGTTCTGGAGCGTGTCGATCAGGAACCGGATGTCGAGCGCCTGACCCGGGAGATCGGCCTGGCTGGCCGGCCCGGGGAACACCAGGCTGGAGATCGGGAAGTCGGGCGCCGCGACCACGAAGCCCTGGGCCGCGAGGTCCTTGATCAGCGGCTCGTAGTCGGCAGCGGTGATGGAGTACCCGTGAGCGAAGATCATCAGGGGGTACTGCGTCGCCGGGCCGACCGGGGCGTTCTCCGCCACCGGGCTCGTGGCCGGGCCGGCCGTCGGGTAGTAGACGGCCATCGGGAGCTCCCGGGTGGGCCGTTGGGGCAACGGGCCACGGGCCATCGTCGGCCGAGTGAGATCGACCGCGGTGAACCTGGTGACCCCGAGCGCATACGGCGGACCCGGCGGCAGCGTGGTAGTTGTCGTCGGCGGCAGCGTCGGCGGCACGGTCGGGGGCAGCGTCGAGGGGGCCGTCGGTGCGCTCGAACGAGGGGCGCTGCCGACCGCACTGGTCACCTCGTCGTCGCCCTCGGCCAGGGCCAGCCAGGTGCCCAGGGCCAGTGCCACCGCCACCACGAGGCCGGCCGCGACCAGGACGGTCGTCCGGCGGCGCTGGCGCCGTTGCTGCTGCTGGCCCCGGCGGCCGGGTCCGGTGGTGCCCGTGTGTCCCATGGTGCCTCGTCACCGTACCGGCAGCGCCTCACGGCGTGCGGTCAGACGGGCGCGCGACACCCGCCGCGAAGACTGCGTTCGGCCGCATCGCGGCCAGGCTTCTACCTGCTGCCGGTGGCCGAAATGGTGGCGAGTCGGCCTGTACGCCGGATTCTGTGCCGGAGCTGACGCTCCGGTGGCGGCCATCCCTCTCGGCGAATGGTTGCCCATCCGCTCCAGCGGCCTACCCGGGGGTGTCTGCGGGCGGGCCGCCCTCCCCCTGTCTGGCCTTGCTCCCGGTGGGGTTTGCCGAGCCACCCGGGTCACCCCGGGTGCTGGTGCGCTCTTACCGCACCGTTTCACCCTTGCCTGTGCGGGTTGCCCCGCCATCGGCGGTTCTTCTCTGTGGCACTTTCCTGCGAGTCACCCCGACTGGGTGTTACCCAGCACCGTGCCCTGTGGAGTCCGGACGTTCCTCGGACCGGTCGTGCCGGTACGCGGCCGCCCGGCCGACTCGCCACCACCCACCATTGAACCACGGACGGCGCCCCGCGCCATCCGGTGGTGGGCCAGGCTGACGAACACCCGGCGGTGCACGGGCACCAGCGCCTTCCAGTAGAGGAAGCCGAGCACACCCTTGGTGCGCAGCGCGCCCACCTGCACCAGCTCGTGGTCGGCCACCTCGTAGCCGAGCCACGCCTCACCGGGACGCCAGCCCCGGCCTCGCAGCACGAGCCGTCCCGGTGTCCGCTCGACGACGGTCCACCAGTCGATCTCGGCGCCCGCCTCGCAGCGCTCGGGGCGCGACAGCTCCCATCGCTCCCCGATCAACCGGCCGAACAGGAGCCGGATCCGCCAGAGCCCGACGAGTCCGTACCAGTCGAGGTCACCGCCGATGCGGTCGAGATCGGCATCCAGCGCGGCGGGGTCCACGTCGCCGCACCCGGCGACGACTCGCTCGGTGTACACGCCGTCGAGCAGGCCCGACTGCCGGTCGAGCAGCTCGTGGTCGAGCGCGTCGGCCTGGTCGTCGAGCGCGCGGGCGATCGCCTCGACCACCCCCATCGGCTCGATGCCGAACGCTTCGTGGGTGCGGGCGCCGTGGTGCACCACCACCTCGGTCACGAGGCTCTCGATCAGCGCGTGGCTCACGTTGCGGTCGACCGGCGTGACGAAGTCCACCCAGTACGACGACAGGCGCGGCGTGAGGTACGGGATGTCGACGATGAGGCGACGCGGCAGGCCCCGGGCCTTCGCGTAGGCCGCAATCATGTCGCGGTAGGTGGTGACCTCGGCCCCGCCGATCTCGTAGACACCGGGGGCGACGCCGACCGACCGCACGAGGTACTCGATCATGTCGGCCAGCGCGATCGGCTGGATCGCCGTGCGCACCCATCGGGGGCAGACCATGAACGGCAGCCGCTCGGTGAGGTAGCGCAGCATCTCGAACGAGATGGAGCCGGCGCCCAACACGACCGCCGCGCGCAGCTCGACCACCGGCACGCCGGCGGCACCGAGCGCGACACCCACCTCCTGCCGGCTCACCAGGTGCTCGGACGACGGGTCCTCACCCAGCCCGCCGACATAGACGATCCGGGCGACGCCGGCCGCCGCCGCGGCGGCACCGAAGGCCTCGGCCAGCCGGCGGTCCCGGTCGCGGAAGTCACCCGCCTCCAGGCTGTGCACGAGGTAGTAGGCCAGGTCCACCCCGGCGAGCGCCGACTCGACCGCGGCCCGGTCGCCAACGTCGACGGCGACGGCCTCGGCCCCGGGAAGCCCCACCCCCCTGCGGGACAGGGCGATCACCTCGTGACCGTCCGAGACGAGGCGGGCCACCAGGGCCCGTCCGACGAACCCCGTTGCTCCCGCCACTGCGATCCGCACAGGGGAGCCAAGGCCTCCCGCCGACCGCGCATTCCCCGCCGACGCGGGCGAGCTCGCTGCGCTCATCCGTCGGCCCCTTCTTCGGGTGTCCAGCGTCGCCACCCGAGGGCACGACGATCGCGACGACGATCCCCCAGAGCAGGACGAGACCCGGGCCGATCCCCTCCGCGCCGCATGTGCCCGGGCGGGCGGGACCGCCAGGGCCGATGGTCATCGAGCACGGAGTCGCCCACCTCGAGGCTGAGCCCTCGAGGGTTCCTCGACTGCGACCGCCGAATGCTCGGCGCCGCGGCCGAGGTCGGCCTGCGGGTGGTCCCGCCCACCTGACCCCCGGCCCGCCCCGGCAGTTACGCTCTGCCCCGTGCTGGAACCGCTTGCCCACGCCGAAGCCGCCCTGCTCGAGGAGCGCCGCCCGCTCACCCGGGCCGAGGTCGACGCGATCGCCGCGCTCCCCCTCGACCACCTCCCCGACCTGGTGGCCCTCGCCCACAAGGTCCGCCTCGCCTACTGCGGGCCCGAGGTCGAGCTCGAGAGCCTGATCAACGCCAAGTCGGGCGCGTGCCCCGAAGACTGCGCCTTCTGCTCGCAGTCGGCCCGCCACTCCACCGACGTCGACGTCTACGCCTTCCTCGACCTCGACGAGGTGCTCGACGCCGCCAGGGCCACCAAGGCCGCCGGCGCCACCCAGTTCTGCATCGTCGTGGCGGTGCGCGGCCCGTCCGAGCGGCTCCTCGACAAGGTGATCGAGGCCGTCGACGTCGTGCACGCCGAGACCGGGCTCGAGGTTGCGTGCTCGCTCGGGCTGCTCGACCCCGCGCAGGCGGCGCGGCTCGCCGCAGCCGGGGTGAAGCGCTACAACCACAACCTCGAGGCCTGCCGCGAGGTGTTCCCGCAGATCTGCACCACCCACTCCTACGACGACCGGGTCCAGACCGCACAGCTCGCGATCGACGCCGGCATGGAGCTGTGCTGCGGAGGAATCCTCGGCATGGGCGAGACGCTCAGCCAGCGCATCGACTTCGCGTTCGAGCTCGCCGCGCTCGAGCCGTGCGAGGTGCCGATCAACCTGCTCGACCCCCGGCCGGGCACGCCGCTCGCCGACCAGACCACCCTCTCGCCGCGCGAGGCGCTCCAGGCCATCGCGCTCTTCCGCCTGATCATGCCCGCGGCGTGGCTGCGGCTCGCCGGCGGGCGCGAGAAGGTGCTCGGCGAGCTCCAGGCCATGGGGCTGCTCGCCGGCGCCAACGCGCTGATCATCGGCAACTACCTCACCACCACCGGCCGCTCGGCCGAGGAGGACCACGCCCTCCTCGACGCCCTCGGCATGCCGGTGGCCGAAGGCCCCGGCGAGGGGCGCTTCATCGTCGACGCCGACGGCGCCCACGCGAAGCCGGCCCAGCCCTCCCCGCCCGGCCGGGTCACCATCCCCGTCACCGCCGGGTAGACCCGTGAGCCGGGCCCGCGTCGTCCTGATCGTCTCGACGGTGGTCCTGCTGGCGGTCCTCGGCGCCGGGGCTGCTGCGCTGTTCGCCGGCACCGGATCGGGACGCGGCTACACCTACGGCATCGCGCTCAACGACCTCCCCGATGAGCGGCCGGTGGGGGTCGCCGTCCGACTCCCCGGCCTCGACGGCCCGCCCGGGCGCGTGATCTTCGTGCGCGACGGGTCGTCGGTCACGGCGTTCAGCGCCGTCGACACCCGGACCGGCTGTGAGGTGCTGATCCCGGGCGACCGCGACTACGACGAGCTCGTGGCGCCTCGGCCCCGGACCGCGCCGCTGCTGGGCGACAACTGCGGCGGCTCGCGGTGGGCGATCGACGGGCGCTGCCTCGGTGGACCGTGCCCGCGTGACCTCGACCGCTATCCCGTCGAGGTCGTCGACGGCCGCGCG
>VGCA01000121.1 GCA_016870245.1 Actinomycetota bacterium | reverse complement strand
GGTGGGTGCCGGCGTGGTCGTCGTGACCGGCCGGGGCAGCGTCGACGCGCACAAGCTCGCGCTCGCGCGCTCGCTCGGCGCCGACCGCACGGTCGACGTCGAGGCCGACGACGCGGTCGACGCGGTGATGGCCGTCACCGGCGGTCGCGGCGCCGACGTCGTCGTCGACACCACGCCGCACGCCGCCGCGCCGCTTCGAGACGCGGTGGCGATGGTGCGGCCCGGGGGCACCATCGTCCTCGCGGGGCTGAAGGGTCCGGAGGGGGTCGACGGGTTCCCGGTCGACGCCGTGGCGATGAAGGCCGTGACCCTGCGGGGCGTGCGGGCCGTCGACCCCGCGAGCCTCCGGCGGGCCATCGCCCTCCTGGAGGCCGACCGGCCGGCGCTCGACGCCTTCCACACCCACCACTTCGGCCTCGAGCAGGCCGCCCGGGCCGTGGAGTGCCTGGGCTCGCCCGAGGTGCGGGCCGTGGCGGTGACGGTCGAGGCGTGATCCCTCCGCCGGGTCCGAGATGCCGGAAGTGGCGTTCTCGGAATACGGTAAGGCCATGACCGCCACCGAGGTGTACTACGACCCGTACGACTACTCGATCGACGCGGACCCGTACCCGGTCTGGAAGCGGCTCCGCGACGAAGCGCCCCTGTACCACAACGAGCGCCTCGGCTTCTACGCACTGAGCCGCTACGACGACGTGCTCGCCGGCCTCCTCGACAGCGAGACCTTCGTGTCCAGCCACGGCATCACGCTGGAGATGATCGGCGACGAGCCCATCGGCATCCCGATGATGATCATGATGGACCCGCCGACGCACACGCGTCTGCGCAAGCTGGTCAACCGCGCGTTCACGCCGAAGGCGATCGACCGGCTCACCGACCGCATCCACGCGATCTGCGCCGACCTGCTCGACCCGCTGGTGGGCGCGGGGCCGTTCGACTTCACCAAGCAGTACGCCGGGCTGATCCCGCCCACGGTCATCCTGGCCCTCGTGGGCTTCCCCGACGGCTTCGCCGAGGAGTTCCGCGAGGAGGTCGACTCGACGATGCACCTCGACGCCGACGTCGACCCCACGAGGCTGGGTCCGCCGAAGCGAGTGCTCGTCGACACCGCCGGCGAGATCGACTCGGTCGTGTTCTCGATGCTTCCCGACCTCATCAAGGCGCGCCGGGCCCAGCCGGAGGACGACCTCATCTCGGCGCTCGTGCACTCGGAGATCGACGACGACGAGGGTCACGGCCGCACCCTGACCGTCGACGAGATCGTCGGGTTCGTGCAGCTGATCTCGCTGGCCGGGTCGGAGACGGTCGTGCGGCTCCTCGGCTTCTCCGCCGTCGAGCTCGCGCGCAACCCCGACCAGCTGCAGATCCTGGTCGACGAGCCCGGTGTCATCCCCAACGCGGTCGAGGAGACGCTGCGCTATGACGCACCGTCGCCGATCCAGGGCCGCTGGGTCGCGCGTGACGTCGAGGTCCACGGCACGGTGATCCCTCGCGGCTCGAAGCTGGCGTTGCTCAACGCGAGCGCCGACCGGGACGAGCGGCACTTCCCGGACCCCGACCGCTTCCTGGTGCGGCGAGACATCGATCGGCACCTGGCGTTCGGCTACGGCACCCACTTCTGCATCGGCGCGGCGCTGGCCCGGCTCGAGGGCCGCATCGGTCTCGAGGAGCTGATCCGGCGCTTCCCGCGCTGGGAGGTCGACGAGGACAACCTCCAGCGGATCCACACCTCGACCGTGCGGGGCTACACCAGCGTGCCGCTCACGCCGCTCGGCTGATCGAATCCTCGGGGAGCAGGTCGCTTAACCGGCGAGGTCGGTGATGACGGCGCGGCCGAGATAGCCGCCGGCCTCCAGCTCGTGGAAGATCGTGTCGAGCTCCGACAGCGATCCCTCCCGCCCGATGTGGGTGCGGACCTTCCCGGCGTCGACGAGGGCCACGAGGTCGCGCATGTCGGCGACCGAGCCCACGGCGGAGTAGATGAGCGTGGCGCCCTTGGCGAAGAAGGCGAACGGGTTGATGGAGATGTTGCCCTCGCTCGTGGCCGGGAGGGCGACCGCCACGAACAGCCCGCCCTTGCGCAGGGCGTTGAAGCCGAGGTCGAAGCCCACCATCTTCGCCGAGAACACGAGGGAGGCGTCGACGCCGCCGAGCCCCTGGATGGAGGCCAGCGCGTCGCCGGCCTCGAACGCGTGGGACGCGCCCAGCGAGCGGACGAAGTCGAGCCGGTCGGCGCCGACGTCGACGCCGACCACCTCGTACCCGAAGGCGCTCGCGATCTGGACGGCGTAGTGGCCGAGGCCCCCCGCGGCGCCGATGATCGCCACCCGGCGGCCGGGCATCACCTGGTGGGCGATCAGCTTCTTCACCGCGCCGTACGCAGTGAGCCCGCCGCAGGCGAGGGGCGCCTCACGGTCGGTGATCGAGTCGGGGAGCCTCACCAGCGCCGGCGCGTAGACGGCGATGTACTCGGCGAAGGTGCCCATCAGCGCCTGGCTGTGGTCGCACAGCCGCGGCTCACCCCCCAGGCAGTACTCGCAGGCGCCGCACCAGTAGGCGCCGCCCGCGCCGCCGAGGCCGAGGATGACCCGCTCACCCGGCGCCACGTAGCGCTCGGCGCCGGGTCCGAGGGCTTCGACCACACCGATGCCCTCGTGGCCGAGGAGGCCGGTGCCGGGGACGCCCATCCAGTCGCCCCGGGCCAGGTGGAGGTCGGAGTGGCACACCCCCGACGCCGTCAGTCGGACGAGGGCCTGATCGGGTCCGGGTTCGGGCACGGCGACATCGGCGATGAGCAGCGTGCCGTCGTCCATCCGGGCTGCCTGCATGGTGGGGCCTCCGTCATCGGGTGCGGTGGTGCTGCGTCGGGGACGGATCATGGCACGCAACGGGCCGGGGCCGGAGCCGGCACCGTACCGCTGGGCTACTCGACGATCCGCTGCGGTGCCGCCGCCATCACGCCACCTCCACGGCGGGTGCCGCGAACTGGGCGTTGTACAGGCGGGCGTAGGCGCCGTCACGACCGAGGAGCTCCTCGTGCGTGCCTTGCTCGACGATCTGTCCGTGCTCCATCACGAGGATCGTGTGGGCGTCGCGGATGGTCGAGAGGCGGTGGGCGATCACGAAGCTGGTCCGGTTGGACCGCAGGGCCGCCATCGCCCGTTGGATCAGCACCTCGGTACGGGTGTCGACCGAGCTGGTGGCCTCGTCGAGGATGAGGATCGTCGGGTCGGCGAGGAACGCCCGGGCGATCGTGATGAGCTGCTTCTCACCGGCGCTCACGGTGCCGCCCTCGTCGTCGATCACCGTGTCGTAGCCCAGGGGCAGGGAGTGGACGAAGCGGTCGACGTAGGTGGCGCGCGCCGCCGCGAGGATCTGCTCCTCGGTGGCCGCGGGGTTGCCGTAGGCGATGTTGTCACGGATCGTGCCGCCGAACAGCCAGGTGTCCTGGAGCACCATGCCGATGTTCGCCCGGAGATCCCGGCGGCGCAGCGTCGCGATGTCGATGCCGTCGAGGGTGATCGCCCCGTCATCGATGTCGTAGAAGCGCATGATCAGGTTGACGAGCGTGGTCTTGCCCGCACCGGTGGGGCCGACGATGGCCACCGTCTCTCCCGGCTGCGCGACGAGCGAGAGCTCCTGGATCAACGGCGTCTCGGGGTCGTACGCGAACGACACCCGATCGAACACCACCCGGCCGACGAAGGCGGTGTCGGACACGTCGACGGTCGGCCCGTCGGTCTCCTCGGGCGCGTCGAGCATCTCGAAGACCCGCTCCGCCGACGCGATGCCGGACTGCATGATGTTGACCATCGAGGCGAGCTGGGTCAGCGGCTGGGTGAACTGGCGCGAATACTGGATAAAGGCCTGGATGTCGCCGATGCTCATCTGACCCGACGAGACCCGCAGACCGCCGATCAGCGCGATGGCCACGTAGTTCAGATTGCCGAAGAACATCATGATCGGCTGGACCATCCCGCTGACGAACTGCGCGCCGTAGCTGGCGTCGTAGAGCTCGTCGTTCTTGGCGTCGAACTTCGCCTCGGTGTCCGCCTGGCGCCCGAAGACCTTCACGAGCGAGTGGCCGGTGAACGCCTCCTCGATCTGCGCGTTGAGCAGCCCGGTGTGGCGCCACTGGTCGATGAACAGCCGCTTCGATCGCTTCGTGATCTGCTTGAGGGTGAACATCGACACGGGGATCGTGACGAGCGCGATCAGCGCGAGTGTCGGCGAGATGGTGAACATCATGATCGTGACGCCGACGAGCGTCAGCGTGGAGGTGAGCATCATGCTCAGGGTCTGCTGCAGGCTCTGGGCCAAGTTGTCGATGTCGTTGGTGACCCGGCTGAGCAGGTCGCCGCGGGCCTGGCGGTCGACGTGGCGCAGCGGCATCCGGTGGAGCTTCTCCTCCACATCGGACCGGAGCGTGCCCATGGCCCGCTGGACGACGCCGGCGAGGGTGCGGTTCTGCGTGTAGGCCAGGAGCGCGCCGATCACGTAGATCCCCAGGGCGAGCAGCAGCGTGCGGTGGAGCTGCGGGAAGTCGATGCCCTCACTGCTCGTGACGCCGTCGACGACGATGTTGGTGGCCTGTCCGAGGACGCGCGGCCCGAACACCAGCAGCGTGACGCTGGTCACGCCGCACAGCAGGACGAAGGCCACCCGCCACCGCTCGGGGCGCAGGCGCGACAGCAGCCGCATGGACGAGCTCTTGAAGTCCTTCGAGCGTTCGAGGGGCATCGCCGCCGCAGTCAGCTTCCCCATCTCGGGACGCGCGCCACGAACCAGCTCCTCGTCGGACTGCGGGTCGTCGATGCCGTGGGGGGGCGGCTCGGAGCCGTTGCCGGGGGTGCTCACTGCGCCTCCTCCCGGGTCAGCTGCGACTCCACGATCTCGGCGTACGTGGGACAGGAGTCCAGGAGCTCGTGGTGGGTGCCGAGGCCCACCTGCTCGCCGTCCTCCACGACGAGGATCTGGTCGGCGTGCTTGATGGTCGACACCCGCTGGGCGACGATCAGGGTCACTGCGTCGGCCGTCACCGGGGCGAGGGCCGCCCGGAGCCGGGCGTCGGTCGCGAGGTCGAGCGCCGAGAACGAGTCGTCGAACAGGAAGATCGCCGGGCGGCGGACCAGGGCACGCGCGATGGCGAGGCGCTGGCGCTGGCCGCCCGACACGTTGGTGCCGCCCTGGGCGATCGGGGCCCGCAGCCGCCCCGGCATCGCCTCCACGAAGTCGCGGGCCTGGGCGATCTCCAACGCCTCCCAGCAGTCCTCGTCGGTGGCGTCGGGATCGGCGTGGCGGAGGTTGGTTCCCACCGTGCCCGAGAAGAGGTAGGGCTTCTGGGGGACGAGGCCCACGTGCGCCCAGAGGGTCTCGAGGTCGATGTCGCGAACGTCGGTCCCGTTGACCAGGACCTGCCCGCCGGTCACGTCGAAGAGGCGGGGGACCAGGTTGAGCAAGGTCGTCTTGCCGGCTCCGGTGCTGCCGATGATGGCGAGCGTCTCGCCGGCCCGGCACGTGAAGCTGATGTCGGCGAGCACGGCGTGCTCGGCTCCGGGATAGCGGAACTCGACGTTGCGGAACTCGAGCGAGCTCGGTCCGGGCAGTGCCGTCACCGCATCGGGGCGGTTGGCGATCGACGAGTCCTTCCCCAGGATCTCCTCGACCCGGTCGGCGCTGACCGCGGCCCGGGGCGCGAGGAACGCGACCCACGTCGCCATCATCACCGACATCAGGATGAGGATGAGGTAGCTGATGAAGGCGACGAGCGCGCCCACCTGCATGTCACCGGCGTTGATGCGGTCGGCACCGATCCAGACCGCGGCGACGCTGGACGTGTTCACCACCAGCATGACCGTGGGGAACATGACCGCCATCAGTCGGCCGGTGACGAGGGACGTCTCGGTGAGGTCGTCGTTGGCGGCGCCGAACCGCGCCGACTCCTCGGGCTCGCGCACGAAGGCCCGCACGACCCGCATCCCGGTGATCTGCTCGCGCAGGATCTCGTTCATCCGGTCGATCCGCACCTGCATGACCTGGAACTGCGGGATCATGCGGGCGATCACGGAGCCGAGGGCGAGGATGAGCACCGGCACGGCCACCAGGATGATGAGGGCAAGCGGCCCGTCCTCCCGGATGGCCATGATCACGCCGCCGACGATGGTGACCGGCGCGGCCAGCAGCATCGTGCAGGACATCAGGACGAGGATCTGGATCTGGCTGACGTCGTTGGTGATCCGGGTGATGAGCGACGGCGCCCCGAAGCGGGCGACGTCCTGGGCCGAGAACCCGGTCACCTGGTGGAAGAGGGCCTGGCGGATGTCGCGGCCGAACGCCATCGCGACCCGGCTGCCGAAGTACACGGCGACGATGGCGAAGACCACCTGCACGAAGGTCACGAGGAGCATGACGCCACCGGTGCGCCAGATGTAGGCCGTGTCGCCGGTCAGGACGCCCTGGTCGATGATGTCGGCGTTGAGGGTGGGGAGGAAGAGCTGGCAGGCGACCTGCACGCAGGTGAGGAGGAACACCAGCACGAGCTGGCCGCGGTAGGGCCGCAGGAACCGGCGGAGCAATCGGGTCAGCATGGGGTGAGGTCCGTCGTCATGTCGTCACGGGTGGGCTGGGTGCGTGATGTGGGTGCCGAACAGTAGGTGTAGAGAATAGTACGCATCACAAATGATTTGGTGTGCTTCATGTATGCTTCCCGCATGGTCCCGTCCGCCGTCTCCGCCCGCGACCGCGGGCCCGCCGCGCCGTCGGCCGACGTCCGCACGGCGAAGCGGGGGGAGAAGGCCGCCGATCCCGGCGAGGACCGGGGCGAGGTCACCTACGACAACCTCACCGCGATGCTGCGGCTGGTTGGGCTGTACCGGCGGCGCTTCGCCGACCTCGTCGCGCAGCAGTCCTGGGCGGTGGAGAGCGGGGTCAAGCCGCCCACCTACGGCGTGCTCAACGTGGTGGGCCAGCGCGGGTCGATCTCGCAGCGGGAGCTGTGCGACATCCTGGGCGTGCACCCGTCGGACATGGTCGAGATCATGGACATCGTCGAGCGCGAGGGGTGGGTCGAGCGCAAGCGCGATCCGGACGACCGCCGCCGCTATCAGCTCACGCTCACCGCGGCCGGTCGCCGTACTCGGGCTCGGTACGACGCACTCGCGGCGGAGGCCGAGGCCCAGGTGCTGGAGCCGCTGAGCGAGAGCGAGCGTCGCACCCTGCTCGATCTCGTGGCGAAGGTCGTCTCGGCCCAGGCCTGAGCCCCGTCCGGACGTCTCCGCCGGCGGCCCGGGAGGGGACCGTCAGGCCGGACCCATGAGGCGATCCAGGACGCGTGGAGCCACCCAGGCGGGCCCGTCCCCCGCGAAGTGCCCGCCGTCGTCCGGCCGGAGGGTGACCCCATCGACCTCGGTCGGGCAGGGCGGGCCCGTCGGGCACACGATGGCGGCGAGGTCGAGCACGGCCACCCGGTCGGGATGGGCCGCCGCGTACTGGCGGAGGAGGCCGTTGAAGTGCAGCGTGCGCTTCGTGGCCGTCTCGTCGATCGTGGGTCGCATGGGCCCGGTCGCGTTGGGCGGCACCGTGAGGAGGACCAGGCGGGCGCCTCCGGCCATCACCTGTTGGGCCGACTCGTCGATCAACGCGAGGAGCATCGCGTCGCCTTCCGGCGTGCCGAACTCGTAGCCCTGACCGTCGACGATCCGGTTGGCCGTCTCCCAAGTGCTGAACCAGGTGACCACGTCGGCGCCGCTCGCACCGGTGGCGGCGTTGTTCTGGCGCGAGTACGCGTCGCAGACGCGGGTGAACTCGATGGGGGCCAGCGCCTCGTCGGCCACGACGCCTCGGACCATCCCGCATCCCGGGGTCGTCCGGGTCACGACCTGGACGCCCCGCGCGTTCGCCTCGGCCCCGATCGCGGCGGCGAGCGTGCCGGCAACGCTGTCGCCCGCCCACGCGATGCGCACCGGTCCCGGGCTCAGGGGCAGCGCCAGGCCGGGCAGGGCAGTCGTCGTGGTGGTGGGCGCGAGCGTGGTCGGCGGGATCGTGGCGACGGGCGCGGTGACCGGCGTGGGAGTGGCGCGTCGAGTCTCGTCGCCTTCCCGGTCGTCGGGCCGCACGACGAGCCAGGCTCCCAGCGCGACGGCCCCGACGACGACGATGCCGAGGACGCGCAGCGCGGGGCGCATCACCACCTCCACACGGGCCGTCGACCGGACCGGGACACCCTCTCAGCGTGCCCGGACTCGCATCCGGGCGCTCGGGCCCAAGGGCACCAGCTGCAAGGTCGCACGCGGTGGGCCGGGATCAAGCCGGGCCGAGCAGGTGATCGAACACGCGCTGTGCCACCCACGCCGGCCCGGAGCCGGCGAAGTGCGCACCGTCCTCGGGGCGGAGCGTGTGGCCGTCGACCTGTGCGGGGCACGGCGGGCCGGTGGGGCACACCATGGCGGCCAGGTCGAGCACCGCGACCCGGTCGGGGTGGGCCGCGGCGTACCGGCGCAGGAGAGCGTTGAGGTGGCGGGCTCGCTGCTCGGCGGCGGGGTCGCGCTCGGGGCGACCCGGTGCGGTGGTGTTCGGCGCGACCGTGAGCAGGACGAGCCGCGCGCCTCCGGCCGTCAGCTGGCGGGCCGACTCGTCGATCAGTGCGAGGAGCATCGCGTCGGCCTCCGGCGTCCCGAACTCGTACCCCTGACCGTCGACGATGCGGTTGGCGGTCTCCCAGGTGCTCAGCCAGGTGACGACGTCGGCGCCCAGGGCGGAGACCGATGCGACGTGCGGTCCGACGCTCTCGTCGCACGCCGCCGCCCACGGGACCGGGGACATCGCGGCGTCGGTCGGCAGGCCGCGCACCATCCCGCAGCCCGGCGTGGTCCGGCCCACGATCTCGACGCCGCGAACGGCGCCCTGGGCGGTCACCGCGGCGGCAAGGGACCCGGCGAGGGAGTCGCCGGCCCAGACGATGCGGGTCGGCCGGGACGTCAGGGGGAGGGGGAGCCCGACCGTTGCGGCGGCCTCCGTACCCTCGGGCTCGGCGGCCGCGGCGACCGGCTCGTCGATCCCGAGGAGCCCGCCGGGGAGGCCCAGGGCCTGCATCCGGGTCATCGAACCCGGACGGCGGTCGAGGTACCAGAACGCGCTCACGAACACCACGGCGACCACCAAGCAGCCGATGACCAGGCGTTCGAAGGGGCGCATCGAGCGGTCTCCACGGAAAGGTGGTGGCGGGGTGGTGGCGGGGG
>VGCA01000120.1 GCA_016870245.1 Actinomycetota bacterium | reverse complement strand
CTCCGGCGGCGGGCGCAGCCGCTTGCCCTCGGTGGTGGTTCGGCCGTAGAGCGTGGTGCGCTGGGCCAGCGGGCGTCCGAGCGGCTCCACGATCGCGAGGAAGTCGGCGTCGTCGAGCTCCTGGCCGTGGGCGGCGCCGGCCGCCCGCGAGATGTTCTCGTCCATCAACGTGCCGCCGAGGTCGTTGCAGCCGGCCTGGAGCGCCTGGCGGGCGCCCTCGATGCCGGTCTTCACCCAGGAGATCTGCACGTTGTCGATCCGGCCGCGGTAGGCGATGCGCCCGACCGCGTGAGTCAGGATCACCTCGCGGAACGTGGGCCCCTTGCGGGCGAGGCCCTGGAGGAAGATCGGCGTGGCCATGTGCACGAACGGCAGCCCGACGAACTCGGTGAAGCCCCCGGTCTCCTCCTGGAGGTCACGGGTGCGCAGGATGTGGCGGGCCACGTGCTCGGGCCGCTCGACGGTGCCGAACATGATCGTGACGTTCGACCGCAGCCCCACGGAGTGCGCGGTGCGGTGGGCCTCGAGCCACTCCTCGGTGTTGATCTTGTCGGGGCAGATCACCGCCCGGACCTCGTCGTCGAGCACCTCGGCGGCGGTGCCCGGGAGGGTGGCGAGGCCGGCGTCCTTCATCATCACGAGGTAGTCGCGCAGGGGCATGCCGAGCCGCTTGGCCCCTTCGGTCACCTCGAGCGCCGTGAAGCCGTGCACGTGGATGTCGGGGGCGACCTCCTTCACCGCCCGCACCACGCCGAGGTAGTAGTCGCCGTCGAAGTCGGGATGGATGCCGCCCTGGAGGCACACCTCGGTGGCCCCGCACGCGACGGCCTCGACCACCCGGCGCTGCAGCTCGGCGTGGTCGAGCAGGTAGGGCGCGCCGCGCAGGTTGAGCGACAGCGGGCCCTTCGAGAACGCGCAGAACTTGCAGCGGAACGTGCACACGTTGGTGTAGTTGATGTTGCGGTTGCGGACGAAGGTGACCTCGTCGCCCACGATCTCGCGCCGGAGCTGGTCGGCCACCTCGGCGATCCGGCGCACCTCGGGGCCCCGGGCCGTGAGGAGGGTGACGATCTCCTCGAACCCGACGTCCTCCCGGGCGAGCACGCCGGCGAGGACCTCACCCACGGGCCCACCGGCCCGGGCCGGCGCGGCGGGGGAGACGACGACCGGGGGAGTGCCGTCGCCACCCGAGGCCCAGGCGTCGTCGCGGGCCAGTCCCTCCGAGTCGGACGCGTGCCACACCTTGGTGCGCACGTCGGGATGCACCCACGTCTCGGCGGCGCGGACGTACTCGGGATACACGGTCAGCCGGGGCGCGAGGACCTTGCCCGCGGCCTCGGTGGCGGACCGGAGGCGGTCGAGGTCGGGCCAGGGCCGCTCGGGGTTCACGTGGTCGGGGGTGACCGGCGAGACGCCGCCCCAGTCGTCGATGCCGGCCGCGACGAGCGCGCCCAGGTCGTCGGAGAGGTTGGGCGGGGCCTGGAGGTGCATGGCCGGCCCGAGCACCAGCCGCGCCGCGGCGACGGTCCACAGGAACTCGTCGGTGGGGCACGGCGGCTCCTTGTGCATGGCGGTCCCGGGCTTCGGCAGGAAGTTCTGGACGATCACCTCCTGCACGTGGCCGTGGCGCTCGTGGGCGGCGCGGATCGCGAGCAGGGCGTCGATGCGCTCGTCGCGGGTCTCACCGATCCCGACGAGGATCCCGGTCGTGAACGGGACCCGGGCCCGCCCGGCCGCCTCGAGCGTGGCGAGCCGGCGCGCCGGCGTCTTGTCGGGCGCACCGTGGTGGGGGCCGCCGGGCTCGCCCAGCCGGGCTGCGAGCGTCTCGATCATCATCCCCTGCGACGGGCTGACCGCCCGCAGGCGCACCAGCTCCTCCTCGGTGAGCGCTCCGGCGTTGGCGTGGGGGAGCAGTCCGGTCTCCTCGAGCACCGCCTGCGCGGCGGCGAACACGTAGTCGACCGTCGATCCGTGCCCGTGGGCCGTGAGCCATGCCGCGGCGTCGGGGTAGCGCGCCTCGGGCGCCTCGCCGAGGGTGAACAGCGCCTCGTGGCAGCCCATCGCCGCACCGTGGCGGGCGATCGCCAGCACCGCGTCGAGGTCGAGGAACGGCGCGTCGAGCCGGGCCGGCGGCTTGGCGAACGTGCAGTACCCGCAACGGTCGCGGCACAGCATCGTGAGGGGCACGAACACCTTGGGGGAGAACGTGATGCGATCGCCGTGGGCGGCGTCGCGCGCGCGGCCGGCCTCGGGGATCAGCTCCTCGGCCGGGAGTGCGACGAGGGCACGGGCGTCCTGCTCGGTGAGCACGCCGACACGCTAGACGACACGTCCGGCGATTCCGACCGACCTGCGCCCGGTCCCGCGCGGCCCGGCCCGGCGCGTCGGTCAGCCCATCGCCTCCGGGTCGACGAGCCAGATGACGCGCTCGGCCTCGACCCGCGCGGCCGGCAGGTCCTCCCCGGCTCGGATCCGGGCGAACGCGTCGCGCTTCCCGGCGCCCGCCACCGTGAACACGACCAGGCGCGACCTCGCGAGCGCCGGGTACGTGAAGGTGAGCCGGGTGTGGGGGTGCGCGTCGTCGGCGTTGACGACCACCAGCCGGTCGGTGACGTCGAGGGCCGTGCTGGCGGGGAAGAGCGACGCGGTGTGCCCGTCGGGGCCGAGACCCAGGTGCACCAGATCGATCGGCGCGGCCGCGCCCACGAGCGCGTCGTACGCCGCGGCCGCAGCCTCGGGCGTGGGGCCCGCGCCGTGCATCGAATGGACCCACGCCGGGTCGACCTCGTCGAGGAAGGCCAGGCGGGCCATGCCCTCGTTGGAGTCGTGGTCGTGCACGGGCACCCAGCGCTCGTCGCCGAAGAACACCTCGACGCGCGACCAGTCGACGCGGGCCGCCGTGGCCAGCAGCTGGTAGCAGGCGCGGGCGGTGTCGCCGCCGGACAGCGCCATCGAGCGCGGCGCTTCGGTGGTCACGAGCTCGGCGAACGCCGCCGGCACGTGAGGGACGATGCGGACCTCACCCGGGATCGGCATCGCGGCACTGTACGACGCGAGGAGTGCGGGGAGGCACGATGGGAGGCGTGGACGCCCGCACCATCGGTCGCACGCTGCGCGTGACGCCCGTCGCCCTGCCGATGGCCCTCGCCGCGGTGCACCGCGCCGTCCCCGTCGGAGCGCGTTGGTCGGCCTCGTTCACGGGCTGGACCACCGACGCACTCATGGCCGTGATCGAGGGCGGCGGGTTCGCCGTGCGCGGGTGCGCGGCGACCGGGTCCGCCCGTGTGCGGGTCGAGGCCGAGCGGCTCCGCACCCTGCCCGACTACGTGGCCCCCGACCTGCGCGTCGTCGTGGTCGGACTCAACCCGTCGCTCTACTCGGCCGACGCCGGTGTCGGGTTCGCTCGGCCCGGCAACCGCTTCTGGCCCGCCGCTCGCGCCGCCGGGCTGGTCACCGCCGACCGCGACCCCCTGCACGCGGTCACGGTCGACCGCGTCGGGATGACCGACCTGGTGAAGCGGGCGACCGTCGGCGCCGCCGAGCTCACGACGACCGAGTACCGCGCCGGGCTCACCCGCGTCGAGCGGATGGCGGCGTGGCTCCGGCCCGGCGCCGTGTGCTTCCTCGGGCTCGCGGGCTGGCGGGCCGCGGTCGACCGGAAGGCGGTCGCCGGCGTGCAGGCCCGCGCCCTGGGCGGCGTCCCCGTGTACGTCATGCCCAATCCGAGCGGACTCAACGCCCACGACACCGTCGACTCGCTCGCCGCGCACCTCCGGGCCGCGGCGACCCTCGCCGGATGACGCCCGCCGCGGACACCCGAACGGCCTAGATTCCGCCGATGCCCTCTGCGCTCGTCACCGGCACCTCGACCGGCATCGGCGCCGCCTGCGTGGCCCGCCTGACCGCCTCCGGCTGGGACGTCTACGCCGGGGTGCGGCGGACCGACGACGGCGAGCGCCTCCGCAGCACCTACGGCGACCGCGTCCGGCCGCTCCCGCTCGAGGTCACCGACCCCGCCGCGGTGCGCCGGGCCCTCGACAGCGTCACGGCCGAGGTCGGCTCGCGGGGCCTGCAGGGCCTCGTCAACAACGCGGGGATCGGGATCGGCGGTCCGATCGAGCACGTCTCCGACGCCGACTGGCGCACCGTCTTCGACGTGAACCTGTTCGCCGTGGTGCACCTGACGCGCGAAGCCATGCCGCTGCTGCGGGCCGGGCGGGGCCGCATCGTGCACATCGGCTCGATGGGTGGGCGGGTCGCCGGTCCGGGCGTGGGCCCCTACAGCGCGTCGAAGCACGCGCTCGAGGCGCTCGCCGAGTCGATGCGCCACGAGCTCGCACTCGCCGACGACCCCATCACCGTGTCGCTCGTCGAGCCGGGGGAGATCCGCACCGCGATCTGGGACAAGAGTGAGCGCCAGGTCGAGGAGATCGCCGCGGGCCTCGACCCCGACGGGCTGCGCCGGTACGGGTACCTGCTCGACCTCGGCCGCGGCTTCGTCGCCGACGGCCGCACCCACGGCGCCGAGCCGTCGACGGTCGCCGCCGCCGTGGCCCACGCGCTCACCGCCCGTCGGCCGAAGGCCCGCTACCTGGTGGGGTCCGACGCCCGGCTGGCCGGGCACGTGGTGAGCAAGCTGCCCGACCGCGTGCGCGACCCGCTGGTGCGCACGCGAGCCCGGCTCATGGTCCGGGCCGGCAAGCGCCTCCGCGAGGGGGACGCGAGCAGCTAGCCGACGGCGGAGTCGAGCACGCCGGCGGGCGTCGCACCGGTGAGCACGCCGGCTTCCTGGGTGACCTCGCCGTTGGCCACGGTGTAGCGGTAGCCACCCGGCGGTCTCCGCAGGCGCCGTGACCCGCCGGGGAGGTCGGTGACGAACACGTCGTCGTCCCAGTGCAGCTCGTCGAGCGCGAACACGGTGAGGTCGGCGGCCAGGCCCGGCACCACGCGGCCCCGGTCGCGGAAGCCGAACACGTCGGCCTGCTTCGCGCTGAGCTCGTGCACCGCCTGCTCGACGGTCACGTCGCCCCGGTCGCGCACGTGGCGAGTGAGGTAGAGCGTGGTGTCGCCGGCGGCGCACATCATCTGCACGTGGGCACCGGCGTCGCTCGACGCGACCAGCGTGTCGGGCTGGACCAGGAAGCGGGCGACCTCGTCGACGTCGCTGTTGGCCACCCCGGTCACGAGCACGCCCGGGCGCAGGTCGTTGGCCAGCACCCAGTCGGCGAGCACGTCCGACGGGTGCCCACCGCGCTCGGCGACGAGGTCGGCCAGCGTGCGGCCCAGCCACGACTCAAGCGCCGGATCGGTCACCTCGATGAAGCGCACCCGCGTCGGGTGGCGCGTGGGGAACATCCCGCGGTCGCTGCCGTCCCACTGCAGCCGGGCGGCGGCGCGCCAGTCGGGGTCGCGCAGCAGGGCGGCCCGGGTGGCGTCGTCGGGGGCGTTGGGGACTCGGTGCCACTCGGAGAGGTTCATGAACACCATCGACGTCTCCCAGTTGATCCGGAAGTCGATGGTCCGCGGCGACATCTGCGGCCAGAAGTCGGCGCCCCGGGCCCGCAGGTCACGGCAGCGGGCAAGGAGGTCGTCGCCGTAGTCGGGACGCGACTCGTTGTGCACGAGCACGTTGGTGGTGACGGTCACGCCGTGGCGTGCGCACCGGACCACGAAGTCGTCCATCTGCGCGAGCCCCTCCGGCGACAGCGTCTGCGGGATGAACTCCACGAACCCGCGACCCCGGGCCTCGAGCACCGCAAGGAGCGCGTCGTGCTCGGCGACGTCGGCGAGGCGGCTGGGCACCGGGCGGCTGCGGGCGTCGGCGTCGAAGAACGACGTGGAGAACCCGTATGCGCCCGCCGCGACCGACTCGTCGAGCAGCGCCGCGATGCGGGCCCGCTCGTCGTCGGTGGCGGCGCGGTCCCACGCATCGTCGCCCATCACGTACAGCCGCAGCGCCGAGTGCCCGAGGAGGACCGCGGCGTGCACGGCCAGGCCGCCGTCGGCGAGCGCATCGCGGTAGTCGGGATAGCGCTCCCAGGTCCAGGGGATGCCGAGGGCGAACGCCTCGCGGGGCATGTCCTCGATGTAGCAGAAGAGGGTCGACAGCTCGTCGATCGCCTCCGGTCGCACGGGCGCGAGGCCGAGCGAGCAGTTGCCGATGAGCACGGTGGTGACGCCGTGCTGGGGCATGGGGTCGCAGCCCCGGTCCCAGAACAGCTGCGGGTCGAGGTGCGTGTGGGTGTCGATGAAGCCGGGGGTGACGAAGGCGCCGCCGGCGTCGAGCACGCGGGCGCCGGTGGCGTCGAGCCCGGGACCGACCTCGGCGATGCGCCCGTCGACGGCGAGGACATCGGCCGCGACCGGCGGGCCGCCGGTGCCGTCGAGGACGGTGCCACCCCGGACCAGGAGACGGCCCGCCGAGGTTCCGCTCATGACCGCTCCCCCTCGAGGCCGAGCATCTCCCGCGCCCGGGCCGCGACGTTCTCGGGGGTGAACCCGAGCTCGCGGAAGACCGTGCCCCCCGGCGCCGATGCGCCGTAGCGGTCGATGGCGACCACGTCGTCGGCGTAGCGGTCCCAGCCGAGGCTGACCCCGGCCTCCACCGCGAGCGTCGGGACGCCCGGGGGCAGCACGTCGGCGCGGTACTCGTCGCCCTGGAGCGAGAACCGGTCCCACGACGGCATGGAGACGACCCGCACCCCGAACCCGTCGGCGGCCAGCAGGCCGCGGGCCTCCACGCACAGCGACACCTCCGAGCCGGTGCCCACCAGCACGAGGTCGAGGTCGCCGTCGGGCTCGTCGGCGAGCACGTAGGCACCGCGGGGGAGACCCCGGGCGCCGCGCTCGAGCGTGCCCTCGAGCACGGGCACGTTCTGGCGGGTGAGGATCAGCGCCATCGGCCCTTCGCCGTCGACGTGGAGGCGCCACGCGTGCGCGACCTCGTTGGCGTCGGCCGGGCGCACCACGCAGAGGTTCGGGATGACCCGCGTCGCCATCAGCTGCTCGACCGGCTGGTGGGTGGGTCCGTCCTCGCCCACGCCGATCGAGTCGTGCGACCAGACGAACATCGTCTTGTAGCCCGACAGCGCGGCGAGGCGGGCCGCCGGGCGCATGTAGTCGCTGAAGACGAAGAACGTGCCGCCCATCGGCAGCAGACCCGACACGGCCATGCCGTTCATGATCGAGCCCATCGCGTGCTCACGGATGCCCCAGTGCACCTGGCGCCCGCCGAAGTCGTGGGTGCCGATGACCGGCGCCCCCTTCAGCTCGGTGCCGGTGTTGCCGGTGAGATCCGCGCCGCCGCCCACGAGGCCCGGCACCTGCTCGTAGATCGCGGAGACGATCTTGGCGCACGCGGCGCGGGTGGCGACCGACTCGCCGACCTCCCACGCGGGCAACGACGCCTCCCACCCGGGCAGCCCGCGACCCTCCAGGCACGCGTCGACCTGGGCGGTGCGCGCCGGGTCGTCGATGCGGATCGCGTCGCGGCGGTGCTGCCACGCGTCGCGGGCGCCGCGCCCGCGGACACCGGCCTCCCGGTAGAAGGCGAGCACGTCCTCCGGGACGAGGAAGTCCTCCTGGGGCAGCCCCAGGATGTCCTTGATCTTCGCGTTCTCCTCGGCGCCGAGCGGGTTGCCGTGCGCGTGTGCCGTGTCGGTGTAGGCGGGCGACGGCCACCCGATGTGGCTGCGGAGGACGACGAGGCTGGGGCGGTCGGTGTCGGCCATGCCCTCCCGCAGCCCCGCCTCGATCGCGTCGCAGTCGTTGGCGACGTCGCCGATCTCGACGACGTGCCAGCCGTAGGCCCGGAACCGCTCCGGCACCACGTCGGAGTAGGAGAGCTCGGTCGGCCCGTCGATGGAGATGTGGTTGTCGTCGTAGACGTAGACGAGCTTCCCGAGCCCGAGGTGGCCTGCGAGCGACGCCGCCTCGTGGCTCACGCCCTCCTCGAAGTCGCCGTCGGAGCAGATGGCGAAGACGTGGTGGTCGAAGAGGTCGGCGCCGAAGCGGGCCCGCAGGTTGGCCTCGGCGAGCGCGATGCCCACCCCGTTGGCGACCCCCTGGCCGAGCGGCCCCGTGGTGACCTCGACGCCGGCGGTGTGGCGGTACTCGGGGTGCCCCGGGGTGGCAGAGCCCCACTGGCGGAACGCCTTCAGGTCGTCGAGGGTGAGCCCGAACCCGAGGAGGTAGAGGTACGAGTACAGCAACATCGACGCGTGCCCGGCCGAGAGCACGAACCGGTCGCGGTCGGGCCACTCCGGTGCACCGGCGTCGAACTCCATGATCCGGGTGAACAGCACGTGCGCCAGCGGCGCCAGCGCGAGCGGCGTGCCCGGGTGGCCCGAGTTGGCCTTCTGCACGGCGTCGATCGCCAGACCGCGCGCGACGTTGATGCCACGGATCTCGAGGTCGGTGGTGGCCACGGGGCTCCTCTCGGGTGTGCGTCGGCGCGCGCGTCGTCCGGATCGCGGTCGCGCCCGCCCGGACGCAGACTAGGCCGCGTGCACAGCCCGCCCCGGGTGGGATCGCGGTGGTCTGCCCGGTGGTCTGCCGGGTGATCGGCCCGGCGCGCCGCGGTGCGTCGCCGCGGGTCGCTTGGCGCGGCTCAGTCGAAGAGGGCGAGGCTGGCCGTGTAGGCGTGCAGCGCGTTGCGGCGCCCCACCGGACCGAGCTCTCCGGCGCAGAACATCCCCGCCGTCGGGATCGGCCCGAGCAGCTCCGCGATGAGACCCGAGTCGTGGTCGGGCTCGCCGAACAGCGCGCGCCCGCGCCCGTTGCACGTGAACACGAGCGCGGCCTCGCCGGAAGCCCGGGCGAGCAGCTCCCGCAGGTCCTCGTCGGCGGCGGCGGCGTCGCGGACGTGGAACTGCACGGTACGCCCGACCTCGACCTGCTCGCTCACGGCGATCGCCCGTGACGAGCGGTCGGCACCGAGCACGTTGCGCACCAGGAAGTCGCCGCGCCCGAACTCGGTGCGGTGCTCGTCGACCACGAAGCCGATCTGGAGGCCGCGTTGGAGCAGCTCACGCTCGGAGTCGTCGACCTGGTCGGCGAGCTCGCGCAGCCGGTCCAACGCCGGTCGACCGCCGAGCTCCTCGACGAAGTTGCGGGACCCGCGCGTGATCACGAACGGCTCGCCGACCGGCCGGCAGCCCTGCGAGACGACGGTGTGCACGGGCGTGCCGCCGACGAGGACTCCCGCCGCGCCCTCGGCCTGGATGCGCCCGTCGACCAGCAGGCGGTTGCCGCCGGGGCGCGCGGCCGCCGACGCGAGGCCGCCGA
>VGCA01000119.1 GCA_016870245.1 Actinomycetota bacterium | reverse complement strand
GCGATCAGCTCGGCCCGCGGGCGCGGGCCCGGCTCGCCCGCGGGGGCGTCGACCGCGACCTCGTGCAGGACCACGGCGCCGCCGGGCGGGAGGTCGGTGACCGCGAGCCGGGCGACCACCTCGTCGCGGTGGCCGGCGGCGACGGTGGCCTCGACGACGTTGCCCACCCGCAGCACCCCGGTCACGTGGGGCAGCGACCGCACGAGCACCTCGAGCGCGGCGTCGGGGTCGGCATCGGGATCGGCGCGGCCGAGCCGCAGGGCGGTGGCGGCGAGGGCCCGCAGCACCTCGATCTCGGTGGGGGGCACGTCGGGCAGCGGCCGGGCCCACCAGCGGCGGGCCGGATCCGACACCACGTCGTCGAGCACGGCGCGGGCCTCGGCGCCGGCCGCGAACCCCTGGTGGCCGAGATCGGGGTCGTCGACCGCGATCGCGAGCCCGTCGAGGCCGTGGCGCTCCGCCGTGGCGGCGAGCGCCTCGTAGAGGGCCGACAGTCCCGCGCTGCTCACGTGCCTGCCGTCCTCGCTGGGGTCGTGGGTGTCACCCGGTTCCACCGATCGCGAAGCGTAGCGACCCGGGCCACGAAGCGGTCCGGGGTGAATCCGAGCCGGGGGCCGGTGCGCCCCGCAAGTACGATTCGACGTCTCCACCACCCTTCTGAAGGACCACCGCGTGATCCGCGAAACCCTCGTCGACGCCGTGCGCGCGGCCCTCGGCCGCGCCGGCTTCCCCGAGCCGGGCGGGGGCGTGGTCCTCACGCCGGCGGATCGGCCCGAGCACGGCGACTGGACCACCAACGCGGCGCTCCAGATCGCCAAGCCGGCCGGGGTGCCACCGCGGGAGGCCGCGCAGCGGATCGCCGACGCGCTCATGGCCCAGCCGCCCGCGCACCTCGATCGCGTCGAGATCGCCGGGCCCGGCTTCGTCAACCTCCACCTCTCGCCCACCTGGCTGCACGACGTGCTGCGCACGGTGGCGGCGCGAGGCGACCGGTTCGGCCACGGCGACGCGCTCGCCGGCAGCCGGATCAACCTGGAGTTCGTGTCGGCCAACCCGACTGGGCCCCTCCATGCCGGCGGTGGGCGCTGGGTCGCGGTGGGCGACGCGCTCGCCAACCTCCTCGCGTCGCAGGGCGCCGAGGTGCACCGCGAGTACTACCTCAACGACGCCGGGACGCAGCTCGACCTCTTCGGTGCGTCGCTGCACGCCCGCTACACCGGCGCCGACCTGCCCGACGACGGCTACCAGGGGCAGTACCTGATCGACATGGCCGACCGCATGCGGGCCGCGCTCGGCGACGACGTCACCATGGAGCAGGCGCGCGAGTGGGGCTACCTGCAGATGGTCGACGAGATCCAGCGCGACCTCGCGCGCATCGGCGTGGTGTTCGACACCTGGTTCTCGGAGCGCACGCTGCACGAGCGGGGCGATGTGCAGCAGGTGCTCGCCACGCTCGCCGAGCGGGGCATGACCCGCGACGACGACGGCGCGGTGTGGCTGCGCACCTCCGATTTCGGCGACCAGCGCGACCGGGTGCTCGTGAAGTCCGACGGCACCACCACCTACCTGTGCAACGACCTCGCCTACCACCGCGACAAGTTCGCCCGGGGCTGGACCCACCTCATCGACATCTGGGGCGCCGACCACCACGGGCAGGTGAAGTCGCTGCAGGCGGGGCTCGAGGCGCTCGGCTTCCCGGCCGGCGAGCCGGAGGTGCTGCTCGGCCAGCTCGTGAAGCTGCTCCGGGGCGGTGAGGAGGTCCGCATCTCGAAGCGGTCCGGCACCGTCGTCACCCTCGCCGACATCCTCGACGAGGTCGACCCCGACGTCTGCCGGCTCACGTTCTTGCTCCAGGGCATCGACACCGCGCAGACCTTCGACCTCGAGGTGGTCACCTCGCAGTCGATGGAGAACCCCGTCTACTACGTGCAGTACGCGCACGCCCGCATCGCCTCGATCGGCCGGCAGGCCGCGGCGCAGGGGATCACCCGGCTGCCGCTGCCCGACGCGAACCTCGGCGTGCTCACCCACGAGCGCGAGCTCGAGCTGCTGCGCGCCCTGGCCGTCTTCCCCGACGTGGTCGAAGAGGCGGCCGCGTTGCGCGCGCCGCATCGCGTCGCCACCTGGGTGCGCGACTTCGCGGCGCGCTTCCACGGCTTCTACCGCGACTGTCGGGTCATCTCCGACGACGCCGCGCTCACCCAGGCCCGGCTGTGGCTGGCCGAGGCGAGCCGGATCGGCCTCGCCAACGCGCTGGCCATCCTCGGCGTCGGCGCGCCCGACGAGATGCACCGGGCCGATGACCTCGAGCCGGACGCCGACTAGTGGACGCCGCGTTCGACGTCTCGCTCGTGCCGCCGGGCCTGCGCCGGCTCGACTTCGACGCGCTCGCGGCCGAGCACGGCACTCCATTGTTCGTCTACGACGAGGACGCGCTGCGATCGAAGATGCGTGAGTACGTCGCCGCGTTCGGCCCCGACGCCGTGACCTACGCGGGGAAGGCGTTCCTCTGCACGGCCATGGTGCAGCTGGTCGGGGAGGAGGGCCTCCACCTCGACGTCGCCACCGGTGGCGAGCTCCACGTCGCGCTGCGGGCCGGCTTCCCCGCGGCCCGGATCGTCTTCCACGGCAACAACAAGGGCGACGCCGAGCTGCTGGCCGCGCTGCGCGCCGGCGTGGGCCGCATCGTCGCCGACTCCCACGACGAGCTCGACCGGCTCGAGCGCCTCGGCGCCGACGTGGGCGTGGTGCCGCGCGTGCTGGTGCGGGTGACGCCCGGGGTGGAGGCGCACACCCACGAGTTCATCGAGACCGGCACCGAGGCGTCGAAGTTCGGCTTCACCGTGTCGGGTGGGGTGGCGCGCGACGCCGTGCAGCGGGTCGCGGCGTCCGCCGGCCTCGACCTGGTGGGGCTGCACTGCCACATCGGCTCGCAGATCTACGTGCTCGACTCGTACGCCCGGGCGGTGGAGGTCCTCGTCACCCTGGTGCGCGAGCTCGCCGACCGGGGCGTGACCGTGGGCGAGCTGAACCTCGGCGGTGGCCTCGGTGCGCGGTACCTCGCGGAGGACCCCGTGCTCGACGTCGCCGAGTACGCGCAGGTGCTCCAGGGCGCGGTGCGGGAGGTGTCGGCCGGCGCCGGGATCGCCGAGCCCCGGATCATGGTCGAGCCGGGCCGGTCGATCGTCGCCCCCGCCGCGCTCACGCTCTACCGGGTGGGCACGATCAAGCAGATCCCCGGGATCGGCACCTACGTGGCGGTCGACGGCGGGATGAGCGACAACCCCCGACCGGTGCTGTACGGCGCGGGCTACGAGGCCTACCTCCCGGCCCGCCTCGACGCCCCCCGTGACCTCGAGTGCACCATCGTGGGCAAGCACTGCGAGCAGGGCGACATCGTGGTCCAGGGTGCCCGCCTCCCTGCCGACGTGGCCGTCGGCGACCTCCTCGCCACCCCGGCCACCGGGGCCTACGGCTACTCGATGGCCTCCAACTACAACAAGGTCCCGCGTCCGGCCGTGGTCTTCGTGCGCGGCGGCGTGGCCCGGACGGTCATCCGGCGGGAGACCCTCGACGATCTCCTCCGGCTGGATCAGCCGTGAACGGGCAGACTGTGACGGTGGCAGATCACGTCCGGGTCGGACTCCTCGGTTGCGGCAACGTCGGGGCGGCGCTCGCGCGCCTCGTCGACGAGCACGCCGACCTGATCACCGCCCGGGCCGGGGCCCGGGTCGAGATCATCCGGGTGGCAGTGCGCGACCTCGCCAAGCCCCGTGAGCTGAAGCTGCCGTCGACCGCGTTCACCGACGACCCGACCTCGGTGGTGGCCGACCCCGACATCGACGTCGTGGTCGAGGTGATGGGCGGGGTGGAGCCGGCACGCGGGCTCATCGAGGCCGCGCTGCGTGCAGGCAAGCCGGTCGTCACCGCGAACAAAGAGCTCATCGCCCGCGACGGGCCCGAGCTGCTCCGCATCGCGGCCGCATCGGGCGTCGACCTGCTCTTCGAGGCGTCGGTCGCCGGAGGCATCCCGCTCATGCGGCCGCTGCGCGAGTCACTCGCGGGCGACCGCATCCGCCGGGTGCTCGGCATCGTCAACGGCACCACCAACTTCATCCTCACCCGCATGACCGAGGACGGCACCACGTTCGCCGACGCGCTCGGCGAAGCCCAGCGCCTCGGCTATGCCGAGGCCGACCCCACCGCCGACGTCGAGGGGTTCGACGCCGCGTCGAAGGCCGCGATCATCGCCACCATCGCGTTCGGCGCGCCGATCGGTCCCGACGACGTGTACCGCGAGGGCATCACGCAGGTCACTGCGGACGACATCGCGTCGGCCCGCAGCCTCGGCTACATCGTGAAGCTGCTCGCGGTGGCCGAGGAGGTCGGCGGCGACGTCGCGGTGCGGGTGCATCCTGCGATGGTCCCGGTGCAGCACCCGCTCGCCTCGGTGCGCGACTCGTTCAACGCCGTGTTCATCGAGGCCGACGCGGTGGGCGAGCTGATGCTCTACGGCCGCGGCGCCGGCGGGAACCCCACGGCGTCGGCCGTGATGGGCGACCTCGTCGACGCGTCGCGCAACCTCGTGGCCGGGGCCCGGGGGGCGACGATCGGCGAGCTGGTCGCCAAGCCGATCCGGCCCATGGCCGACGCCGAGTCGCCCTTCTACATCATGGTGGAGGCGGCCGACCGCCCCGGCGTGCTCGCCGCGATCGCCACGACGTTCGGCGACCACGGCGTGTCGATCAAGTCGATGGAGCAGCGGGGGATCGGGGCCGACGCCCGCCTCGTCTTCATCACGCACCGGGCGCGGGAGGCCGACCTCACGGCCACGCTCGATGCGCTGCGCCACGTCGACGTCGTCACCCGGGTGGGCTCCGTGATCCGGGTCGTCGGCGAGGAGGACTGACGGGGTGGGCGGCGAGCACCGGGCCTGGCCCGGGCTGATCGAGGCGTTCCGTGACCGGCTGCCGGTCACCGAGCGCACGCCGGTCGTCACGCTGCTCGAGGGCAACACGCCGCTGGTCGACGCACCGCGCCTCGCTGCGCGTGCCGGCGTCGCCAGCGTGCGTCTCAAGGTCGAGGGTGCGAACCCCACCGGCTCGTTCAAGGACCGGGGCATGACCATGGCGGTGTCGACGGCGGTCGAGCACGGCGCCAAGGTGGTCATCTGCGCGTCCACCGGCAACACGTCGGCCTCGGCCGCCGCCTACGCGGCACGGGCGGGGCTGCTGTGCGCGGTCGTGCTGCCCGCAGGTCAGATCGCGCTCGGCAAGCTCGCGCAGGCGCTGATCCACGGGGCGCGGGTCGTGCCGGTGTCCGGCACCTTCGACGAGGCACTCGACATCGTGCGCGAGCTCGGCGAGCAGCCCGGCGTCGAGGTCGTCAACAGCGTCAACCCCGTGCGCATCGAGGGGCAGAAGACGGCCGCGTTCGAGATCGTCGCCGCGCTCGGCGACGCGCCGACGGTGCACTGCATCCCGGTGGGCAACGCGGGGAACATCACCGCCTACTGGCGCGGCTACTGCGAGGACGTCGCTGCCGGCAACGCCGGTCGGCCGCCCCGCATGCTCGGGTGGCAGGCCGCCGGGGCGGCGCCCATCGTGCGGGGCGAGCCGGTGCCGCACCCCGAGACCATCGCGACCGCGATCCAGATCGGCAACCCGGCGTCGTGGGACTCCGCCGTCGCGGCGCGCGACGAGTCGGGCGGCCACATCGGCGCCGTCACCGACGCCCAGATCCTCGACGCCTACCGCATGCTCGCTTCCGACGAGGGCGTGTTCGTGGAGCCGGCGTCGGCGGCGTCGGTCGCCGGGCTGCTCCAGGCCGCGGCCGACGGGCTGCTCGTGCACGACGACGTGGTGGTGTGCACCGTGACCGGCCACGGCCTCAAGGACCCGCAGCGGGCGGTGAGCGAAGTCGAGGTGGGCGACGCCGTCCCCGCCGAGGCCGACGCGGTCGCCGAGGCGATCGGCCTGTGAGCACGGCGCGTGCCGGTGACGCCGGTGACGCGGGTGGCGCGGGTGGCGCGGCGGAGGAGAGGCATCGATGAGCGCAGCACGTCCGGTCGCGTTGGTCACGGGCGCGTCGTCGGGGATCGGTGAGGCGTTCGCGATCGCGCTCGCGCAGCGGGGCCACGACGTGGTGGTCGTCGCCCGTCGGGCCGACGTGCTCGGGGACCTCGCCACGCGGCTGCGCACCGACTCGGGCGCGGAGGTCGAGGTGCTGGCCGCCGACCTCGCGACCGACGCGGGCGTCGCTGCGGTGGCGGAGCGGCTGGGCGACCCGAACCGGCCCGTCGACCTGCTCGTCAACAACGCGGGCGTGGGCACGATGGGCCGCTTCTGGGAGCTCCCCGTCGAGAAGGAGGCGGCCGAGGTCGCGCTCAATGTCGTCGCGGTGATGCGGCTCACCCACGCCGCGCTCGGGCCGATGGTGGGGCGCGGGCGGGGAGGGGTGATCAACGTGTCGTCGATCAGCGCCTACCAGCCGATCCCGCGACACGCGACGTACGGCGCGACCAAGGCGTTCGTCTCCAGCTTCACCAACGCGGTGCACGAGGAGCTGCGCGGGACGGGGGTGAAGGCGATGGTGCTCGCGCCCGGGTACACCCGCACCGGGTTCCAGGCCGACGGCTTCGACCCGAAGGGCCTCCCCGAGATGGTGTGGCAGCAGCCCGACGAGGTCGTTGCCGGCGCCCTCAAGGCCTACGACCGCGGCCGGGCGGTGTGCGTCACCGGTGCGATCAACGTCGCCACCGTCGCCGCCACGAGCGTCCTCCCCGCCGGCATCACCCGCAAGGTCGCCGGCGCCCTCACCCGCCGCGCCTACTGATCACGATGCGTTTCTCACCGTCGATGGACAGGAGCCATCGACGGTGAGAAGCGCATCGGCGGGGCGTTGATCGACGGTGAGAAGCGCATCGTCAGCGGAGGACGGTGGGGTCCTGGGCGAGGAGGGTGCGGAGGGCGCCGTTCCAGTAGGCGTCGAGGGCGTGGGTGCGGAACGCGTCGCGCAGGCCCTTGCGGTGCTCGGGCGCGATCTCGAACGTCGGGCGGTGCGCGACGAGCGCGTCGGCAGTGATCCGGCACATGCGGTCGAACGTCACCGACCGGTACGCGGCCTCCTCGGTCGACTCGCCGATGACGATGCACCCGTGGCTGAGCAGGATGATGCCGATGGCGTCGCCCACGGCGTCGGCGAGCCACGTGCCGGCATCGGCGTCGAGCACCTGACCCTGGTACTCGTCGACGAGGCGCAGCCCGCCGTCGAACATGCACGCGGCCTGGTGCGTGATCTCGGGCAACAGCCCCATCGTCGCCAGCAGAGTGGCGTGGTACGGGTGGTTGTGCACGACCACGCGGGCGTCGGGGCGCGAGCGGTGCAGCTCGGTGTGCAGGAAGATCGCAGGGCTGACGCCCCAGCGGCCCTCGACGACGTTGCCGTCGGCGTCGACCCGGCACAGGTCGGAGGCGGTGACCTCGTCCCACCAGAGGCCCCACGGCGACGCCCACATGTCGTCGGTGCCGTCGCCCACCGCCATGGTGATGTGGCCGGCCATGTTCTCGTTGAACCCGATGCCCGCCAGGATGCGGTGCAGGCACGCGAGCTTCTGTCGCTCGTCGAGCACCACGCCGGTGGGAGGCATCGCCCGGGGTGCGAACGGCTCGCTCTCCATCGCCGAACGCTAACGCGTCACCGGTGGCGTCGCGCGCGATCACCGGTCCCGCCGCGGTGCCGGGAGTAGGTTCACCGCCCGTGACCCTCTCCGACTCGGTGCGGCACCACGCCGCGGTCCGGCCCGATCGCGACGCGTACGTCACGGCCGACGATCGGATGACCTGGCGGGAGTACGACGCCTGGGCCGACCGGCTCGCAGGCGCCGTGGCCGGGATCGGCGAGCCCGGCGACCGCGTGGCCGTCCTCGAGCCCGACGGGCCCGCGGTCCACGTCGCCTTCCTCGCGGTCGAGCGGGCGGGCCGGGTCATCGTCGGCATCGGACCCCGAGCGGGTGACCGCGAGATCGAGCACCTGGTGGGCCTGACCGGCGCGCGCGGCCTGGTCGCCGGACCCGAGCGGGCCGCGCTCGCCGATCGGCTCGGCCTCGTGCACCTCGACCCGCATCCGCTCCGCAGCCCGGGGGCCGGCGCCGACGCGCACCTCGACGCAGCCGCGGAGGTGGGCCCGGGCGACCTGTGGCTGCTCAACTCCACCTCGGGCACCACCGGCCTGCCCAAGTGCGTGATGCACGACCAGCAGCGCTGGTTCGCCTTCCACGAGCTGGCCGTGGCGGCCGCCGCGCTCACGCGCGACGACGTGTGGATGAGCCTGCTCCCGGCACCGTTCGGCTTCGGCATCTGGACGGGGCACGTCACGCCCACGCTCCTCGGTGCACCCACGGTGGTCATGCCCCGGTTCGACCCGGCGGGCGCGCTGGCGCTCATCGAGCGTGAGCAGGTCACCGTGCTCGCCGCGGTGTCGACGCAGTTCATCATGTTGCTCAACGCGCCCGAGCTCGACCGCTTCGACCTCACGAGCCTGCGGGTGCTGTTCACCGGCGGTGAGATGGTGCCGTACGAGCGGGCGTCGGAGTTCGAGGAGCGCACCGGCTGCACCGTCCTCCAGTTCTACGGGTCCAACGAGACCGGCGCGCTCAGCAACACCTGCCTCGACGACTCGCGCGAGCGCCGGTTGCGCACCGCGGGTCGGGTGATCGAGGAGATGCAGGTGCGGCTGTTCGGCGACGACGGCACCGACGTCACCGCGACCGGCGGACCGGGCATCGCCGGGTGCAAGGGCCGGGTCACCTGCCTCGGCTACTACGGCGACGCGGCGGCCAACGCCCGTCTCCACACCGCCGACGGCTGGATGCTCACCGGCGACTACTGCGCGATCGACGCCGAGGGCTATCTCACCGTGGGCGGCCGGGCCTCCGACTTCATCATCCGGGGCGGCAAGAACATCAGCGCCGCCCAGGTGGAGGACGAGGTGTCGAGCCACCCGGCGGTCGCGCTCGCTGCCGCTGTCGCAATGCCCGATCCCGTGTTCGGGGAGCGGGTGTGCGTCTACGTCGAGCTGCGCCCGGGCGTCGCGCCGGTCGACCTCGACGGGGTGCGGGCCCACCTCGAGGCCCGGGGCGTGGGCAAGGAGCTGTGGCCGGAGCGGGTGATCGGGGTCGACGCCCTGCCCCGCTCGTCGGGCGGCAAGGTCGCCAAGGGTGAGCTGCGCGACGACATCCGGGCCCGGGTGGCGGCCGAGGCCGCGGCCGGGCGCGTGGCCGGGACCGCG
>VGCA01000118.1 GCA_016870245.1 Actinomycetota bacterium | reverse complement strand
GTCGATGCGTTTCTCACCGTCGATGCGTTTCTCACCGTCGATGCGTTTCTCACCGTCGATGCGTTTCTCACCGTCGATGCGTTTCTCACCGTCGATGCGGCCGGGATCGACGGTCAGAAGCGCATCGGGGGGCGGCGGGCGCCGACGAGGCCGGCGTGCCACCCGGGGGCGCGTCCGCCGGCGACGCACGCGATCGCGTCGACGTCGACCCCGGCGCGGTCGAGCGTCCACGCGACCACCGAGTTGGAGTTCCACATCTCGCCGGCGTGCTGCTCGTCGCGACCCCACACGGGCGTCGGCACCGCGGCCACGGCCTCGAGCACGCGGCGGGCGACGGCCGGGTCGTCGGTGATCCGCCGCGGCGGCCCCACCGCAGCGTCCAGGTCCGGGATCGAACCCCCCGGCCATCGGCGCACCTCGTACCGGAACACGCGCCAGCGCCCCAGCCACCGCAGCCCGACCGGCCCCGTGGCCACGACCCCCCGGAGCTCGCCGTGGTCGTCGGGCACGGGGGCCTGCTCGACCGTCACCCGTACCCCGTCGATCTCGACCACCAGGGCCGCGTGGAACAGCCGGTTGCGGGGCCGGTGCTGCCACCACGCCATGACGAGCTCGAACAGGCGGCCGCACCACTGCACCACGGGGGTGCCGGCACCCAGTGGGACCCAGTAGAGGTCGACCATCGGCGACGGCTCAGCCGGCCGTCGCGCCGAACCGGAGGCGCAGCCAGGCGCCGATCGTCTCGTGGGCCATCGCGGCGGCGGGCAGATCGAAGTTGACGAAGCCGTGGGGCTGGCCCGCGAAGCAGACCTCCTCGACGTCGGTCCCCTCCTCGGCGAGCCGGCGGGCGTAGGCCCGGCCCTCGTCCCTGAGCAGGTCGCTGCCCGCCAGGATCACCAGCGCCGGTGGCAGCCCGGCCAGCGACGTCGCGTGCAACGGCGCGGCGTAGCCGTCGGACCAGATGTCGCGGCCGGCGCTGTACGCGGCACGGAACGCCTCCGCCGCCGCGCGGTTCAGGACCACCCCGTCGAACTCGTCGCGGGACGGGAAGTGCTCCGTGCCGGCGGTGCCCGGGTAGATGAGGACCTGGGTGCACGGCACCGGGCCGCCCGCGTCGCGCCGGCGCAGCGACACCGTGGCCGACAGGTTGCCGCCCGCGCTCTCCCCCGCCACCGCCACTCGAGTGGCCGTCGCGTCGAACGCGTCGGCGTGCGCGAGCACCCAGGTGGTGACCGCGTCGCAGTCGTCGAGCCCGGCCGGGAACGGGTGCTCCGGCGCGAGGCGGTACTCCACCGACACCACGTGCGCGCCCGAGTGGCGGGCGATCGCCTTCGCGACGTTGTCCATCAGGCCGACGCTGCCGAGGCAGTAGCCACCGCCGTGGAAGTAGACGACCACCCCGGTGGGCGGGGCCTCCTGCCGGTACATGCGCACCGGCACGCCCGCGATCTCGTCGTCGGACACGTCGGCCAGGCCCGCCGCGAGGGTCGGCGGCGCGGTCATGCGGGCGAGCGCGAGCACCTCGGGGGTGAGCGTCTCGAGCGGGGTGACGAACATCGGGTTCGCCGCCATCCACTCGGCGACCTCGGGGTCGAGCGCGCCCTCGTCGGTGTCGGGGGTGACGGAGGGAAGATCGGTCATGCGAGCTCTCCTGTGACGTCGCGGGCCAGCTTCGACGCGGCCGCGAACGGGGTGGCAACCGGGTCGACGAGCTGGACGGTGGAACCGGTGCCGACCATGCCGGTGGTGTCGTAGAGCGTTGCCCGCGAGTGGCCGATGCCGTCGCCGGCCACGTGCGCGACCGCATCCACCGCGATCCAGTCTCCGATGGGCTCGCGCAGGACGTTGATGGAGATGTCGGCGTTGATCGACGACCACTTGTCGATCGGCAGGAAGTTGGCGGTGCCGCTGGTGAAGTCCGCCAGCGCGGCGAGGCGCACCAACGGCGACGGGTCCACTCCGGCGACGACCGGCTGCCTCAGCCGGAACCACGTGCAGGCCGGCGCGCCCAGCCCGAGGCCACCGGTCACCCGGTGCATGTCGAGCGCCAGCAGGAACCCCGGGACGGGAAGCCCGGCCTTGGCGAGCACCGACTCCTCGACCTGGGTGGGTGGGGGCGGCGGCGACTCGTCGGGCCGACGCGGGTGGGTCAGCGCCGACGCGGTGTCGGAGATGCGCACCCGGAGGGCCGACGCCCGGGCGACGACGACGCCGTCGTGCTCGAGCACCGCCTCCACCACCTGCACGCGCTTGCCCTCCCGCACGATCCGGGCCGCGGTCTCGAGTCGGGCGACCGGCACCGCCCGCATCAGGTCGATGGCGAGCCGGCCGCAGCGCATCGGCACGAGCGTCGGGACCTGCTCGACCACGTGGGCGAGGAGCGCCGACACCGGACCCCCGTGCTGGTGCTCGGGGTTCCAGGGACCCTGGGTCAGGTGGGTGGCGACGTAGACCGCGTCACCGTCGGGGACGAACAATGCCGCGGCGTCGCCGCCTTCGGTCGTACTCATGCCAGCGAGAACCCTTCGTATCCGTTGCGCGCGACCTCGTTGCACTTGTCGACGTACGCGGGGAGGCCGGGCAGGGGCATGAACACCCGAGGCTTGCCCGGAACGTTGGCGCCGAGATACCACGAGTTGCACGACGGGTAGAGCGTGAGCGACGCGACGAGGTTCACGTACTCGACCCACGCGTCGGCCGCCTCGGGCGTGGCCTCGATCGTCTCGAGCCCACCGTCGCGAAGGCGGGCGATCGCGTCGGTGATCCAATCGACGTGCTCCTCGATCGACACGATCATGTTGGTGAGCACCGAAGGGCTCCCCGGCCCGGTGAGCACGAACAGGTTGGGGAAGCCGGGCACCATCAGGCCCAGGTAGTTCACCGGACCCGCGGCCCACGCGTCGTGGATGGACACGCCGCTGCGGCCGCGCAGGTCGACCGCCATCACCGCGCCGGTCATCGCATCGAAGCCCGTGGCGAACACGATCGCATCCACCGCGTGCTCCACGCCGCCGGCGATCAGCCCGGCCGCCGTCATGCGCTCGATCGGCGCTGCGCTCACGTCGACGAGGTGCACGGTGGGACGGTTGAAGGTCTCGTAGTACCCGGTGTCGAGGCACATGCGCTTGCACGCGATCGGCTGCGTGGGGCAGAGCAGCTCGGCAGTGGCGGGATCGTGCACGGTCTCCCGGATCTTGCGGCGCACGAACTCGCTCGCGTGCTCGTTGGCGACCGGGTCGATGATCGTGTCGGAGAACGCACCGAGGTAGGCGAAGCCACCGATCTGCCACCGGCGCTCGTACTCGGCGTCCCGCTCCTCCGGAGTGGCTGTGACGGCCGACGCGTCGTTCCAGCCGAAGCGCGATCCGAACCCGCCGGGCATCTGCCGGTCGCGCATCCGCAATCCCGCGTAGTCGGCCTTGACCGCAGCCTCCTCGGCCGGGTCGAGCGGGCCGTTGCGCGCGGGCACCGAGTAGGTGGGCGTCCGCTGGAAGACGAACAGCTCCGCCGCCTGCTCGGCGATGATCGGGATCGCCTGGATCGCCGACGAGCCGGTGCCGATCACGGCCACCCGCTGCCCGGTGAAGTCGACGCCCGCCTCCGGCCAGCGGGCCGTGTGGTAGGTGGCACCCGTGAACTCGCCGAGGCCGGGGAAGTCGGGTCGGTTGACGGCGGTCAGGGTGCCGGTCGCCATCACCACGAACCGGGCCGTCCAGTCGCCGGCGTCGGTGCGCACCGACCACCGGTGCGCGGCATCGTCCCAGTCGGCTCCGAGCACCCGGGTGTCGAAGCGGATGTCGCGCCGGAGATCGAACCGGTCGGCCACGTGGCGGGCATAGGCGAGGATCTCGGGCTGCGCGGCGTAGCGCTCCGACCAGTGCCACTCCTGTTGGAGGTCCTCGTCGAACGAGAACGAGTACTCCACGCTCTCGACGTCGCAGCGGGCGCCCGGGTACCGGTTCCAGTACCAGGTGCCGCCCACGTCGCTCCCGGTCTCGATCGCCACTGCGGAGAGGCCGAGCGCCCGGAACCGGTGGAGGAGGTACAGGCCGCCGAAGCCGGCGCCGACGACGAGTGCGTCGATCTCCTGCGCCATTCGTCTTCCTCCCTGACCGGCAGTCCCCGCGCGTGGGCCACGTTGCGCTCCCGGGACCGGGAGCGTGGGGGCAGGGTACGCCAGCCGTTCGCGACCCGTGGGACCCTCGCCGACCACCCCGACTTCCGAGCAGTCCCGACGCGGCGCCGCGCCCCTGTCCCCGAGCATGTGACGTCAGGCGGCACCTGTCGCCGCTCCTCGTCACATCGTCGTCGGCACCGAAGCGGACGGGGTCACGGGGTGGCGCCGTAGCCCACAATCGACGTGTGGACGAGGCCGTCGTCGCCCCAGAGGACGGTCTCGGCGACGAGCTGGCCGCGGTGGTTGCGGTAGAGGATCGTCACGCCGTCGACCGTGGGCATCGCCTCCAGCAGCGTGAAGCGCAGGTCGGCCTGGGCCTCCAGCGCCGGGCCCCAGTAGGCCCGCAGGGCCGCATGACCCCGGACGACCCCGCCCGACTCGGGTACCCGCACCGCCGCGAGCGGGGTGCGGACGACGGCGTCGGCGGCGTAGTGCGACAGGATCCGGTCGAGGTCGTGGCTGTTCCACGCCGCGATCCACTCGTCGGCGAACTCGTGGGGGTCCGGGAGGCTCGACATGTGATGGACGCTAGGTCCTACGCTCCGACATCTCGGGTCGCTCCGTTCGCTCAGGCGCGGGTCGTGCCAGCCCCACGGCACTCCCGACGCTCACTACGCTCCGACATCTCGGGTCGCTCCGTTCGCTCAGGCGCGGGTCGTGCCAGCCCCACGGCACTCCCGACGCTCACTACGCTCCGACATCTCGGGTCGCTCCGTTCGCTCAGGCGCGGGTCGTGCCAGCCCCACGGCACTCCCGACGCTCACTACGCTCCGACATCTCGGGTCGCTCCGTTCGCTCAGGCGCGGGTCGTGCCAGCCCCACGGCACTCCCGACGCTCACTACGCTCCGGCCCGTGACGACGATTCCGCTCGCGCCGCCCACCCGGAAGGTCATCGGCCGGACCCATCACGTGCGCGACGACGGCACCCGGGTGCACATCCGCACCTGCCCGCTGTGCGAGTGCATGTGCGGCCTCGAGCTGCACCTCGACGACGACGATGCGGTGAAGCTCATCCGCCCCTACCGGGACGACGTGTTCTCACAGGGCTACATCTGCCCGAAGGGCACCACCCTCGGGAAGCTCCACGAGGACCCCGACCGGGTGCGCACGCCGCTCATCCGCGAGGGCGACGCCTTCCGGGAAGCCACGTGGGACGAGGCCTTCGCCCGGTGCGAGGAGCTGATCCACGGCGTGCTGGAGCAGCACGGCCCCACCGCGATGACCGCGTTCGTCGGCAACCCGGTGGGCCACTCGTTCTCGCTGGGTCGCTACGGCGCGCTCCTCTTCTCGAAGTTCCCGCACATCTACTCGTCGGGCACCGTCGACCAATGGCCGAAGAACGTCACCTGCGCGCTGATGTACGGCAACCAGTGGAAGATCCCCACTCCCGACGTGCCGCGCACCGACTACCTCGTCATCATGGGTGGCAACCCGCAGGCATCGGGCGGGTCGCTCCTCGCGTGCCCCGACGTCCTCGGGGAGCTCGACGCGATCCGGGCGCGCGGTGGACAGGTGATCGTCGTCGACCCCCGACGCACGGGGACCGTCGACCACGCCACCGAGTGGCTGCCGATCCGGCCCGGCACCGACGCCGCGTTCCTGCTCGCCATCTGCCACGTCCTCTTCGCCGAGGATCTGGTCACCCTGGGCACCCTGGTCGACAAGATCGACGGGCTCGAGCGGCTCGCCCCGCTGGTCGAGGAGTTCACGCCCGAGTCGGTCGCGGCGTGGACCGGCGTCCCGGCCGAGACGACCCGGCGCATCGCCCGCGACTTCGCTGCCACGCCCCGCGCCGCCGTCTACGGCCGGATCGGTCTGTGCAACCAGGAGTTCGGCACGCTCGCGTCGTGGCTGGTCGACGTGGTCAACCTGATCACCGGCCACTTCGACGTCGAGGGCGGCCTCATGTGGGGCAAGCCGGTGAGCGCACCGCTCGCCTGGGTCAACAACACCGACGTGTCGGGCGTGCCGACGTTCGGTCGCTGGCACTCCCGGGTGCGCGGCGCGCCCGAGGTACTCGGTCAGGTGCCCGCGTCGTGCCTCGCCGAGGAGATCGCGACCCCCGGTGAGGGCCAGATCCGGCTGCTCGTGACCGTGGCCGCGAACCCGGCGATCAGCGTGCCCGATGCGTCGCTGCTCGAAGCGGCCCTGCCGATGCTCGACTGCCTCATCGCGGTCGACAACTACGTCAACGAGACCTCCCGCTTCGCGCACGTCATTCTCCCCGGGGTGTCGCCGCTGGAGTCCCCCCACCTCGACGAGCTGATCTGGGGCTGGGCCGTGCGCTCCGCGGTGAAGTGGAGCGACGCGCTCTACGCGCTCCCCGACGACCACTGCGACGAGTGGGAGATCGAGGCGCGCCTGGGCTGGCTCCTCGGCGGCGGCACCAACGCCGACTTCGACCTGAAGACCCTCGACGACGGCTGGTTCTCCGCGCTCTGCCGGATGAACGGCCTCGACCCCGAGCAGATCCTGCCCCGGTACGACCACATCGGCCCCGAGCGGATGATCGACCTGACCATCCGCATGGGTCCCTGGGGCGACCGCTACGGCGAGAACCCCGACGGGCTGACTCTGGCCAAGGTGAAGGACCACCCCGAGGGGCTCGACTTCGGACCGATGGTGCCGCGCGCCGACGAGATGGTCCGCACCCCCACCGGCCAGATCGAGCTCACGCCCGACTATCTCGTGGGCGACCTGCCCCGGCTGCGGGCCCGCATGCAGGAGGCGGCCGACGGCACCGTCCTGGTGAGCCGGCGCCACCTCCGGTCGAAGAACTCGTGGATGCACAATGTCAAGGTGCTCGTGAAGGGCAAGGACCGCTGCACCCTGATCATCCACCCCGACGACGCCGCCGCCGCCGGACTCACCGACGGCGCCCGGGCCCGGGTCACGAGCGAGGCGGGCTCACTCGAGGTGCCGGTCGAGGTGAGCGACGAGATGATGCCGGGCGTGGTCTGCCTCCCCCACGGGTGGGGGCACGACAAGCCCGGGGCCCAGCTCTCGGTGGCCCGTGAGCACGCGGGCGTCAACAACAACGTGCTCGCCCCCGGGACGTTCGTCGACGAGCTCTCGGGCAACGCCGCCGTCAACGGCATCCCGGTGGAGGTGACGCGGGCCTGAGCCCGCCGCGCCCTCCGGGTTCGTGCCCGTCGGACTCGCCTTCGGTGCGTGGCGCCCGTGCCCACGCGTAGGGTGACCGGTGATGATGACGATCACCGAGGACGAGGCCGCCGGCCCCCATGATCCGCGCACGCCCGCGCCGGCGCGGCCGCGCACGTCGCTCCGCCGCACCACCACCATCGACACCCACCGCCCGGAGGGGATCCTCGGCCCCCCGGTCATCGAGGCCCGCGGCCGCGACCTCTGGACGGCGGCCGACGGCTCCACCACCGTCGTCGACACCGCGCACATCGCGGCGGACCTCGACGGTCGCCAGCACCACCTCGTGCGGATCACGTCCGACCCCGAGGTCCCCGAGATCCAAGCGCTCCTCGGTGCGGTCGTCGGGCCCGGGTTCCGGAGCAAGGTCGACCGCGCCGTGCCGGACCTGCGCGGCACCGGCGCGCTCCTCTACCTGCTGCTCGACGACCTGCCCGGCGCCACGTTGGTCGCGGGCTACGCCATGCTCCACGCCGGTGCCATCGGCGACTCGGCGCCACACGACGAGTACCTCGACGCCCGGGGCGACCTCTGCGCCGGCTGGGCGGTCGACGCGACGATGATGCAGCTCATCAAGTCGACCGGCCGCAACCCGGTCAACCGGGGTCCGGTCGCGCCGCCGATCACCGACGGCGACGACGACCTCGCGTTCCACCCGACGGAGCCGCTCGACCCGCACGGGATGCGGCGACTCCGGCGGCTCGACGTCCTCACCCCGACCGAGCCGGGAGCGCCCGTCCCGGTGGCCGTCTTCTTCCGCGACACTCACGTCGACGGCGCGGGCACCGAGACGATCGTCCACGAGTACGCGGTCGACCTGACCGTCGACGCCGCGACGCGGACCGTGGTCGACATCGAGGCCCGGGCCGGCGTGCTCCCGTGGCGGGAGTGCCCCGGCGCCCTCGGCAGCGCGGCGCGCCTCCCCGGGCGGCCCCTCGCCGAACTGCGCCCCTGGGTGCGCGAGACCTTCGTCGGCACCACCACCTGCACGCACCTCAACGACGTGCTGCGGGGTGTCGCCGACGTGGACCCGCTGCTCGACGTCGTGGCGACGCACGCGCGATGACCGACCGGGATCGGTTCACCGGCCGGGTGGCGATCGTCACCGGTGCCGGCTCGGGCATCGGCGCGGCGACGGCGCGGCTGCTCGCGCAGGAGGGCGCCGCAGTCACCGTCGCCGACATCGACCTCGCCCGGGCCGCCAACGCCGTCGACGCCATCGCGGCCCTCGGCGGCACCGCCCGCGCCCAACACGTCGACGTGTCCGACCCGGTCGGGATGCAGGCGCTGGTCGACGACACGGTCGCGGCCTACGGGCGGCTCGACATCCTCCACAACAACGCCGCCGCGCTCGACCAGAACGCGCGCGACCAGGACGTCGTCACCGGTGACCTCGACACGTGGGAGCGGGTCCTCGCCGTCAACCTCACCGGGACCATGCTCGGGTGCCGGGTCGCGATCCCCGCCATGCTCGCGGTCGGGGGCGGCGCGATCGTCAACACGGCGTCGGCCGCCGCCTTCTACGGGAGTCGCACGCTCGCGGCCTACGGGACCTCGAAGGCCGGAGTGGTGGCCCTCACCCGGTACGTGGCCACGGCGTATGCCGACCGGGGGATCCGCTGCAACGCCGTGGCGCCCGGGGTCGTGGTCGACCGCGCGGTCCAGGAGGCCGACGCCGGCGCACCCGCCCCGCGGCTCGGCCCCTACGTCGCCGGGCATCTGGCCGGCCGCCTGGGCTACCCGGAGGAGGTGGCCGCCGCCGTGGCCTACCTGGCCTCCGACGACGCCGCGTTCGTCACCGGGGAGTGCCTCCGGATCGACGGCGGGCTCACCGTGCCCTCCCCGCTGCACCACCCCTGACGGCGGCCGCCGGGCCCGGCCCGGCGCGATCCCGTGCCGGGTGAGGACTCCGTGCTACCCTTACCACCCGATCTCCCCCCAGAACTCCCCAGGAGCCAGCGTGGAACCCTCAGTGCCGCAGGTCCCGCCCCCCAACCGCGCCGCCCG
>VGCA01000117.1 GCA_016870245.1 Actinomycetota bacterium | reverse complement strand
GACCACGAGTCAGGAGCGCAGCGAGCGTCCGGACCTACACCGACGTGGACGCCCCACGCGGCTCACCCGCCCAGCGAGCGGAGCGACCAAGAATCAGGAGCGGAGCGAGCGTCCCGACCCGCACCGAGGTGGACACCCCGCGCAACTCGCCCGCCCAGCGAGCAGAGCGACCACGAGTCAGGAGCGCAGCGAGCGTCCCGACCCGCACCGAGGTGGACACCCCGCGCAACTCGCCCGCCCAGCGAGCAGAGCGACCAAGAATCAGGAGCGGAGCGACCAGACATCAGGAGCAGAGCGACCAAGAATCAGGAGCGCAGCGAGCGTCCCGACCTACACCGACGTGGACGCCCCACGCGGCTCACCCGCCCAGCGAGCGGAGCGACCAGACATCAGGAGCAGAGCGACCAAGAATCAGGAGCGCAGCGAGCGTCCCGACCTACACCGACGTGGACGCCCCACGCGGCTCACCCGCCCAGCGAGCAGAGCGACCAAGAATCAGGAGCGGATCAGGCGGTCGTCACCCGCTTCTCGGCCCGGCGTCGCGCCGGACCGGGGGCCTGCGGGTTGGTCGCCACCGCGCGCAGCACCCGTGCGTCGGGGTCACGCGACAGGGCGGTGAGGATCCGCCCCGGGGTCGCAGGGTTGGCCCCGACGATCGCCCGCAGGGCGCCGTCGACGGAGCAGGCCCCGTCGACCAGCAGGTGCGCCGGCGCCGCCGGGTTGGCGTACACCGCGTCGGGCATCTCGGCCACGCGCGACTCGAGCACGTCGGCCGGGCACGCCGGGTTGGCCACGGCCCGCCGGCACACGCCGGGGTCGGTGTCGACGGTGAGCCGCCGCACCACCTCGGCCTCGACGGCCGGGTCCCCGGCCACCGCGGCGCGCACGCAGACCGCGCCGTCGGCCGCGAGCACCACTCGGACCTCGGGGGTGAGGGCGGGATGCCGGGCCGCCGCCGCGCGCACATCGACGTCGCGGTCGTGGGCGAGCCGCACGAGGACGGCCGGCGTGAGCGCGGGGTTCGCCGCGAGCACCGCCCGCACCGCCGCGTCGTGGTCCCGGGCGAGCACGTCGATCGCGATCGGGCTCAGCGCCGGGTTCGCGGCCACCGCGATGCGCATCGGTCGGGTGCCGGTCCGGGCCAGGTCGTCGGTGATCTCGGTGGGCAGCCCCGGGTGGCCCGCGACGCGACGGCGCACGTAGGCGACCCCCGTGTCGAGGAGCTCCAGGAGCACCGCCACCGGGGTCGCGGGGTCGAGCACGGCGAGCAGCTGCTCGACCTCACCCCCACCCTGGCGTCGGCGCTCGCGGAACCGGGCCTGCGCCGACTCCTCGCTCCACATGAGCACGGAGACCGGGGCGACCACCACAGGGTCGGTCGACGCCTCGCCCCGGCGCTCTGACTGGGCGACCACGTACACGTCGCCGGCGACGGCGCCGAGCTCGGCGACCTGGGCGCCGCGCTGCTGGAGGTGGGCCACGAGGGACTCCGGGATGCGGATGCGGCCCTGCTCCGACTCGACGGTGAGGTCACCCGGCCGGGTGCCCCCGAGGTACACCGCGTCGCGCACGGTCGGCACGTCGGGCACGGGCGGCACGACCTGGTCGCCGGCCGGGACGAGCCGGCCGCCGATCGTGAGTCCGGTGTCGCTCCACTCGAGCACGCAGGCCCGGGCCGGGTTGGCGGCCATGTGGCTGCGCACCGCCACGGCGAGGTCGCGCAGGTCGACGACGACCCGGCGTCCCGCGCCGATCCCGGGGGCCTGGGCCGCGAGGCCGTTGCGCTCCCAGCCCCGGCTCGGGTGGTACGTCACGAAGCCGAGCCACACGTAGTCGCCACCCTGTCCGACGCTCCGGACCACCCGGGCCTCGACCGCGGTGACCGGGGTCGGGATCGCGAGGAGCGCGTCGATGCAGGCGACGAGGCCGACGCCGTCGACGGTGATCCGCAGCGGCGGCTCGGGGTCGCGAGAAGGGGCACCGGGGGCAGCCATCACTGCCCCAACCCATCGGCCGGTGCGGCCGCGAACTCAAGTGCGAACTTCGCTCCGGGCGCCACCTCCGGCCGCAACCGCGGGGCGGCTCAGGCGAAGAGCCGTCCCGGCGGCGGGGGCAGCCCCCGCCAGCACAGCTGCTCCATGAACACCCACGAACGCCGGTGGATCGCGCTCGGGCCGTACGCGGCGAGCGCGCAGCGGTGGACCGGGGCCGGATAGCCCACGTTGGACTCGAACCCGTACGGGGGGAAGTGCTCGGCCTCGTCGCGCATGATGGCGTCGCGCGCGACCTTGGCCACGCACGACGCGGCCGCGACCGACAGCACCGACGTGTCGCCCTTGATCACCGTGGTGACGCGCGCACCGAGCCCGAGGTAGTCGTGCTTGCCGTCGAGGACGATCCGGTCGGGCTCGAAGCCCCACGCGGCGATCTCGGCGAGCGCCCGGGCCGCGGCCAGACGCAGAGCCTCGGTCATCCCGAACGCGTCGCACTCGTCGTGGGTCGCGTGCCCGACCCCCACCGCGCGCGCCCAGGTCCGCACCGCGGCGGCGGCCCGCTCGCGCTCGGGCCGGGTGAGCTGCTTCGAGTCGCGCACCCCGCGCAGGTGGACGTCGCCCGGCACCACCGCGGCGACCGTGACCGGACCGGCCCACGCGCCCCGGCCGACCTCGTCGATCCCGACGACGACCTGCTCCCCCGCCGCCCAGCACCTGCGCTCGAGCCGCAGCGTGGGGATTGCGGAGGTGGTCGTCATGCCGAACGCGACCGTAGTGGGCGAGCTGCCGCGTCTAGTTGACCTGGCGGTCGCGGCCTTCCCAGTAGGGCGCGCGCAGCTTGAACTTCTGGAGCTTCCCGGTGGCGGTGCGGGCCAGCTCGGGCACGAAGTCGATGCTCTTCGGGCACTTGTACCCGGCGAGGAGCTCCTTGCAGTGAGCGATGAGCTCGTCCTCGGTGGCCGACGCCCCCGGCGCGACGACCACGAGTGCCTTGACCGCCTCGCCCCACTTCTCGTCGGGCACGCCGATCACCGCGACCTCGGCGACGGCCGGGTGCTTGAACAGTGCGTCCTCCACCTCGATCGACGACACGTTCTCCCCACCGGAGATGATGACGTCCTTCTTGCGGTCGGCGATCGTGAGGTGGTGCTCGGCGTCGAGGGTCCCGCCGTCACCGGTGTGGAACCAGCCGCCGGCGAGCGCGTCGGCGGTTGCCTCGGGGTTGTCCCAGTAGCCCTCGAACACGACGTTGCTGCGGGCCAGCACCTCGCCCCGCTCGTCGGTCCGCAGCCGGACGCCGATCGCGGGGGCGCCGGCGCGTCCGAGCTTGGCGGCCCGCTCGGCCGGGGTGTGCGCGTCGGTCTCGGCCCGCCCGCGGTTCATGGTCAGCAGCGGCGAGGTCTCGGTGAGCCCGTAGATCTGGATGAACTCCCAGCCCAGCTCGGTCTCGATGCGCTCGATCGTGCGGGTCGGAGGCGGTGCGCCGGCCACCACCATCCGGACCCGGTCGCGGCCGGGGATCGGCCCGTCCCACAGCGCGGCGGCATCGAGGACCGCGGCGGCGACCGCCGGGGCGCCGCACAGCAGGGTCACCCCGTGGGCGTCGATCCGCCGGAGGATCTCCGGTCCGTCGACCTTGCGCAGCACTACGTGGCGACCACCCATGCCCGTGAGCATGTACGGCATGCCCCAGCCGTTGCAGTGGAACATCGGCAGCGTGTGGAGCACCACGTCACGGTCGTTGACGCCCAGCTGCCACCCGAAGGTGGCCGCGTTGAGCCACAGGTTGCGATGGGTCATCTGCACGCCCTTCGGACGCGCGGTCGTGCCACTCGTGTAGTTGATCGACGCGGTGGCGTCCTCGTCGCGGTCGGTCCACTCCACGGGCTCCGCGCCGAACCGGTACAGCACCTCGTCGGACTCGGCGCCGAGGATGAAGCGGTGCGCCGCCGTCACGTCGGCGAGCGCGTCGTCGAGCTCGGGGTCGACGAGCAGCACCGTCGCCCCCGAGTGCTCGACGATGTACGACACCTCGTCGGCGGTCAGCCGGAAGTTGACCGGCACCAGCACCCGCCCGTAGGCGCTCACACCGAAGAACGCCGTGAGCAGGCGGGCCGAGTTCTGGCTCACCACCGCGACCCGCTCGCCGAAGCCCACCCCGAGCACGTCGAGGCCGGCGGCCTGGGCCCGGGCCATTTCGGCCATGCGCGCGTAGGTCATCTCACCCCACGACGCGGCCGGCTGGTCTGGCTCGTCGACCACGCCGATCCGGTCTCCGTACACGAGCTCGGCGCGCTCGATGTGGTCGAGGACGGTCAACGGAACCTTCATCGCTCCCCCTGGGCCGGGACGGGTGGATCAGCCGCCGGCGAACTGACGACCGGCCCACTCGACCACCGCAGTGGACCACGGTGCAAGCCGCACGAGCAGCTCGTCGGCGTCGTCGCCCAGCGCGGCGACCACCTCGGCCTCCTGGGCGTCGGTGGCGGCCTCGATGCCCTCGCGGAGGTCGCGACCCGCCTCGGTGATCCCGTCGCCGTCGACGAGGCCCCGGACCCGCAGGCGATCGGCTGCGGCGCCCTGCTCGGCACCCGACCACGAACCCGACACCGAGCTGATCAACGGGCCGCGCCAGCGGTCGGTGAGCACGCACAGCTCGCAGGAGTCGAGGCCGGCCGCCGTCCACGCGTTGCGGTGCGACTCGTGACGGCGCTCCCGGATCCGCTCGCAGGCCCGCCACACGTCGACCAGCGGGTCGCCGGTCCAGCCGCGGGCGCGGTGCGCCGCGGCGAGGGGGTGGCCCGCCACCGGTCCGGCGTCGGCGGCGCGGCGGGCGAGCGTCGCGGCCCGGTCGATGCCCTCGGGCCCGGTCCCCAGGATCTCCCGGACGTAGCCGGTGCACGCCCGCTCCCGCGCGGCGAGGAGGGTCTCGGGATCGGTGGCCGCCCACGCCTCGTCGACCGCGGCCGCGACCGACTCCGGCCGGATGGGAACGAGCAGCGCGGCCGCCGCCACGCCCGGGATCGCGCCCAGCGGCCCGATCCGGCCGCCGAACATCGTCGCCGCCGGGCCCACGCCCAGCTCGACGAACCCCACCTGCGCCTCGGGCATGAACCAGGCCTCGGCCAGCAGCCCGTCGGCCCGGGCCCGGAGGCGCCGGCTCACGGCGGCCACGGTGGCGGCGTCGGGCACGGTCACGCGTCGGGCTCCAGCGCGGCGATGTTGGCCGCCTCGCCCGGCGACGGGTCGGTCGTGAACCACACGTCGAGCATCTCCCCGGCCACGGGCGCGCTCGTCGCCCGCAGGCTGATCACGAGCACGTTGGCGTCGTTCCAGCGGCGAGCCCCGGCCGCGGTGGGTGCGTCACCACAGAGCGCGGCCCGCACCCCGCACACTTTGTTGGCCGCGATCGACGCGCCCGTGCCGGTCCAGCAGAACACGATGCCGGTCTCACAGGTCCCGAACGCGATCAGCTCACCCACCTCGCGGCCGACCACCGGCCACGGCGCCTCCCGACCCGCGAGCGGGCCGACGAGCACGAGCTCGTGGCCCCGGCCCCGCAGGTCGGCGATCACCGCGTCGGTGAGCGGGGTGACCTCGTCGGAGCCGACGGCGATGCGCACGGGCCGAGCCTACGGAGCGGCGGGGCTCCCGTGCACGAGCCCGGCGCGCACGTCGGCCAGGGTGGTGAACGGGGTGAAGGCCACCCCCTGACGTGCGCACCACTCGGCGAGCCAGCCCTTGGCGAACACGACGTCGGCGAGCAGCGCGGCCTTGACATCGCTCGCGCCGTCGCCCACCAGCACCGTGGTGCGGCCGGCGTAGCGGGCGTCCTTGATCGGCGCCTGCTTGCAGGTGCCGCAGCTCGAGCAGGCACAGCACCGGTCCTCGTGGGGGAACTCCAGGCGTCCCGTCGCCCAGTCGACGACGTTGGTGAGGATGGGCACGCCGAGCCGGGCGGCCACGTCGGCGGCGAAGAACCCGAAGCCGTCGGACACGATCAGGAGCTCGGCCCCCGCCGCGCGCAGGTCGGCGACCAGGCCCTCCGCGTCGGGATCGATCTCGACGTCGGCCAACGCCGCGCGCAGCACCGCCTCGTCGTGCGGCAGCAGGTCCCACTCGTCGAGCAGGCAGGCGCGACTGCCGATCTCGCCCCGCACGTACTCGTCGTCGATGGCGCGCCACTCGGGCGGCGCGAGGCGCTCGAGCAGGCGCACGCCGGTGTCGACGGGCGTGAGCGTGCCGTCGAAGTCGAGGAGCACCGTCGTACGGGCCAGGTCGATCCCGGTCACCGGGGGCAGGGTACCGCCGGCCGCCCGGACCCCGGTCCCCCGTATGCTCTCGCGGGTGAGCCCGCGTGAGGTCGCCATCGTCCCCCACACGCACTGGGACCGCGAGTGGTACGAGCCGTTCCAGGTGTTCCGCCTCCGGCTGGTCGGGCTGTTCGACGACCTGCTGCCGATGCTCGACCGCGACCTGTCGTACGCGCGGTTCCTCCTCGACGGGCAGACGGTGGTGCTCGACGACTACCTGGCGGTGCGCCCGGAGGCCGCGTCCACGATCACTCGGCTCGTCACCAGCGGGCGGGTGTCGATCGGGCCGTGGGAGTGCCTGATGGACGAGTACATGGTCTCGGGGGAGACCATGGTCCGCAACCTCCAGCGGGGCATGTTGCGCGCGTCGGAGCTCGGCGGGGTGATGCCGGTCGGCTACCTGCCCGACATGTTCGGCCACGTCGCGCAGATGCCCCAGCTCCTGCGCCTCGCCGGCCTCGAGCACGCGGTGCTGTGGCGGGGCGTGCCGGCGGCCGTCGACAAGAACGCGTTCTGGTGGGTCGCGCCCGACGGCTCCCGAGTGCGGGCCGAGTACCTGTACGGGTCGTACTCCAACGGGCGTGATCTGCCCGACGACCCCGCGAAGCTCGTCGCCCGGGCGAAGGGGTACCAGCAGGAGCTGGGCGACGTGCTGCTCGCCGACGGCGGCATCCTCTTGATGAACGGCACCGACCACCACCTCCCCCAGTCGGGGCTCGGCGCCGTGGTCGCCGCGGCCAACGCCCTGCAGGACGAGTACCGGTTCGCGATCACCTCGCTGCCCGAGTACCTGGCCGGCCAGCCGGTGAGCGGTCTTCCCGAGTGGCGCGGCGAGCTGCGCTCGGGGGCCCGGGCCAACGTGCTGATGGGCGTGGCGTCCAACCGGGTCGACGTGCACCAGGCCTGCGGCGCGGCCGAGCGGTCGCTCGAGCGCCGGGCCGAGCCCCTGAGCACGCTGCTGCTCCCCGAGGCCCAGTACCCGCGCCGCCTGCTCCACGAGGCGTGGACGCTGCTCGTCCTCAACAGCGCGCACGACTCCTCGTGCGCGTGCAGCCACGACGACGTCGTCGACGCGGTGATGCAGCGCTACCAGGAGGCCCGTCACATCGGCGACGCGCTCACGCACGACGTCGTTCGGCGCCTCGCCCGGTCGGTCGACGCGCCCATCGACCACACCGTCGTGGTGAACCCCGCCGCCACCACGCGCGGCGGCGTCGTCGGGCTGAAGGTCACCGGGCACGGGACCCTCCACTACGTCACCGACGACGGCCTGCCCTGCCCCACCCAGGTGGTCGGCACCACCACCGCACAGGGCATCTCGACCGTGGTGGTGGGCCAGAAGATCCGCTGGGTGCTGGACATGATGCGCGGGCACGAGTTCGCGGGGCAGCCGGTCACCGGCGCGGCCCGCTCGGTCGCGGCCGACGGGATCGTCGACGTCGAGATCATCGTCGCGGCGCCGGGCGACCCGCTGCTCGACCTCGACGACCTGCGCGCGGAGCTGCTCGCCGACGGCGAGGCCGGTCGCACCATCCGCGTCCGCCAGGAGATGCCGCCCACCCGGGAGATGCTGGTCGCCGTACCGGCCGTGCCCGGGTACGGCTGGCGCACGCTCCACCCCGCGCCCGGCCCCTCACCCGAGACCGAGGTCACCACCGAGCCAACCGTCCTCGCCAACGCGCACCTGCGCGTGACGATCGACGCCTCCGACGGCACGTTCACGATCACCTCGCACGACGGCGTGATGGTGAGCGGCGCCAACCGGTTCGTCGACGGTGGCGACGGCGGCGACACCTACAACTACTCGCCGCCGGGCGAGGACCACCTCGTGGAGCGGCCCGAGTTCGTGCAGGTACGGGTGCTCGAGTCCGGGCCCGTGCGCGCCCGCGTCCTCGTCGACGCGCTCTACCGGTGGCCGGCCAACGCCATCGGCGACCACCTCTCGTGCGGGCGGCGGTCCGACGAGACGGTGCTGACCGAGGTGCGCACCACCCTCGAGCTGCGCCACGAGGAGCGATTCCTCCGGGTGCACGTCGAGCTCGACAACCGGGCACGCGACCACCGCCTCCGGGCCCACTTCCCGCTGCCCCGGCGGGTCAAGGGCTCCGATGCCGAGTGCGCGTTCGCCGTGGTGCACCGCGGGCTCGGCGCCGAGGGCGGGCCCCACGAGGCCGGCCTCCCGACGTTCGTCTCGCGACGCTTCGTCGACTGCTCCAACGGCACCGAGGGCCTCGCGATCCTCCACGACGGCTTGCTCGAGTACGAGGTCGTCGACCGCGGCCGCGAGCTGGCCCTCACCTTGCTGCGCGCCACCGGCTACCTGTCCCGGGCCGAGCCGTCGCTGCGGCCCAACCCCGCCGGCCCCCTCCTCCCCGTGCGCGGGGCCCAGATGCAGAAGCCGGTGTCGTTCGACTACGCGCTGCTCCCCCACTCGGGCTCGTGGTCCGACGCCGACCTCTACGAGGCGGCCGACGAGTTCCTCGTGCCATTGGAGCGGTCGCGGGCCGGAGGCGGCGACCGTCCGACCACCGGTCAGGCGCTGTCGGTCACCGGTGCGGTCGTGTCGGCGCTCACGCGCGAGGCGGGCGGCGTCGCGATCCGCTGCTTCAACCCGCAGCCGGCGCCCACCACCGCGCGTGTCGAGCGCGACGGCGAGCCGGTCGACGGCTGGGTCGTCGACCTCCTCGGCGCACCCCTCGAGCCCTTCGCCGGCGACATCGACCTGCGCCCCGGCGAGATCGTCACCCTCCGGCTCGACTGACCGCCCGTCGCCGCCGGCGCGACCCGATCCGGATCGGCGACGCCCGGGTCACCCGCTCACGCCGGGCCCGGCACGGGCCCCAGCAGGGCTTCGCCGCTCGCGGCATCGGACTGCCAGGCGGCATCGAGGCCGGGCACCTCCACGGTCGTACCCGGCGGGCCGTCCCACAGGAGCGCGGGCCGTTCGCCGTGCCAACGCACCGCGTACGAGAGCAGACCACCGAGCACGGGAGCGCCCCGCACCTCGACCGGTTGGCCGCGCCACCCGTCGGGGTGGTCGACGCACAGCCGTACGGGCCGGGATCCGTCGCCCGTGTCGTCGACGAGCAGCCGGCGCGCGGCGACGAGGAGCTCGGCGTCGTCGCCGATCCGATCGAGCGCGGCCCATGAGGTCGGCGCGGGGCGCTGCGCGGCCAGCCGACGTTCACGGCCGCCGAGCCGGTTCCACGCCTCGGCCGCCTCGTCGTCGAAGCCCCAGTCCTCGAGCGCGGCGACCACCGCGGCCGCGGGACGCAG
>VGCA01000116.1 GCA_016870245.1 Actinomycetota bacterium | reverse complement strand
GGGAGCAGCCGGTCGAGGCCGTCACCGACGAGGTGGCAGAGGACGAGACCGAGGCGGCCGCCGCCGCAGCGAGCGACGCCAAGGAGGAGGACTGACACATGGGTCAGAAGGTCAACCCGTACGGGTTCCGCCTGGGCGTCACCACCGACTGGAAGTCCCGGTGGTTCGCCGACGGTCAGGAGTACAAGGACAGCCTGATCGAGGACTGGCGGATCCGCGACTACCTGCGCAAGCAGCTGCCGCACGCCGCCGTGAGCCGCGTGGAGATCGAGCGCACCCGTGATCGGCTGCGCGTCGACGTCTACACCGCGCGCCCGGGCATCGTGATCGGCCGCCGGGGCGCGGAGGCCGACCGCCTCCGGGCCGGCCTGCTCAAGATCACCGGCAACCCGAAGATCCACTTCAACATCCAGGAGATCAAGCAGCCCGAACTCGACGCCACCCTCATCGCGCAGGGCGTCGCCGACCAGCTCGCCGGCCGGGTCTCGTTCCGCCGGGCGATGAAGCGGGCCGTGCAGACCGCCATGAAGGCGGGCGCGCAGGGCATCCGCGTGCAGTGCGGCGGCCGCCTCGGCGGCGCCGAGATGTCGCGGCGGGAGTGGTACCGCGAGGGTCGGGTGCCCCTGCACACGCTGCGGGCCGACATCGACTACGGCCAGGCGGAGGCCCGCACCACGTTCGGGCGCATCGGCGTGAAGGTGTGGATCTACAAGGGTGAGATCCTCCCCTACAAGTCGGCGTCCGAGGAGAAGATCACCCGCGAGGCCGCGATGGCGGTCGGCGAGGCGGCGGGTGGCCCGGCCAAGCGCCGGGTCGTGAGCGCCGGTGGCGGCCGTCGCAAGTCGGAGGAGACCCCGGCCGACCCGTCGGCCGACGCGTCGTCCGACGACGTCATCGAAGAGGCCGCACCCTTGGTGAAGGAGGCCGACCCCGAGCTCGAGCGTCTCCTCGCCGAGGAAGAGGAGATCGAGCGCCGGACGCGCCAGCACCACGAGGCGCCGAAGTTCCACGGCGACGAGGACTGAGGTCGAACCATGTTGATGCCGAGGAAGGTCCGTCACCGCAAGACGCACCGGGGTCGCATGACCGGCGCGTCGAAGGGTGGGACCAGGATCACGTTCGGCGACTACGGGATCCAGGCGCTCGAGCCCGGTTGGATCACCAACCGTCAGATCGAGGCCGCCCGTATCGCGATGACCCGCTACATCAAGCGAGGTGGGAAGGTGTGGATCAACATCTTCCCCGACAAGCCCGTCACCCAGAAGCCCGCCGAGACCCGCATGGGATCGGGCAAGGGCAACCCGGAGCGGTGGGTCGCGGTGGTGAAGCCGGGCCGGGTCATGTTCGAGCTCTCGGGCGTGCCCGAGCACACCGCGCGCGAGGCCATGCGGCTCGCGATGCACAAGCTCCCGATCAAGACGCGCTTCATCGTGCGCCAGGAAGAGGCGTGATGAAGGCGAAGGAGCTCGATGAGCTGAACGACGCCGAGCTGGAGGCCCGGCTGCGCACGTTCAAGGAAGAGCTGTTCAACCTGCGCTTCCAGAACGCGACCGGTCAGCTCGACAACGTCGCCCGCATCCCGCAGGTCCGCCGCGACATCGCGCGCTGCGAGACGCTCCTGCGGGCCCGTGAGATCGAGGCGGCCGAAGCGTTGATCGCCGCCGAGGAAGGTTGACGATGGCCGACGAGCAGGGGACCGAGGCACGGCCCAACGGACGCAAGGTCCGTGAGGGGATCGTGGTCTCGGCCAAGATGGACAAGACGGTCGTGGTGGCGGTCGTCGACCGCGTGCAGCACCGTCGCTACGGCAAGACGCTGCAGCGGACGAAGCGGCTCTATGCCCACGACGACGCCCACGACGCCCGCGAGGGCGACCGGGTCCGGGTGACCGAGACCCGACCGCTGTCGAAGCAGAAGCGCTGGCGGGTCGTCGAAGTGCTCGAGCGGGCCCGGTGATCCGATGATCCAGCAGGAGAGCCGACTCAGGGTCGCCGACAACTCCGGCGCACGCGAGGTCCTGTGCATCAAGGTCCTCGGCGGCAGCCGCCGGCGCTACGCGGGCATCGGCGACGTGTTCGTCGCCACGGTCAAGGACGCCGTGCCCGGCGCGGCGGTCAAGAAGGGCGACGTCGTGAAGTGCGTGGTCGTGCGCACCAAGAAGGAGCGACGCCGCCCCGACGGCAGCTACATCCGCTTCGACGAGAACGCCGCGGTGCTCATCAACGACCAGATGCAGCCGCGCGGCACGCGCATCTTCGGCCCGGTGGGCCGCGAGCTGCGTGACCGCAAGTTCATGCGCATCGTGTCACTCGCTCCGGAGGTGATCTGACCATGAAGCTCAAGAAGGGCGACAAGGTGCAGGTGATCGCGGGCAAGGACGTGGGCAAGCAGGGTGAGATCACCCGCGTGCTCCTCGACCGCGACAAGGTGATCGTCGACGGCGTCAACGTGGCCAAGCGCCACCAGCGGGCGACCAAGGCGACGATGCAGGGCGGGATCATCGACAAGGACATGCCGATCCACGTGTCGAACGTGGCGATCGTGTGCAGCTCCTGTGGCCCCACCCGGATCGGCTACCGCATCGAGGGGACCGACAAGGTCCGGGTGTGCCGCAAGTGCGGGAAGGACCTGTGATGGCGACGGCGACCGAGCCGCGGCTCAAGACCAAGTACGACGCCGAGCTGCGCACCGCGCTCCAGCAGGAGCTGGGCCTCGGCAACATCATGGAAGTGCCGCGGATGGTGAAGATCGTCCTCAACTGCGGTGTGGGGCGGGCGACGCAGCAGGCGTCGTTGCTCGACGGCGCGGTGGCGGATCTCACCGTGATCAGCGGCCAGAAGCCGCTGGTCACCAAGGCGAAGAAGTCGATCGCGGGTTTCAAGCTCCGTGAGGGCAACGCGATCGGCGCCAAGGTCACGCTGCGTGGCGCACGCATGTGGGAGTTCTACGACCGCCTCGTCAGCGTGGCGATCCCCCGCATCCGTGACTTCCGTGGCCTCAACCCGAGCTCGTTCGACGGTCGGGGCAACTACACGTTCGGTGTGACCGAGCAGCTGATCTTTCCCGAGATCGACTACGACAAGATCGATACCGTCCGCGGCATGGACGTGACGATCGTGACGACGGCGGAAACCGACGAGCAGGGACGTGCGCTCCTTCGTGCGCTCGGCTTCCCGTTCCGTCGCGAGACCCAGCAGGGGTGATCGATGGCCAAGAAGGCTCTCATCCAGAAGCAGCAGCGCGAGCCGAAGTTCAAGGTTCGTGGCTACACCCGGTGCCGCCGGTGTGGTCGGCCGCGCTCGGTGTACAAGAAGTTCGGGCTCTGCCGGGTGTGCTTCCGGGAGATGGCGCACGCCGGGGAGATCCCCGGTGTGACCAAGGCATCGTGGTGAGGGGGGCCGGCTCGTGACGATGACCGATCCCATCGCGGACATGCTCACCCGTCTCCGGAACGCCAACACGGCGTTCCACGACGACGTGCTGATGCCGAGCTCCAAGGTGAAGGAAGCACTGGCGAAGATCCTCGTGAGCGAGGGCTACGTCGAGGGCTACGCCGTGGAGCACGACCCCGAGCGGCCCTCGCCGCGGCTGCGCATCACGCTCAAGTACACCCCTGACCGCAAGCGGACGATCTCGGGCCTGCGCCGGGTGTCGAAGCCGGGTCTGCGCGTGTACACCAAGGCGTCCGATGTCCCCCGGGTGCTCGGGGGCATGGGCATCGCCATCCTGTCGACGAACCAGGGTCTGATGACCGACCGCGAGGCGCGCAAGCGTCGCGTGGGCGGCGAGATCCTCTGCCACGTCTGGTAGGTCGAGATGTCGCGAATCGGCAAGCAGCCCATCCCCGTCCCCTCGGGCGTCGAGGTGACGATCTCCGAGCAGCACGTGACCGTGAAGGGCCCGAAGGGCACCCTCGAGCACGACGTGCCGGAGACGATCACGGTGGCCCGTGAGGGCGACGACCTCGTGGTGACCCGCCCCGACGACCAGCGCGAGAACCGGTCGCTCCACGGCCTGACCCGCAGCCTCGTGTCCAACATGGTCACGGGGGTGTCGCAGGGCTTCACCCGCGACCTCGAGATCGTGGGCGTCGGCTACCGCGCCATCCCCCAGGGGCCGGCGAAGATCGAGCTCCAGCTGGGCTTCTCCCACCCGGTGTTCGTCGACGCCCCCGAGGGCATCACCTTCGACGTCCCCCAGCCCACCCGCATCACGGTGCAGGGGGCCGACAAGCAGCTCGTCGGCCAGGTGGCCGCCGACATCCGCAAGCTCCGCAAGCCCGAGCCGTACAAGGGCAAGGGGATCCGCTACTCCGACGAGCGCGTCCTGCGCAAGGCCGGCAAGTCGGCGAAGTGACAGCCGGAACCAGAGGGAACCTGCGATGACACTCCACAAGGTCGAAGCACGCGAGCGGCGCCACCGTCGGGTCCGCAAGAAGGTCCGGGGCACGGCCGACCGGCCGCGCCTCGCGGTGTTCCGCTCCAACAAGCACATCTACGCGCAGCTCATCGACGACGTCGCCGGTGTGACCATCGCGTCCGCGTCGACGGCCGAGAAGGGCCTCGCCGGCAGCGGAGCCACGGTCGAGGCGGCCTCCGGGGTGGGGACGCGCATCGGCGAGCGGGCCAAGGCGGCCGGCATCACCTCCGCGGTCTTCGACCGTGGCGGATTCCGCTACCACGGCCGGGTCGCCGCGGTCGCCGACGGCGCCCGCGAGACCGGGCTCGAGTTCTAGCGAAGAAGGTTGGGAATGGCTGAAGGACAGCTCGAAGAGCGGGTCATCGCGATCAACCGCGTCGCCAAGGTGGTGAAGGGCGGACGGCGGTTCTCGTTCACCGCGCTCGTGGTCGTCGGCGACGGCGACGGCAACGTGGGGCTCGGCTACGGCAAGGCCAAGGAGGTGCCGGCCGCCATCCAGAAGGGCATGGAGGAGGCGCGCAAGAACCTCTTCGAGGTGCCGCTGGCCGGGTCGACCATCACCCACCAGATCGTGGGCGAGCACGACGCCGCCCGGGTGCTGCTCAAGCCCGCCGCGCCCGGTACGGGTGTGATCGCGGGTGGCGCGGCGCGCCACATCCTCGAGGCGGCCGGCGTGCACGACGTGCTCGCCAAGTCGCTCGGCTCGTCCAACGCCATCAACGTGTCGCGGGCCACGATCGACGGACTGCGTTCGCTGCGGCGCCCGGAGGAGGTCGCCAAGCTGCGGGGCAAGTCGCCCGAGGAGGTCTCCTCGGCGGGGATGCTGCGGGCCTACCGCGACCGCAAGGCGGCCGCGACCCACGGCGCACCGGTGGAGGTGGCATGAGCGAGCAGACGATTCGCGTCACCATGGTCAAGTCGATGATCGGCACCAAGCCGAAGCACCGCGGCACGATGCGGGCGCTGGGGCTGCGTCGGATCGACCAGACCGTCGAGCTCCCCGACCGCCCCGAGATCCGCGGCATGATCGCCAAGGTCCCGCACCTCGTGCGGGTCGAAGAGGACTAGCACGAGCGCAGCGAGCGTCCGTCGCCGGCCGGCGCGCCGCGAGGGAGCGAGCGCAGCGACCCAGGAAGAGGACCATCTCATGACGATCAAGATCCATGACCTGAAGCCCGCGCCGGGCGCGCACCGCGAGGCCAAGCGCGTCGGGCGCGGCATCGGCGGCAAGGGCGGCAAGACCGCGGGCCGCGGCACGAAGGGCCAGGGCGCCCGCAACAACATCAAGCCCGGATTCGAGGGCGGCCAGACCCCGCTGCACCGTCGGGTGCCCAAGGCCAAGGGCTTCCGCAACCCGTTCCGGGTCGAGTACCACGTGGTGAACCTCGACACCTTCGAGGGCTTCGAGGCCGGTTCCACGGTCGACCCCGACACGCTGCGGGCCAAGGGGCTCGTGGCCAAGCGGGGCCTGGTCAAGGTGCTCGGTCGCGGCGACGTCACGAAGGCGCTCACCGTGAAGGCCCACGCCTTCTCGCAGGCGGCGCGCGACGCCATCACCGCGGCGGGCGGCACCGTCGAGGTCATCCCGGCGCCGTGGGGCGACCGGCGGCCGCCGGCCGGCTCCAACAACGCGCTCACGAACCGCTGACGTCCCCCCACCGAACGAGCCCGCCCGGTCCGATGCGCCGGGTCGTCGGGTAGGCTCGCCGGGCCCTTCTCCCGGGCACACCCGTTGGAGCCGCACGCGCCATGCTGTCCCGCCTCCGGAACATGTTCCGGGTCGCCGACCTCCGGAACAAGATCCTCTTCACGATCCTGATCATCGCGATCTACCGGATCGGCGCGCACCTGCCCGTGCCCTACGTCGACTTCTCGGCGGTCAAGGACCTCCAGCGCAACGCGGAGCAGAACGGCGGGGTGGTCGGCCTGCTCGACCTCTTCGCCGGCGGCGCGATCACCAACGTCGCGATCTTCTTCCTCGGGATCATGCCGTACATCACGGCGTCGATCATCATGCAGCTCCTCGGCGTGGTGATCCCGAAGCTCGAGCAGTGGCGGCAGGAGGGCCAGGTCGGGCAGAAGAAGATCACCCAGTGGACCCGCTACCTCACGATCGCGCTCGCCATCGTGCAGTCCACCGGCTTCGCCTTCGCGCTCCACAACGGCAACAGCACGCTGTTCAGCGGGTTCCAGGGCCAGGACCTGATCCCCGACTGGTCGTTCGGCACCGCGTCGTTGATCATCCTCACCTGGACCGCCGGCACCGCGCTCGTCATGTGGCTCGCCGAGCTCATCACCCAGCGCGGCATCGGCAACGGCATGTCGATCCTGATCTTCGCGTCGGTCGTGTCGCGGCTCCCCGCGCAGGGCGGGGCCGTGTGGGCCGAAGGCTCCCGGGCGCAGTTCTTCACGGTCATCCTCATCGGGCTGGCGATGATCGTCGGCATCGTGTTCGTCGAGTCCGGTCAGCGGCGCATCCCCGTCCAGTTCGCGAAGCGCGTGGTGGGCCGGCGGATGTACGGCGGCCAGAGCACCTACATCCCGCTGAAGGTCAACCAGTCGGGCGTGATCCCGGTGATCTTCGCGAGCTCGATCCTCGCGTTCCCGGCGCTCATCGCGTCGGCGATGGGCAACAGCGCGACGGGCATCCAGGACTGGATCAACAGCAACCTGGTCGAAGGCCACGGCTTCTTCTACATCACCTTCTACACGCTGCTCATCATCTTCTTCTCGTACTTCTACACGGCGATCGCGTTCAATCCGCAGCAACAGGCCGACATCATCCGGAAGCAGGGTGGCTTCATCCCCGGCATCCGGCCGGGCCCGCCGACCGAGCGCTACCTCGCCAAGGTGCTCAACCGGATCACGCTCCCGGGGTCGCTGTTCCTCGCGGTGATCGCCATCACGCCACTGCTCGTCTTCGCGCTGTGGGACATCAGCCAGTTCCCGTTCGGGGGCACGTCGTTGCTCATCACGGTGGGCGTCGCCCTGGAGACGATGAAGCAGATCGACAGCCAGCTGATGATGCGCAACTACGAAGGCTTCCTGAGCTGAGGCGCGCGTCATGAGCAGCCAAGGACCGCGCGTGGTGCTGCTCGGCAAGCAAGGTGCCGGCAAGGGGACCCAGGCATCGCGTGTGGCCGAGCACTACGCGATCGCCCATCTCGCCACCGGCGACGTCTTCCGGGCCGCGGCACGCGACGAGACACCGCTCGGCCTCCAGGCGAAGGAGTACATCGACCGCGGCGAGCTGGTGCCCGACCCCATCGTGATCGGGGTCGTCCGCGAGCACCTCGAGGACAACGACCGGCAGCTCGTGGAGGCGGGGTTCATCCTCGACGGCTTCCCCCGCACACAGGTCCAGGCGGTCGAGCTCGACGTCGTGCTCGAGGGGGATGCCCTCGACGTGATCGTCAACCTCGACGTCCCCACCGAGGTGGTCCTCGCGCGCATCGCCGGTCGACGCGTGTGTGTGCAGTGCGGCACGAACTACCACGTCGACAGCCCCCCGACGGAGCCGTGGTGGTGCGACAAGTGCGGCGGGCACGTCGTGCAACGCGACGACGACCGTGAGGACGCGGTCATGCGTCGACTCGAGCTCTACGAGATCCAGACGCTACCCGTGATCCAGTACTACCGGCGGACCGGCCGCCTGGTGAACGTCCCGGGCCAGGGCGACAGCAACGACGTGTTCGCGGCGGTGGTCGCCGCGATCGACGCCCGCTGGGAGCTGCGCCGGTGATCACCCGCAAGAGCCGTGAGCAGATCGGGCTGATGCGGCGGGCGGGCAAGGTGGTGGCGGAGATGCACGAACGGTGCCGCGCCGCCGCGACGCCCGGCGCGACCACGCTCGACATCGACCGGGTGGCCCGCGACGTGATCGACCGGCGGGGCGCCCGGTCCAACTTCCTCGGGTACCACGGGTTCCCCGCAGTGGTGTGCACGTCCCCCAACGACGTCATCGTCCACGGGATCCCGAGCGACCGGGTGGTGCTCGCCGAGGGCGACATCCTGTCGATCGACTGCGGGGCGATCATCGAGGGCTGGCACGCCGACGCCGCCCTCACGGTGCCCATCGGGGAGATCGACGCCGAGTCGCAACGACTCATCGACGTGACCGAGGCCTCGCTGTGGGCCGCGATCGAGCAGGTCGTGGAGGGCCGCCGGCTCGGCGACATCGGCGCCGCGGTGGAGGGACTCGCCGAGCGCGCGGGCTTCACGGTCGTACGGGAGTACGTGGGTCACGGGATCGGCACCGCGATGCACGAGGAGCCCCAGGTGCCGAACTACGGGCCGGCCGGGCGGGGACTCAAGCTCAAGGAGGGGATCGTGCTCGCCATCGAGCCGATGGTCAACGCCGGCACCGCCGACACCGAGACCCTCGACGACGGCTGGACCGTGGTCACCCGCGACGGCAGGCGGTCGGCCCACTTCGAGCACACCATCGCCGTGACCGAGCACGGCCCCGAGGTGCTCACCCTCCCCTGAACGGGAGTCCCCGAGCGCCGGCGCTCGGGGACGCAGGACCGCCCGGAAGCGGCGCGCGTGTCCGCGTCATCGGGCGCGGAGCTCCACCAGGGGGGCGGCGGCGCCCTCGGAGACGGTGATCAGGCGGCGGCCGTCGGGGGAGAGGGCGATGGCCTCCCCCTGGGGGGCCCGGGGGTCGAGCGGGGCCGGGGCGGCGCAGGGAGCGGCCGTGAGGGCCTCGGCCAGCGAGCGGCGGGCCGGCCAGGCGTAGGCGGCGATCCCGCCGTAGGTGCGGACCACCGCCACGCTCCCGGCGGCCGACGCGTCGGCGCCGGTCACCAGGTCGGCCTGCTCGCCCAGACCCACCAGCTCGAGGGCCAGGCGGCTCGCCCGGGGAGAGGAGGGCAGCCCGACCGGCCCGATCGGCTCGAGCCCGACGGTGGTCCCACCCGGCGCGGTCGCCGCGCCGGGGGCCCGGTAGACCGTCCCCGGAGCGCCCGGCGACTTGGTCACGACCACCAGGTCGCCCGACCGGGCGTCGACGAGCAGGGCCTCGGCGTCGAACGAGCCGTCGGGGTAGGTGAGGGTGAGCGCGGCGGCCCGCGCGGAGGCGGCCGTCGCCCCGGCGCCGGGCGGATCCGGCTCGGCCACGCGGTAGACGGTCACCGAGGCCCTCCGGCCCCCCGGCGCGCCGGCGCCCCCGATGTCGCCCACGA
>VGCA01000115.1 GCA_016870245.1 Actinomycetota bacterium | reverse complement strand
GTAGAACTGGTCGAGCCCCTTGGTCTCACCGCACTTCTTGCAGCGCTTCATCTACGAAGCAGACCACAAGGGTGTGACCCTTCATCCAAGAAACGGACAAAAAGGTCACTCTCCCCCTTTCTGGACATAGGCTTTCACGAACTCCTCTGCGTTTTCCTCGAGGACCTCGTCGATCTCGTCGAGGAGGTCGTCGAGATCCGACTTCAGCTTCTCGCCGCGCTCGGTGGGTGCGGCGACGGACGCTTCCTCCTCGACCCGCTCCTTGGGGGCGGGACGCTGCTTGCGCTGCTGCTCCGGCATGGGACTCCTCCTGGGGGGTTCCCTCAGCGTGCCACGCGGGGGGTGCGCGACAGGGGGATGATTACCACTTCGGGGACGGGGAACGCGGTCACGAGCTCAGACGGGACACCAGGTCGGCGGGTGTGCGGGCCTGCGCGAACAGCGCCTCGACATGCGCCTTCGTCCCTCGGAGCGGCTCCATCATGGGGATCCGCTTCAACGGGTCGGCCCCGACGTCGAGGATGATGCTGTCCCAGTTGGCGGCCACGACGGCGTCGGGCCAGCGGTCGAGGCAGCGCCCCCGGAAGTAGGCCCGGGTGCCGGCGGGCGGGTTGGGGATCGCGTCGAGCACCTCCGCCTCGGTCACCAGCCGCTCGACGGTGCCGGCCTTCACGAGCCGTTCGTAGAGCGAGCGCTCGGGCCGCACGTCGTGGTACTGGAGGTCGAGCAGGGCGAGCTTCGGGTCGCCCCAGTCGAGGCCGTCGCGGGTGGCGTAGGCCTCGAGCAGGCGCAGCTTGGTCACCCAGTCGAGCTGCCCGTCGAGCGCCATCGGCTCGGTCTCGAGCGCGGTGAGGGTGGCCTCCCAGCGGTCGAGGACCAGGCCGCCCATGACCTCGCCCCCGCACATCGCGAGGCCGGTCTCGTCGGCGTACTTGCGGGCGAGCCGCAGGAACTCCCACTGCAGCTCCAGCGCGGTGCAGTGGCTGCCGTCGGCGCGCTCGATGGTGGCGCGCAGCCGGGGGTCGTGCGACACGGTGCGGACCGCCGCGACGGGCGCCGCGAGCCCGAAGTCCTTCCCGAGCGCGTCGTCCTCGGCCATGGCGAGCACGATCGCGGTGGTGCCGACCTTGAGGAAGGTCGCGACCTCGCAGAGGTTGGCGTCGCCCGCGATCACGTGCAGGCGCCGGTAGAGCTGCGGGTCGGCGTGGGGCTCGTCGCGGGTGTTGACGATCGGGCGCTTCAGCGTGGTCTCGAGGCCGACCTCCTCCTCGAAGAAGTCGGCCCGTTGGCTGATCTGGTAGTCGACCGCGGCGGCGCCGTTCTCGCTGCCGACCTTGCCGGCGCCGGTGAACACCTGCCGGCTCACGAACCACGGCAGCATCACCCGCACGATGTGGGCGAACGGCAGGGCCCGGTCGACGAGGTAGTTCTCGTGCGTGCCGTAGCTGTTGCCCTTGCCGTCGGAGTTGTTCTTGTAGACGACGATCTCCTGGCCGGGGTCGAGCAGCCGCGCCGACGCGCGCATCGACTGGGCCAGGATCCGCTCCCCCGCCTTGTCGGCGATCACCAGCTCGAGCGCGTCGACGCACTCGGGCGTGGAGTACTCGGGGTGCGCGTGATCCACGTAGTAGCGGGCGCCGTTGGTGAGCACGGTGTTGACGAGATGGGTCTCGACCTCGGGAGGCATCGACCCCTCGCGGGCCGACCCGCGGGCGTCGTTGCCGGGGCTCTCGTCCTCGAAGTCCCAGCCGACCTTGCGCTGCTCGACGTAGGAGTTGATGAGGATCGACGACGCCAGCACCGGGTTGGGATCGGCCGCGCCCCGCAGGACGACGCCGTACTCAGTCTCGATGCCACAGACCTTCGGGACCGCCACGGGTCGAGCCTACCGGCGGTTCCCGATGGGCCGGACCGGCCCCTGACCCGGGTGGCTCCGGGCGTCGCGCGCGGCGGTCAGAGGTACTGGCCGGTGGTGATCCGCTCGATCTGGCGGCCGCCGGTCTCGGTCTCGCCCTTGTTGACCAGCGTGCGGACGAACACGATGCGCTCGCCCTTCTTGCCCGAGATCTTCGCCCAGTCGTCGGGGTTGGTGGTGTTGGGCAGGTCCTCGTGCTCCTTGAACTCCTGGCGCACGGAGGCCACGAGGTCGTCGGTGCAGATGCCCTTCGCGCCGCCCTCGATCTGGCGCTTGATCGACAGCTTCTTCGAGCGGCGCACGATGTTCTCGATCATGGCGCCCGACGAGAAGTCCTTGAAGAACAGCACTTCCTTGTCGCCGTTCTGGTAGGTGACCTCGAGGAACCGGTTGCCCTCGTCGACCGAGTACATGTGGTCGACGGCGGCGTCGATCATCGCCTCCACCGCGGCGGCCGGACTCCCCGCCGTCTGCGCCTCGGCGTCGGCGATCGGCAGCGACGGCGTGAGGTAGCAGGAGAAGATCTTCCTGGCGGCCGCCTCGTCGGGGCGCTCGATCTTGATCTTCACGTCGAGGCGACCGGGGCGCAGGATCGCGGGGTCGATGAGGTCCTCGCGGTTGGACGCACCGATCACGATGACGTTCTTCAGGCTCTCCACGCCGTCGATCTCGGCGAGGAGCTGGGGCACGATCGTGCTCTCGATGTCGGACGAGATCCCGGTGCCGCGGGTGCGGAACAGCGAGTCCATCTCGTCGAAGAAGACGATGACGGGCACGCCCTCCTCCGACTTCTCCCGGGCCCGCTGGAAGATCAGGCGGATCTGGCGCTCGGTCTCGCCCACGTACTTGTTGAGCAGCTCGGGGCCCTTGATGTTGAGGAAGTACGACCGGGTGGACGCGTTGCCGGTCTTCTCGGCCACGCGCTTGGCGAGCGAGTTGGCGACCGCCTTGGCGATCAGCGTCTTGCCGCAGCCCGGCGGCCCGTAGAGCAGAATGCCCTTGGGCGGCTCGAGCTGGTGCTCGGTGAAGAGGTCGGCGTAGAGGTACGGCAGCTCGACCGCGTCCTTGATGAGGTCGATCTGGTCGTCCAGGCCACCGATGTCGTCGTAGTTGACGTCGGGGACCTCCTCGAGCACCAGCTCCTCGACCTCGGGGCGCGGGAGGCGCTCGACGATGAGGTTGGAGCGGGTGTCGACGAGCAGGTGGTCGCCCGCCCGGATCTTCTCCCCCACCATCACACCGGCGAGCTCGCAGACCCGCTCCTCGTCGGCTCGGCCCACCACGAGGGCGCGCAGGCCGTCCTCGAGGAGCTCCTTGAGGATCACGACCTCGCCGGCGACCTCGAGTCCCCGCGACAGCACCACGTTGAGCGACTCGTTGAGCGCGACCTCCATGCCCCGCTCGAGCCCCTCGACGTCGACCTCGGGGTGCACCGAGACCCGCATCTTCCGGCCCGCGCTGAGCACGTCGACGGTGCCGTCGTCGTTGGCGCCGAGGAAGGTGCCGTAGGCCGACGGGGGCATGGTGAGCTTCTCGACCTCCTCGCGCAGCGCGGCGATGTGCTCGCGGGCCTCGCGGAGGGTGGCGGAGAGGCGCTCGTTCTGGGAGACCGCCTGGGCCAGCTGGCCCTTGGTCTCGAGCAGGCGCTCCTCGAGGGTGCGGACCCGCTTGGGCGCGTCCTGGAGGCGCCGGCGGAGGACGGCGATCTCCTCCTCGAGCGTCTTGACCGCGAGCCGCAGGTCGGCGTCGGGCACCTCGGTCCGGGCTTCGTCATCGTCGTGCGCCACTGCCGTGCACCTCCTCTCGCCCCCTTGGCGGAACCGTGAACGACCTCGTGCGCGGACACTACACGGGGCATTCCACCACTCCGCGCCAAGCGGCAGCACTTGATTTACCCGGTGGATGCTTGAGAAATGGCAGGGCCCGGACTACCCTGTTCCCTGCGGCCGACGGCGGTCCGTGGCCGAGAACGGCATCACTCATCTCTCGAAGATCCGACGACGGAGGAGACGGCATGAAGGTCTGGATCGACCAGGACCTCTGCACTGGTGACGGGCTGTGCGAGGAGATCGCGCCCGACGTGTTCACCCTGCTCGACGACGGCCTCGCCTACGTCAAGGAGGGGTCCAAGGTCTTCTCCGACCCGGGCGGCCCCGAGGGACTCGCCGAGGTGCCCGCCGGCATGGAGGAGGCCACCATCGAGTCGGCCGAGGAATGCCCCGGCGAGTGCATCTTCATCGAGGTCGAGTGACCGTCGCTCCCCACGGGGGGCGCACTCCCTGATCTCCGGTCCGCGATCTCCGATCCGGATCCGAACGGCCCGGGCCCGGCGCCCGGGCCGTGGCGCGTCCCGCTCCGGCCGGATGGGGTGGGCGCGGCGCGTGGGCGGCTCAGCCGCGCAGGCAGGGACCGGTGTGGACCGGCTCGATCGCACCGGCAGCCGCGCCGAGCACCGCGTCGAGCTCATCACGTGCGAGCGCGTACGCGGTGGTCTCGGAGCCGGGGTCGACGGCGAAGGCCACCCCGACCACCGTGCCCGTCGGATCGACGAGCGGTGCGCCGGAGTCGCCGGGCTGGAGCCGCGCGGCGAGGACGAGGACGCGGCGGTCCGACGGCGAGGTGCGGTAGATGTCGGTGCCGCGGGCGTCGGAGATGCGGTCGATCCGTGCGGGCGCGGCGCGCAGGGGCCCGCCACCGGGATGGCCGACCACCGCGCCCACGCCGTCGACCGCGGCCTCGCCGAGCGGCAGCGGGTTGAGCCCGCCGTCGACCCGCAGCAGCGCGAGGTCCCGCCCGGGGTCGAAGGCGACGACGGTCGCGTCGCGTCGCCGGCCGTCCTCCGAGAACACCCGGGTCGTGCGCTGCCCGGCCACCACGTGCGCGTTGGTGACGAGCAACGAGTCGCTCACCGCGAAACCCGTGCCGTCGACGAGGAAGCTGCACGCCTGGCCCTCCACCCGCACTACGCCGGCGCTCACCGCCGCCGCGACCGCGGGATCGAGCCCGTCGAGCGGGGGCGGGCCGGCGTCGGGGTCGGTGAGCCGGCGGAACACCTCGGGGAACGGGGCTTCGCCGAGCAGACGGCCGAGGGACGCCACCGACGGGGGTGGGTCGGGGGCCATGGCCTGGACTTCGCGGGCGATCCACGAGTCGCGTACCGCGCGGGCCGACCAGCCGGGGGTGCTCGCCAGCGCCGGGATGAGGAGCCAGAGGATCGCGAGGACGGCGAGGGCGCCGACCACCGCACCCCCGATCCGGTCGGCCCGGCGCACCATGCGTCCCGGGGGCAGCATCGACGCGATCACCGATCCGAGGGCCACGCCGAGGGACTGGAACACGATGACCGCGAGCAGCATGAACAGGCTCGCGGCCACGAACCGGGTCTGCGGAGTGGCCGCGCTGAAGCGCGCGGTGACGTCGTCGACGAACACCACGCCCACGACCGTGCCCACGACGAAGCCGGCCCAGGCGAGGATCCCGCGGACGACTCCGAGCCGCCACCCGCCCCATGCGGCCAAGCCGATCAGCGCGGCAAGGGCGAGGTCGAACCAGCTCACCCGATCGGGGTCACTCGATCGGGGCGAGCAGCCGTGCGAAGGTGAGGAACCCCGTGTGCGCGACCATGCGATGGTCGGGCCGCACCGACTGGCCCTCGACGTGCCACGTGCGCTGGAGCACCTCCAGCGTCTGGGCCATGCCGAAGGCCGATTCGGCGATGACATCGCGCAGCTGCGACACCTGGAGGATGGTGGGTAGGTAGGCGAGCAGGATCCCGCCCGGCACGAGCGCCGTCTCGGCGTGCGGGACCACCCGCCAGGGCTCGGGTAGGTCGAGGAGGATCCGGTCGAGCCCGGTCGCCTCGATCCCGTCGTAGATGTCGCGCACCTCGATGTCGAGGGGCACGTCGGGGCCGAGGAACGCCTCGACGTTGCGGCGGGCGCGGCCGGCGAAGTCGTCGCGGATCTCGTACCCGAGGACGTGGCCCTGCGGGCCGAGGGCGCGCAGCAAGGTCATCGTGAGCGCACCGGACCCTACGCCCGACTCCAGCACCCGCGCGCCCGGGAACACGTCGGCGTGCATCAGGATCGGCCCGAGGTCCTTGGGGTAGATCACCTGCGCCCCGCGCGGCATCTCGAGCACGAAGTCGCCGAGGGTGGGCCGCACCGCGATCAGCCGCGCGCCCTTGGTGGTGCGCACGCTGATCCCCTCGTCGGCCCCGATCAGGTCGGCGTGCTTGAGGACCCCGGCGTGGGAGTGGAACTCGCCGTCGGGCTTCAGGGTCACGAGATGGCGGCGGCGCTTGCTGTCGAGCAGGAGGACCTTGTCACCCTCGGCGAACGGACCGCGCGGCACGGGGTTCACGACGCCGTCACCGGGATCGCGCGGGCGCGGAGGCGACAGAACGCGCAGACCTCGCCCGGCGTGGGCGCGCCGCAGCTCGGGCACGGGTGCAGCACGACGCCGTCGTCAGTCTCGCCCCGGCCGAGCACCGGGTGGGCCTTCTCCAGGAAGCCGAACAGGAACGCCGCCTTGCTCCCGGGCGAGCGGGCCTCGAGGTCGTTGAGCGTCTCCTTGTACCCGATGTGGCGGTTGCCCGCGGCCATGGGGCACTCCTCCACCTGGTAGTCGATCCGCTCGAGCACGCAGTAGGCGGCCATCTCCCGCTCCCCCAGCCGGTAGAGCGGCTTGACCTTGCGGGCGAAGCCCGGGGCGGCGGGCAGCGCTGGATGCTGACGGGCCAGGTAGTCGAGATCCCAGTGCAGGACGTTGCCGAGCAGCACGGCGGCCTCGTCGTCGAGGTTGTGCCCGGTGCACACCACGTCGTAGCCGCCGTCGAGCGCGACCTGGTTGAAGATGTGCCGCTTCGAGAGGCCACAGGCGCCGCAGGGCGCGCGACGCGTGGCGGCGGCGGCGTCGGGAATGGTGAAGCCGTGGTCGGTGGCGAGGTCGACGACGTGGAGGGTGAGCCCGCGGGCCCCGGCGAAGCGGCGTACGTGGTCGAGGGACTCGTCGGAGTAGTCGTCGATGCCGAGTCCGATGTACAGCCCGTCGGCCGGGTAGCCGAGCCGGGTGAGGAGGTCCCACAGCGCGAGCGAGTCCTTGCCCCCCGACACCGCGACCAGCACCTTCTCCCCCGGTCGGATCATGGCGAAGTGGCGGATCGCCCGGCGCACCTGCTCCTCGCAGTGCGCGACGAAGTGCGGGTGGCAGAAGTTGGCGTTGTGCCGCTTCAGGTCGATCACCGCCGGCTCGCGGCAGACCCGACACTTCATCCCCATCTGCCGCTCCGCTCGCTCGCGGCATCGGTCGATCGGGGCTGCACCTCGGTGAGGCTCCGGACGCTCGCTCCGCTCCCACCCCATGGGTCGCTCCGCTCGCTCGCGGCATCGGTCGATCGGGGCTGCACCTCGGTGAGGCTCCGGACGCTCGCTCCGCTCCCACCCGAGATCACGGGGCGGATCTCGACGGATGCGGTGTCGGGGAGGGTGGCGTCGTGGGTCACCAGCTCGTCGCCCACGATCACGAGCACCGACTCGGGGTTGAGGTCGAGACGCGCGAGGAGGGCGCCCACGGTCGTCGGACCGGGGACCTCGATCTCGCGTCGGGGGTTGCGCAGGAGCACCTTCACGGCTTCACCGGGGACTCGGGAGGCGCCGGACGCCTCCGGATCAGCGCTCCGACGGCGGGAGCACCCGGATCTGGATCCCCGTCCCCGGCTCCATCGAACCGCGGAACACCGTCTCGGGCTTCCCGTTGAAGAACTGCTTCACGAGCGTCAGGACGGCGGTGGTGGTGCTCACCCGTTGGAGGTTGCGCTTCCAGTTGCGGAAGAACCACCGCCACGTCCACAGCAGGAGGGATCGCCACACGGGTCAGACCCGCTTGATCTCGACGATGGTCCGCTTCTTGCGCCCGTGGCGGCGCCCGAGGATGTACACCACCCCGATCGCGACGACGACGCCGACGATCAGCCCGACCTTGCCGATGTCTCGGCCCGAATCCACGCCGGTCTCGACGTCGCCCTGGATCTGGCGGAACTTCGCCTCGATGTCGGCGCGCGTGACCTTCGGCTGCGCCGCGCTCGGCATGCTCATGACTGCTCCCCTTCCGAGGTCATCGCTCGAGCTCCTTCTTGACGCGGAACGTCTTGCGGGCGGTCCAGGCGATCGCGGCCGCGATCACCAGCACGGCGAAGACGATGACGTACGGGACCCACGACCAGTTGCCGCCGAAGGTGCTGCCCGTCTCGGTCTGCAGGAGGCGCAGGAGTCCGAGTGCCATCAGCATGACGCCGGTGCCCATCAGCACCGATCCGGCGATGCCGAACGCGAGGTAGCGCCCGAGCTGTTGGAGCGGGAGCAGCGTCTCCTGCTTGAAGTAGGTGACGAGCAGGTCCTTCAGCTCCAGCGCGAGCTGCGGGAGCGACGGGCGGCTCGGGGCGCCGAACGACGGCAGCGACGGTCGGGAGTTGCTGGGCTCGGGCACGCAGGGATACTAGGGCGCGGCGGCCGTCGGCGGGGTGGTGATCCCCGGGGTCGTCGCGACGGGCACGGGGGCGGCCGGGGCCGGCACGAGGGCGTCGGGCGGCGGCGCCTGGGGGAATCCGGCGACGATCTGTGCGAGCCGGCCGCGGATCCGGATCGCCTCGGCCTCCCCGAAGCTGCCGTTGACGATCAGCGAGAACCGCAGGGCTCGCCCGACGTCGACGAGGCCCGCGAGGCCGGTGACGCCGTTGAGGAAGCCGGTCTTGCCGCGGAGGCGACCCTCGAGCCCGCTGCCGAGGAGCTCGTCGGCGAGGGTCCCGGTCTGCCCGGCGACCGCCATCCCCTCCCACAGCGCGGCGAGCTCCGGTCGGGCTCCCAGGTCGACGGCGCCCACCAGCGCGCGGCACGTCACCCGGTTCTCGCGTGACAGCCCGGAGCCGTCGGCCAGGACGACGCCGTCCATCGGCACGCCGAGGTCGGCCAGCTGCTTCGCGGCGGCGGCCGTGCCCGCGGCGGTGGTGCCCGCCTTGGCCGCCCGCACGCCGATCTCCTTGATCAGCATCTCCGAGGCGAGGTTGTCGCTCGAGCGCACGACCTCGGCCACGAGCGCCTTCACCGGCGTCGACTCCACGACCGCGATCTCGTTCGCCGCCTCGGGGACCTTCCCGCGCTGGGCGCCGCCGCCCACCGCCACGCCCCGGGCCCGCAGGAGGCCGGCGAAGGTGTTGCCTGCGGCGAGTCCGGGATCGTCGACCGGCACCGGTGTGGGCTTGAGGCGACTGAACCCCTTGTTGACCGTGAGCGCGCCGACCGGGCCGACCTGGCCCTCGGTGCGGTAGCTGGCGGGCCAGGTCGGGTGGTATCGCTCGGCGTCGTAGCGGTCGTCGACCACGAGGAGGGCACCCACCTGCCGGACCCCCTTGGCGACGACGGCGTCGGCGAGCGCCTCCATCGAGGTCGACGGCGTTCCGGCCGTCTTGGGGTCGGACGCGAGCGCGGCCCGGAACTCCTCGGTCGACAGGAGCGGGTCGCCACCGCCGACCAGGACGAGCTTGTCGACCGAGCCCGACGCCGGGTCACCGGTCGCGAGCACGCGGGTGCTCAGCGTCGAGTCGGGGCCGAGCACCGCGAGCGCGGCGGCGCCGGTGAGCAGCTTCTGCGTCGACGCGCCGATGTAGGGCACGTCGGCCTGGCGGCTGGCGACCGGCCCGGCGGCGGTCATCACGTCGAAGCAGCCGTCGCCGGCGCCGTACGCGCCATCGAGGTCGCGCTGGAGCCGGACC
>VGCA01000114.1 GCA_016870245.1 Actinomycetota bacterium | reverse complement strand
TGGGGCTGGACCCTCGGAGTGGCCGAGTCGCTCACCGGCGGGCTCATCGGCGCACGGCTGGCCAACGTGCCGGGCGCGTCGGAGGTGTTCCGCGGCTCGGTCGCGTCGTACGCCACCGACGTGAAGCGCGACGTGCTCGGGGTCACCGCCGAGAAGATCATCTCGGGGGAGTGCGCGCAGCAGATGGCCGAGGCCGCGCAGCGCGTCCTCGGCGCCGACGTCGGCATCGGCATCACCGGCGTGGCCGGCCCGGCCGAGCAGGAGGGCCAGCCGGTCGGCACCGTCTGGTACGCGATCGCGGTGCCCGGCCACGAGACCGAGGCGGTGTCGGCGAAGCTGCCGTTCGACCGCGAGCGCATCCGGCAGTTCTCCACGATCACCGTGCTCAACCTGCTGCGGATGCGGCTGAACTCGGTGTCGGTCTGACGGCAGCGGCGGCGGTGCGCGCGTGACCTCGTTGTCGCGCGCGTTCCTCGCGGTCTTCCCGCCGGCCGGGGTGGTCGACGCGATGGCGGAGCGGCTGCGCGCCGTACCGCCGGTCGACGGGCTGCGGTGGATGCCGCCCGCGCAGTGGCACGTCACGCTCCGGTTCTGCGGTCGGGTGCCCGACGCCGACGCGTTGGCGCGCGCGGTTCGCGCGTCGTGCGCGGAGGTCGCGCCCATGGGGGGCCTACAGCTCAGCGGTGGCGGTGCGTTCCCGAAGGCGCGCCACGGCTCCGCCCTGTGGCTGGGTGTCGTGCCCGGGCCTTCCGCCGACGCGCTGGGCGCGCTCGCCGCCGCCGTGGAGGCCGGCTGCGTCGACGCCGGACTGGCGCCCGACGACCGCCCCTTCCGACCCCACCTCACCGTCGCCCGGTGCTCCCGGGCCGCCGACCTGCGCCCGGTGGTGGCCGCCGTGGGGGAGGACGCGATCGGGCCGCCCTGGACCGTCGACCACGTGTGCCTGATGGCGAGCGACACCCGGGCCACCGGCGCCGTCCACACCGAGGTCGCCCGGATCCCGCTCACGGGCTGACGCGATCAGTGTGCCGTACAGTGGGCTATCCTCGGCACATATGCGGGTGCACATCACGCTCGACGACGACCTCGTGGCCCGGCTCGACCGGCGGGTGGGGGAGCGGCGGCGCAGCCGGTTCATCGCCGCGGCGGTCGAGCGCGCCCTCGACGACGACGAGCGCTGGGACCTCATCGAGCAGGCGATCGGATCGATCGGCGACGCCGGTCACGCCTGGGACGACGACCCCGCGGCCTGGGTCCGGGCCGGTCGGCGGGCCGACGGGCCGCGCGTCGGCTGAGCGGTGGGCGCCGTCGTCCTCGACACCACTGTCCTGATCGACCTGCTGCGGGGTCGGTCCGGCGCGGTGGCCCGGCTGGCGTCCCTGCGATCCCGTGGCGATCTCCCGTACGTGTGCGCGGTGAGCGCCGAGGAGATCGCGCGAGGCATCCGACCCCGCGAGGAGGCGGGCGCCGAGCTGCTGCTGGGCGCGCTGCGGAGCGCGCCGCTGGGCCCGGCCGACGGGTGGATCGCCGGGGAGTGGCGACGGCGCTACGCCGCCCGGGGCCGCATCCTGACCCAGGCCGACTGCCTGATCGCGGCGGCGGCGCTGACGGTCGGGGGCCGGCTCGCCACGGGCAACCCGAAGGACTTCCCCATGCCCGAGCTCGCGGTGGAGCACTGGCCCGTCGGCGAGTGAGGCCGGCGCGTTCGGTCCCCGGGTGCTTGCAAACCGAACGGGTGTTCGCTAATCTCACGTCTGGAACTACCACGGTGTGATCCACCGGCCCGGCGCTCCGGAAGGGGGGCCCGGCGGTCGGGGGTAACCGTCACACCCCCGTCGTACCGTCACCCCAGACGCTCTCTCCGAGCAGCCTTCCCCCCGAGACCGACCCCCGCCGGACGCCGGCGAGGACCGCAGAGGAGAACACAGTGGACCGGAACCAGTCGCTCGAGATGGCCATGGGGCAGATCGAGAAGCAGTTCGGCAAGGGTGCGATCATGCGTCTGGGCGAGCGGCCCAGCGTGTCGATCGAGGCGATCCCCACCGGGGCCCTCGCCCTCGACCTGGCGCTCGGCATCGGCGGCCTGCCCCGGGGCCGGGTCGTCGAGATCTTCGGGCCGGAGTCCTCCGGGAAGTCGACCCTCGCCATGCACGTGGTGGCCGAGGCCCAGCGCAACGGCGGCGTCTGCGCCTACATCGACGCCGAGCACGCCATGGACCCGCTCTACGCGCAGAACATCGGCGTCAACGTCGACGACCTCTACATCTCCCAGCCCGACACCGGTGAGCAGGCACTCGAGATCGCCGACATGCTGATCCGCTCGGGCGCGCTCGACGTCGTGGTCATCGACTCGGTGGCGGCGCTCGTGCCCCGGGCCGAGATCGAGGGCGAGATGGGCGACACCCACGTCGGCCTCCAGGCCCGGCTGATGAGCCAGGCCCTGCGCAAGCTCACCGCCAACCTCAACCGGTCCCGGACCATCTGCATCTTCATCAACCAGCTGCGGGAGAAGATCGGCGTGATGTTCGGGTCGCCCGAGACCACGCCGGGCGGCCGGGCGCTGAAGTTCTACTCGTCGGTCCGCCTCGACATCCGCCGCATCGAGTCGATCAAGGACGGCGCCGAGATCACCGGCAACCGCACCCGGGTCAAGGTGGTGAAGAACAAGGTCAGCGCCCCGTTCAAGCAGGCCGAGTTCGACATCATGTACGGCAAGGGCATCAGCCGTGAGGGCTCGCTGCTCGACGTCGCCGTCGACCTCGGCATCGTCAAGAAGTCGGGCGCCTGGTTCACCTACGAGGGCGAGCAGCTCGGTCAGGGCCGGGAGAACGTCAAGAGCTACCTCGCCGAGAACCTCGACCTCATGGTCGAGATCATGGAGAAGGTCAAGGTCGAGGCCGGCATCGTCGAGACCGACGGGGAGATCGACCTCCTCGACGGCGCCGACGGCATGACCGAGGCCGACGACGAGCCCATCAGCCTCGACTGAGCACCCCCGCCGTCCGGCCCACTGTTGGGGCGGGTCGGGCGGCACGATCGGCGCGGGTCCTCTCCGGGGCCCGCGCCGACTCGCGTCGCTCCCTGCCCGTCCCGGAGCATGTGACGTCAGCGGGCACATGTCGCCGGAATCCGTCACATGGTCGGACGGGGGGTGCGGGGTCAGAGGATGCCGCGGAGGATGGCGATGGTGCCGGCGACGGAGGAGAGCACCAGCACCGACGGGCGCAGCCAGCCGGCGTCGACGAGGCCGTGGAAGTGCTTGCTCAGCCATGCGCCGAACAGCATCGCCGGGAGCAGCGCCAGGGTGAGCAGCAGCCGGTCGACGGTGATCTCGCCGGTGGCGCCGTAGCCGATCACCGACAGCGTCGCGCTCAGCGCGAAGTAGGCGCCGAGCGTGGAGCGGATCGTCGGCCCACCGTGGTGCTGGAAGAGCAGCGCCACCGGGGGACCGCCGACCGACGCCGCGGTGCCCGTGATGTTGCCGATCAGGCCGGCCGAGCACGCGCTCGTGCGGTTGACGGGGATCGGCGGGCTCACCATGGTGGCCATCACCCCGGCCAGGGTGGTGATGCCGACGATCACCCCGAGCGTCGACGCCGACGCCAGATGGATGATCCAGAGGCCGATCAGCGTGCCCGGGACCGCCCCCACCAGCATCCAGCGCAGGGCGAAGTGGTCGAGGGCGTGGTGCTCGCGCACGGCGGTCACCCCGCCGATCGGCCAGGCCACCATCACCAGGACCACCGGGATCGCCTCGGGGATGGCGATGGCGATGAACGGCGCCGACAGCAGCCCGAGGCCGAAGCCGATGGTGCCCTGCACGATCGACCCGAAGATGATGACGCCCGCGGCCACCAAGAATCCGACCACGGTCACATCCACCGCCTCAACCTACGCGAGGGGGCCTCGGTCCGGCCGCTCGTAGACTGGGTGGCCGTGAGCGAGACCCGTCGGTACTTCGTGCGCACCTTCGGGTGCCAGATGAACGAGCACGACTCCGAGCGGATCGCCGGCCTGCTCGCCGAGCAGGGGATGGAGGCCGCCGCCGACGCCGAGTCGGCCGACGTCGTGGTGCTCAACACGTGCTGCATCCGGGAGAACGCCGACGACAAGCTCTACGGCACCCTTGGCCACCTGAAGTCGCTCAAGGCCCGTCGACCCGACCTCCAGATCGCGGTGGGCGGCTGCCTGGCCCAGAAGGACCGGGACCTCATCCAGGCCCGGGCCCCCCACGTCGACGTCGTGTTCGGCACCCACAACCTCGCCCGCGCGCCGGCGCTGCTGGAGCGGTCGCGCCTCGAGGGCCCGGTGCTCGAGATCGTGGAGGAGCACGAGGCGTACCCGTCGGCGTTGCCGGCCCGCCGTGAGGTCGACCACGCGGCCTGGGTCACCATCCAGATCGGGTGCGACAACTCGTGCACGTTCTGCATCGTGCCGATCGTGCGCGGGTCCGAGGTCAGTCGCCGCATGGGCGACATCGTCCACGAGGTCGAGGCCCTGGCGGCCGACGGCGTGAGCGAGATCACCCTGCTCGGCCAGAACGTCAACTCCTACGGCCGCGATCTCGGGGCCGGCCAGTACCGCCCCCAGTTCGCCGACCTGCTCCGCGCGGTCGACGCGGTCGACGGCATCCGCCGGGTGCGGTACACGTCGCCGCACCCGAAGGACCTCCGGCCCGAGACCATCGGGGCGATGGCGGAGTGCGCGGCCGTCTGCGAGCACCTCCACCTGCCGCTGCAGTCGGGCAGCGACCGCATCCTCGCGGCGATGCACCGCGGCTACACCGCCGAGCGCTACCTCGCGAGGCTGGCCGACGCCCGGGCCGGCATCCCCGACCTCGCGGTCACCACGGACATCATCGTGGGCTTCCCCGGGGAGACCGACGCCGACTTCGAGGCGACCCTCGCCGTCGCCGAGACGGCGCAGTACGACTCCGCGTACACGTTCGTCTTCTCGCCCCGTCCGGGCACGCCTGCCGCCGACATGACCGCCGGGTTCGTCGATCCCGCGGTCGCGGCCGACCGGATGCGGCGCCTCACCGACGTCGTCGAGCGCTCGGCCCTGGCCAGGCACGAGGCCCGGGTGGGGCGCGTCGAGGAGGTGCTGGTGGAGGGCCCGTCGAAGAAGGACCCCACCAGGGCCAGTGGGCGCACCCGTCAGAACAAGCTCGTCCACTTCAGCGCGACCGGCGCCGCGGCCCGACCCGGCTCCTACGTGGCCGTCGAGATCACCCGCGGCGCCCCGCACTGGCTCGCCGCCGAGCTGGTCGACGTGGTGCACGCGCCGCCCGCGCCGAAGCTCCGCATCCCCGTCGCCTCGGCCTGAGGGACCTGCGATCGCGACCGGCCCACACCTCGCGCTGGTCGGCCCCACCGCGGTCGGGAAGTCGGCGCTCGCGCTGGAGCTCGCGGACGCGCTCGGCGACGTCGAGATCGTGTCGGTCGACTCGATGCAGGTGTACCGGGGCATGGACGTCGGCACCGCGAAGGCCACAACCGCCGAGCGGGCCCGGGTGCCCCATCACCTGCTCGATGTCGCCGATCCGTCCGAGGAGTGGTCGGTGGCCCGCTTCCAGGCCGAGGCCCGGGCGGCGGTGGCCGACATCGCCGCGCGGGGTCGCCGGGCCCTGCTCGTCGGGGGAACGGGGCTCTACGTGCGGGCGGTGACCGACGACCTGCGCTTCCCCGGTGAGGACCCCGAGGTCCGGGCCCGCTTCGAGGCCGAGGCCGACGAGCCCGGGGGGCTCCTGCGCCTGTACGAGGAGGTCGTGGCCCGCGACCCGGCGGCGGCCACCCGCATCGAGCCCGGCAACCGGCGCCGGATCGTGCGGGCACTCGAGGTGATGGAGATCACGGGGGAGCCGTTCTCGGCCAGCGGGGTGGGGCTGGAGGAGCACGGCGAGACCGTGTTCCCCGTCCGCATCCTCGGCGTCTGGCTCCCCGGCCCCGTGCTCGACGACCGCATCCGGGCTCGGGTCGGCGCCATGTACGCCGGCGGGATCCTCGACGAGGCCCGCGCGCTCACGGCGCCCACCCGCCCCCCGCTGTCGCGCACGGCCGCCCAGGCCATCGGGTACCGGGAGGCGATCGCGGTGGTCGACGGGACGGCCCCCGACGTCGATGCCGCGCGGGCCGCCACGGTGCTGCGCACCCGCCAGCTGGCCCGCCGCCAGATCCGCTGGTTCCGGCGGGACCCCCGCATCACCTGGTGGGGCACCGCCGGCAATCCGGTCTCCCTGGCCCCGGCACTCCTGGAATGCTGTAGGTGATGTCTCCCGTCGCCATCCCGCTCGCCAAGCTCCACGCCACCGGCAACGACTTCCTGGTGTGGACGCGCCTCGGCGCCGACGCGCCCCCGGTGTCGGCGGCCCTCGCGCGCGCCCTGTGCGACCGGCACACGGGCGTGGGGGCCGATGGGCTCATCCTCCTGGCGCCGGGGACCGACGGCGCCGACGCGACGATGACGCTGCACAACGCCGACGGCGGCATCGCCGAGATGAGCGGCAACGGGATCCGCGCCCTGGCCTGGGCCGCGGTCGAGGCCGGTCTGGGCACCGACATCCTGGTGGTCGACACCGGTGGTGGCCGGCGCACGCTGGAGCTCGACCGGGGGAGTGACGGCCGGGTCGTGGCCGCCACCGTCGACATGGGTCCGGTCAGCTTCGACCCCGCCACCATCCCGGTTGCCGCCGCCAGCCCGTTCGACCTCACCGCCGAGCTCCACGGCGTCACGTACCGGGGCGACGCCGCGGGGATGGGCAACCCGCACTGGGTGTGCTTCGTCGACGACGTCGCCGCGGCGCGGGTCACCCAGCATGGCCCGCACCTCGAGGCCGATCCCCGCTTCCCCCGCCACACCAACGTCGAGTTCGTGGCGCCCGACGGCGTGAACGGGCTCCGCATGCGGGTATGGGAGCGGGGGGTGGGGGAGACCCTGTCGTGTGGCACCGGCGCGTGCGCGTCGGCCGCGGTGGCGCACCGGCGCGACCTCGTGGGCCCGCGGGTGACGGTGCGGGTGCTCGGCGGCGAGCTCACCGTGGAGGTGGGCGACACCGTCCGCCTCGGGGGTCCCGTCGTCCACGTGTTCGACGTGTCGGTCGATCCGACCGCGCTCGGACTGGACGCCTCGTGACGCCACCCGCGCCCCACGACGACGACCGGGCAGTCGACGACCTGGACGACCTCGACGACCTCGACGACCTCTCCGACGACGTCACCATCGACGACCTTTCGGGCGATGACCGGGACTTCGACGACGAGGCCTGGGACACCCACGTCGCCCGTGGTCGGCGCCGGCTCACCGCAACCGAGGTCGACCTCGACGTCGTTCGCCAGCGCGCGCTGCTCGTGGGCACCGGCAACGGCATGCGCACCGCCGAGGAGGCCCGCGAGTCGCTCGACGAGCTCGCGCTGCTCGTCGACACCGCCGGCGCCGACCCGGTCGAGCGCGAGCTGCAGCGGCGCGACCGGCCCGATCCGGCCACCTACATCGGGAAGGGCAAGGCCCAGGAGCTGCGCGAGCTCGCCGACGCGCTCGACGTCGACGTCGTGGTGTTCGACGACGAGCTCTCGCCGGCGCAGCAGCGCAACCTCGAGCAGCGCTTCGAGCGCGATGTCGTCGACCGGGTCGCGCTGATCCTCGACATCTTCGCCCAGCATGCGACCAGTCAGGAGGGCATGCTCCAGGTGGAGCTGGCGCAGCTGCGCTACCGCCTGCCCCGCCTGCGGGGCCGGGGTCTCCAGCTCAGCCAGCAGGGTGCCGGCATCGGCACCCGGGGCCCGGGCGAGACCCAGCTCGAGGTCGACCGCCGGCGGATCCTCCGGCGGGTGAGCACGCTCGAGCGCGAGCTCGACCAGCTGGCCCAGACCCGCTCGGTCCAGCGCAAGGCCCGCCTCCGCCGGGCGATCCCGACGGTCGCGCTCGTCGGCTACACCAACGCCGGCAAGTCGACCCTGCTCAACCGGCTCACCGACGCCAACGTGCTGGTGGAGGACCGCCTGTTCTCCACGCTCGGCACCACCACCCGGCGCCTGCGCCTGCCCGGCGGCGAGACGGTGCTGTGCAGCGACACCGTCGGCTTCGTGCGCCGCCTGCCCCACCAGCTGGTGCAGGCGTTCCGCTCCACGCTGGCCGAGACCGCCGACGCCGACCTCGTGCTGCACGTGGTCGACGCCGCCGCCGTCGACCCCGAGGGGCAGATCCACGCGGTGCACACGGTGCTCCACGAGATCGACGCCGACGAGCTGCCCGAGCTGGTGGTCGTCAACAAGATCGACGCCGCCGACCCGGAGGCGGTCGAGGAGATCGTGGCGGCCCACCCGGGCGCGGTGGCCGTGTCGGGCCGCACCGGTGAGGGCGTCGACAAGCTGCTCGATGCGGTCGGGTCACGCCTGCGCTCGATGATCCCGATCTACGAGCTGCTCATCCCGTACGACCGGGGCGACCTGCTCGCCGCCTTGCACCGCGACGGCGAGGTGCTCGTGGAGGTGCACGCCGACGACGGAACCCGGGTGCGGGCCCGCCTCCCGCAGGCCGTGGCCTCCAAGGTCTCCGACTTCCAGGTGGCGTGACCGGGGCGTCCCACCGCCGCGTCGCGAGCGCGCGGTGCGGGTCGCCGCGCGTGCCCGCGTGTGCGAATCGGATCCCGGGCCCGGGTGCGGTGACCTAGCCTCGGCGCCGTGAGCGCACCGACCGGATTCGTCCCGCCGCCCTACCCCCAGGACCGGCTCGCGTCGCTGAAGGCGACCGCCGACGCCTTGCCCGGCGGGGTGGTCGACGCGTCGGTGGGCACGCCGGTCGACCCGATGCCCGAGGTCGTGGCCGAGGCGCTGATCTCGGCCACCCGGGCGGCCACCGGGTACCCGCCGTCGATCGGCACGCCGGGCTACCGGGAGTCGGCGGCCGGCTGGCTGGAGCGGCGCTTCGGCGTGGCCCTCACCCCCGACCAGGTGATCGCCTGCATCGGCACCAAGGAGCTCGTCGCCTCGCTCCCGCACCACCTGGCGCTGCGCGACCCGTCGCGCGACACCGTGCTGTACCCCGCGGTCTCGTACCCCACCTACGCGATGGGAGCCACCCTCGCCGGGCTGCGGGCCGTTCCGGTGCCGGTCGACGACCGCTGGCATCTGGATCTCGACGCGGTCGATCCCGCCGATGCCGAGCGGGCCCTGGTGCTGTGGCTCAACGACCCCGCCAACCCCACTGGTGCCTGTGCGACGCCCGACGAGATCGTCCGCAACGCCGAGTGGGGGAGGAGCCGGGGGATCGTCGTGGCGAGCGACGAGTGCTACGCCGAGTTCACCTACGACGACTCGGGCGCGCCCATCGCTCCGGTCACCGCGTTGTTCGCCGGGCTCGACGGAATCCTCTCCGTGCACTCGCTGTCGAAGCGTTCCAACCTCGCCGGGCTGCGGGCCGGCTTCGTGGCCGGCGACCCGACCCTCGTGCAGTACCTCGGGGAGGTGCGCAAGCACGCGGGCTTCATGGTGCCGGCGCCGGTGCAGGCAGCGGGCGCCGCGGCGTTCGCCGACGACGCCCACGTCGAGGAGCAGCGGGCTCGCTACGCCGCCCGCCGGGCCCGGCTCGCGCCGGTGCTCGCCGCACGCGGCTACCGGTCCGACGGCGGCCCGTCGACCTTCTACCTGTGGCTCGGCTCCGAGCGGGGCGAGGACGGCTGGCAGATGGCC